>CAYMWM010000074.1:0-16904 GCA_964394185.1 uncultured Smithella sp.
CATGCCCAGCACGAGTCCGACATCATGCAATCCCAGAGCCACGTCCATCCACGCGACCTGTAATGCCGTCGCGGATGAGCAACAGGCGTTCTCCACATTGGTCACGGGGATATCGCCGATGCCCATCGCCCTAAGCACGACCTGCCCGCGAATCGATTCCTGACCGGTTACAATACCCTGATAAGCGTTGCCGACAACGGCTGTCTGTATCGCTTCTCTGGTCAAACCCGCGTGCTGAAGCGAAGCATTGACCGCCTCAGCCGCCAGGGTCTTCATGTTTTTCTCCATGTGTTTTCCGAACGGCGTCATACCGACGCCAATAATGTAAACATCTCTCATCTGATTTCTCCTCGCATTAAAATATTTTATCCTGATATTTCCAAAGCATTTTCCCCAAACGCGTCATTTGTCAGCGTATTCAATGTCGGGGCCGACCCACGGGTCAGGCGGACCTATCATCACAAAAGGCATCGGATTGAATTTGCCGAACGTAACCGTCAACCTTCCGATACCCAGGAAGAGATTGTCATTCACCTTACGCACTTCATCGGTCATGGTGTTGGTAAAAAAAGTGTTGTAGTCCCGATAGCTAAGCTGAAACGACGGACGGCCGTCAAAAACAGAAACAACAATGGATGTTTTATTAAGCATGATACGGGCCATTCTCCGGGGATTGTTCAACCGGAACAAAGAACACGCAAGACCCGCAATCTTCATGAAAACGGCCGCAAAATAATTCTCATAAAGTTTTGATTGCGTCGCAATAAAAGTGTTGTAACCATGACCGTGCGCCCGATCCAACGGTTCAAAGGCTTTGTGCTGCCAGTTACCCCAGGTAAAATGAAGATAAAGTCTGGCTAAAAACATGTTGACGATGTGCCCGCTGTCGAGCAGAAAGGCGCGATATTCCCCTCTCATCTCCGACATGGAGGGAGCCTCAAGCTGAAAGAACAACTCCATGAGCTGTTTTCGATTGAGATTCAGCAGATCCTCAAACCTGAAGTTCTGCAAATTTATGCCCTGAAATTGCATGACAGATTTGGATTTATTCATAACCCGGCCATCTTTCTCAATACAAATTTTTCCATCTGGTAGGGGACAAAACTTCTAAACCGGTAATAAAGCCGGTTATGAGGTCTATCGATTAACCAGTGGAGACGTTTGCGATGCACTGCCTTCCAGACCGTGTCCGCGACTTTCCGGGCCGTTATATAAACGCCGACACTATTGACAAATTTGCCCGGATTCGTTTCGACCATCGGCGTGTTCACAAAGCAGGGCATGATATCGCAAACATGTATGCCGTACCGTTTCCATTCGACATGCAGCGCCTCAGTAAATCCTCTCACCCAGAACTTCGACGCGGCGTAGGTCGCTTCTGTCGGCGCTCCGATAATGGACGCGACAGAAGCCATATTGATGACCCGTGAGTCCGCGGTGTTTTTCAGGTACGGGAAGGCATGATACGTACAATTCATCATTCCTCCCGCGTTGATATCAAGAATGGCCCGGTGATCCCGAAGAGAAATATCTTCAAAATGACCGGTTCGAAGAATGCCCGCGTTGTTGAGCAGCACATCCATCCTTCCCCCGGCGGCGGCGGTAAAATCATTCAGTACTGGCGACACCTTTTCCGCGTCTGTCACATCAAGAAGCGCGGCAAAGCCTATTTTGCCTTTCGCGCTTTTGCCAAGCTCTTCCAGACCGGCGGCATTCACATCGGCAGCGCCGACAAACCACCCTTTAGCGGCAAAAAGAAGAGCTGTCGCTTTACCGATGCCCGCCGACGCGCCTGTGATAAAAATGCTTTTCGTCATAAGCGATATTCCTATGCCGGGGTCATGCTGAAATCGGTGCTTAAATGGTGTTCGAATAACGCCAGCCTGTTGATCTGATTTGTTCCTTCATAAATCTGTGTAAGGCGCGAATCGCGCCAGGCCCGTTCAACGCCGTTTTTATGCAGGTAACCCTGATCCCCCATCAGCTCCATGGCCTGATTGCAGACCTTGAACGCCGTGTCGGACGCGAATACTTTGGCCGAAGCCGAACCCGACTGATAACACCGAAACTGCCGGCAGCTCTGCCAGATCATGGCACGCGCCGCCCAGAGGCTGATCGCCATATCCGCCAGTTCTATCTGCACATCCTGATATTCGATAAGACGCTTGGGCCCCAGAGAGGTTTTCCGGCAGAATTCCAGACAGCGCTCAAACGCGCCGCGTCCGTGCCCCAGAGCCATCGCGCCGACAACCGGACGTGAATAGTTAAGCACATTGCGGTTGTTGGCCCAGCCAGCCCGAACCTTGCCCACAACATTTTTCTTCGGCACAAAAACATTGTCGAAAATAAGCTCCGAGGCGTCCGACGCCCTTTGTCCCATCTTGCGTTCACTGCGTCCCACGGAAAACCCCGGCATGCCCCTTTCCACCAAAAAGCACGTCCATGATTCAATGCCTTCATCTTCGAGCTTCGCGTAAACGGTAACCTTATTCGCGATCGCGCCGTCCGAAATAAAACATTTCCGTCCGTTGATGAGATAACCTTTCCTTTCCGGATCGTACTTCGCCGTCGTCACCAGTTTCGCCTTCGCTCCACCTTCGGTTTCCTCCACATCAGAACCGGCGCCCGGTTCGGTGATGGCGAAAGCCATGCAATCCGGCCTGCCCAGCACGTGGGATTTAAAATAAAAAGGAATCAACTGCCCAAAAATGTTTCTCAGGCTTCCGGAAAGGAGAATCGGAACGATTCCCAGATTGTGCGCCAAAAGGAGAAGCGCCAATCCTCCGCATTCTGTCGCGAATTCCTCGCCCACCACCGCCACCTGCAACGCGGTGCCGCGAAAATATGGAAGCATGCTTGCTCTGCCAAAAGGCGGAACAAGCAGAAGGGTTTGAAACCCCTGCCTGGCGGCGGCGGCCAATATCGGCCGGGGGTCGTAATCATGAGGATGAAGATCGGCCTCGGGCGCCAGAGGCCGGATATATTCGCGGGAGAACCTGAGCGCTTTGCGCCGCCATCTGCGCACGCCCCACGAAAGCGTTTTTGTATCGTGTTCCCAGAAACTCATTTCACGGTTATCCACCAGCAGGCGGCCGAAAACGTTCAACATCTCCGTGGCATTTTTCATTTTAAGCTGTTCAACGCGTTCTTCGAGAGACTTTTTCATAGCGCGCCCTCCTTTCCGATATCAAAAATCAATTGTTTGAGATACGTGGGAGAACCCGATGCCGATTTCAGGACGGTTATATCCCGCAGACGCTTTTCCATGCCGTAATCTTCCATATAACCGTAACCGCCGAAGGTCTGGAGGCAATCGGTCACCGCCCGCGAACAAAGCTCCATGACCGATAATTTCACGGACGCCGATTTTTTCAGATTTTTCAATGTCCCCATATCGCCGTCATGCAATGTGAAGATAGCCGCTTCCGCCGCGTTGACGGCGACTTCCGCTCCGGCAATCAGCATCTTAACCGCGGGATGTTCCTCAATTTGCCTCCCGCCCTGGTAACGCTCCGCGGCGTATTTGCGCGCCGCGGAAAGCGCGCCTCGGGCAATGCCCGCGGCCACAGCCGCCATGCCTGTCCAGTTCAGGTACATGGCGCGAACAACCAGTTCGCGGGCGTCGCCTTCGTCAACGCGGGCATCTTGTGAAATTTCCACATTATTAAAATTCACATCCTCTACAACACAGGCACGCAGCCCCGTGCGTGCGCCGACATCCTTCCTTTCCACGCCGGGAGCGCTGGCCTCAACAAGAAAGCATCCCCATTTACCGCCGGTTCGCGCGAAAACAACGTAGGCATCGACATCATGCATCGAATAAACGAATGACTTGGATCCGTTGATAACATACCGGTCATTTTTCTGTTCGGCTGTGGTCGCGATTTTCGCGGGCGCGTCTTTATCGGGAGAGATTATTGTTTGGGGAAAAGGAGGATAAAACCCCTCCTGCAAACAAAGCCCCGCCCTCGCGGAAGTAAAAGGCAGTTTCCTTTTCGCCTGAAGAAGCAGGTTGGAAGCGACGCCCTGCGCGTGCAGGCACATGGCCACGCCGCCGCAGGTTTCCGCGATGACGGATAAAAGAAGCAGAGACGGCATCAGACCAGTTTCGTCCGTCGCGCCGCCCCAGATGCCGTACTGACAGCCGGAAAACGACTCGTCGGGAGCGGCGGCAATCCCTATATCGAAGGCGGTTTTGAGTTTCTCCGGAAGCAGGGTCAGATTGCCGTCGGAATACTCGCCTTCAAAAATCGGAGTGATTGATTTTTTGGCGTACTGACGCGCCAGATCCTGATAATGGATAATTTCTTCGTCACAAATTCTTCCGACAGATTCCTTCTCCATATCTTCCTCCTAACATGAACCGGCTTGCAGGATTTTAGTGCCCGGCCTGCTCCGGGTAAAATATGATATACATATCATATTTTTCAGAGATAAAACCATCCGCTGCCGCAATAAAACAAAACCGTTATTGATACGAAAATGCCTGTGCTACGCTCCGCTACGGGTCATTTTCAATCCTGCCGGAATAAATGTGATATACATTTCACATTTTTCGCGGACAAAACAATTTCGGAAACAAAGCCCCCCGATAATCTATAAAACCTCTGTTTATTGTGCTGAAATGAAACCTTTTTTAATATGAAAAATGTCGATTTTAATATTCACATACAGGTTATTTTCAAACCTGTCAAGAAAAATGTGATAAACATGTCACATTTTTTACGGACAAAATAATCATTGAAAGAAAGGCCATTGATAAGATATAGAATTCCCTGTTTATTTTTATTTAAAAAGAGGTTTAAAAAAAATGGCGAAATCAGGATTTGCTTCAACCGGCCATAAAGCCCGTGTTCCGAAACAGACACGCGGAATCGAAACCAAGGAAAAAATAGTCAAAGCCGCGACAAAATTATTCACCGAAAAAGGATATTACCGGACGAACGCTTTTCATATCGCGGTGGAAGCCGATGTTGCCGCGGGCACCTTCTACAGTTACTTCAACAATAAAAAAGAGGTCTTCACCGAAATCATCGAACGGATTTTCCGCAATATCTCCAAAAAGGTTTTGCTAAATTTTGAAGTCAAGATTTACGATAATCCCGACGATATCAAAAAAGACGCGCACAGCATCATGCATATGTTTATCAATCAGATTCTCACCGAATACAAAGTCAACCATAAACTGCTTAAACAAATCCTGGCCATGGCCTTACTGGATAAAGAAATAGAGGACATCCGCCGTAAGGAAGAAAAGAAACAGATTGAGCTTCTGGTTTCCCGCATGCGGACTTACAGCCAATATGTCCGCGTAACAGACTACGAGGCGGCCGCGGTCATGTTACTCAAATGCGCCGAAGAAATGATGCATCAAATCAAATTCAACAACACCGGCATCGAAAAGGAAAGATTGACCAATGAAATGGCGGATATCGCCGTTAGGTATCTTCTGAAATCGGAAAACTGATATTTTTTTATACGTTCGCTCGCCCTTCAGGTTATTTGAACAGCCCCTAAAAAGTGGAGTTTTGTATAATCCTACGAAATTTACCGGCAAAGAGCGGCATTATTTATTATCGCTTCCCTGCGGGTATGCGTACCCGGTCAACAACCCAGATGTCCGCGTATTTTCAGAAAAGATTTGATTGAAATGTCAAGATTAATGATGCGACCCCATTTCCCTCCAGATTTTTGACCACTCTGTCGAGATAATTAAGTGTTATGTCCCCCGAACTCCGAAAACACGCCAGAATGTTGGATGAATTTCAATTCGGGTTTTTGCATCAATTGTATCAGCTGCTATTGTTGTTGGACCTTTATACGACCATTGAGTACTTTCAAAAGTATCTGTTTTCAAGCCGACTAATCCTGTTCTGTAAAAAACATGAAAAATAAAAGTAACAAAACTGAATATAGGAATTAATCCCTCTGATGCAAGTTTAGCCTGATTAGACATCACATCTGTTCGTTCTGGATATTTTGTCGTATAATTTAAACAAAAATCTTGTAATTCAAAATCATTCATATCTTCAAGACGGAAACAATATTGTTTCTTTCTAAGTATAAAAGAAAAATCTATAAGCGTAGGATAATCAGCAATCCACTCATCTTGAAGACTTCTTAGACGATTTTTTGAATATTCTCCCTCCGCTGTTTGAAGCGTTTTTTTACTAATGGTTGTACACGATTCTGCCTTATCTATACAGTCATTAAAAAATTGGATTAATTCCCTGGGTCTTAAAAGAGTTCGGTTTATCATATACTCAATGGCTGGCTTCTTCTCAATTTGAGAAGGAAGGAGATCTTTGTATCCTACAGGTTGTTTTGTATATGTTTGACGTACCATAAAATTAACTCTTTTATTAAGTAGATCCTTAAGTTGACTTTCATTCCATTTTAATGATAAAAGTAAACTTCTGTATTTTTCCTCTTGGAAGCCCAGGTCTCTTGTCAAACGAAAAACCCTTTCAAGTAAGTCTGTGCGAAGTGCTACTATTATTTTTATATTATGAACTCTTTGAAAATCGCGAATAGTTTCAATAAGACTTCGAATAAGTTGATATCTAAATTTATCCTCGATCCAATTTTCGTCAAGTTTATCTATAATAATATATAAGCGATATCTGGGATTATCAAATACATCTTCATCGAGAATATTCATAATATCAGTTAGTTCACGTATTTGTATGTCATTAATTACCTCCTGACCACGTTGAACAACTTCAACTTTTTCTTCCTCACTCAGTTTTGTTACTGCGCTTGCATTAAATCCAGATTTCGCAATGTGGGCGTCAACACTTCCTTTTAATTTATTTTCAATACGTCCTGTAATTTCTTTTATTCGATATTCTGTAGGCTCCCAAAATTTCTCACCCCATTGTAAAAGATAATTGATTGCTTTCTCTTTTTTTTTATTATTAAAAATAAAATTTTGAATACGATTGAAGAAAGTTTGTTTTGCTGTTTCATTGTATATGTTGTATCTTTTCTTAATTAATTCAACCGTAAAAACATGTCTCCATAATAATTTGAAAAAGAGGTCTAGCTTTACACCTGCTTCTAAAAAAAATTGAAGAATAGAGGAGTTTGCAAGGTAATTAAACGAAAGATTTTCTGGTTCAATTTCAATAACGTCGTTTTTCTCTTTGAACATTTTTAATAAAGCAGTTTTACCTATACCAGTTCTACCAACTACAATCCGTTTGGGATCTTGACAATTATTTAATATATCTATATCACCAGTATCATGAAAGCATTCTAGTAGAAATTGCTCATCTTCCTCAGCCGCCGCCGCGCCAACTGTAGCATGTCTTTTAAATCTAAATTTATCTGCCATAATAAAGACCTCTCACATTTATAAAAATATAATGTTTATGTTTCTTCAATAATATTTCTGAGAAATTAATTATTATCTTAAAATTATTGTCCTATTATTCTTTAAGCTTGAAAATATTCTTCCGAGAGCTGAAAGAAATAGAGTAACTTTATTGGCACGGCGTTTTGTTATCTATTCTTCTTTTATTATTTTAATCTGTTCATCATTAATTTTAATATTTTCTTTTAAACATTTTTCGAACACTTGCGTATATCCAAAAAGTTCTTTAAGCGCTGCTTCTATTGTTGGGACAGTTATACCACCTGAAACTAGAGTAAATAGTGTCCTGAAATATGAGTTGCAGCCGCTATTCTTTTTCCCAAACTTATTTTAATAAAACACGCAGAACCAAAAGTAACTATCATTACCCTCTGCATTTTGGGGGATAAAGTTTTTTATTACTTAACCGAATGTAATGCAAGAAAAAAATAGAAAATTGGGGTAAGCGGGACTGTTGTAAAACCCCTTGTTTAGGGGCTGTTCAAAAAGGTACAGATGCAAGGCGCGCGAAGCCTTGGAAGTGAGGCGTACTTGTTCGTACGTCGCAACGCCTCAAGGCTGAAGCGCAACACCGCAGATATGCCTTTTTCAACAGCCCCTCAGAGTTACCGCTTCAAATTCGTATGAATAATCTGTGCGCCGTGGAAGCCGTTGAATAGCGTGGATGAGGCGGTGCTGTATGCGCCGATATTTTCCGTCAGCAGGCAGTCGCCGATTTCCAGATTGCCCGGCAGTTCGATGGAAAGCGACACTTTGTCGAAACTGTCGCAGGTCTGCCCGACCACCGCGCATACTTCTTCCTTTCCTTTTTTGAACGCGCTGAAGTTGGGAATCCAGTGGTCGTAGATGACGCCGGAGAAGGTGTGATAGACGCCGTCATTGATGTAATAGAAAATCTTGCCCTCCCGCCGGGATTTGCCGATGATTTCGGTAATGAGCGTCGCAGCGGTGGCGACGATGAATCTTCCGGGTTCCGCGATGAGTTCCACATCCGGGGGGAAGAGTCTCTGGCATTCGGAATTGATGAGGCGTCCCAGTTTTTCGAATTCGGGAACCTGCGAATCGTAGGGTACGGGGAACCCGCCGCCGATGTCGACGATTTTCAGGTTGTATCCCTTGTCCCGCGCGTTGTTGAGGATTTCGGACGTGATGGCGAGCGCCGATGTATAGTTATCAAAATTCGTGCACTGGCTTCCCACATGAAAGCTCAAGCCTTCCACTGTGAGGCCCACGTCATACGCCTGGCGGATAAGCAAGGCGGCATCGCCCGGCTCCGCCCCGAATTTCGAGCTCATCTCGACCTGCGAACCCGTGTCCGGCACCTTGAGCCTGAGAATCAGACCGGCTGTATTGCAGTGGGCTTTTATCTTTTTGAGTTCATCATAGTTGTCGTAGGTGACGAGGGGACGGTATTTTTTTATTTTGGCCAGCGTGTGCCTGTCCTTGATGGTGTTGGAGAAGATAATCTTGTCCCAGATGAAAAAGTCCTTATCCTTTTCCTCGTAATGCTTGATGTATTCATAAACCTGCATGAATTCGTTGTACGAGGCGACGTCGAAGCTCGAACCTTCCAGAAAGAGGGTTTTGATGATTTCGGGATGCGTGTTGGCCTTTACCGCGTAATAGCATTGAACCCGGGGAAGATTTTTCCGGAATGTCCGGTAATTGCGCCGCAGCTTGTTGTGATCCAGAATGAACAGGGGCGTTCCATGCTGTTTGATTAAAGGGGAAAATTTGTTTTTCATATATAAACTCCATGTGGGACTGTTGAAAAACGCTCATCTGCTTTGTTGCGCTTCAGCCTTGAGGCGTTGCGGCGTACACTAAAAGTACGCCTCACTTCCAATGCTTCGCGCGCCTCGCATCTAAACATTTTTAAACAGTCCCATAGTGTGTAAGAATCGTCTCTATGTGGGTTCAATCCCACAAAAGTTGTCCTCCGCTGGCGGAGGTGTCACGAAGTGACGGAGGTGGAAGTTCTTTAATGATGCTTTTAAATTTCATCCTCCCCCTTGCCCCCTCCAAAGGGGGACAGAATAAACCGGAACGGTTTGAAACCGTTCCCTACAAATTGCGGGTCTGAAGACCCGTACTAACCGATTAAATTGAACGGTCGAGTCGAAAAGACTCGACCGAACTTAGTCTGCTGTGTTTTTTAAAAGCCCGGCCTAGAGCTTTTTCATTAAGCTCGTGAGTTCGCCTACTTCCTTGTTGTTTTCCAAATAGGAGGCAACCAGTTTCTTGTGCAGTTCCGCGCCCCGGTCATAGAGCCTTTTGAGCTTCCGGGGTTTGGTCGATTGCAGAACATAAGCGACCATAAGCGGCAGCGCCACCGTGACATCGACATAGGCCGTGACGGCTTCTTCGAGTTTTGTGGGGTCTATCTTGCCCCAGCTTGCCGCCTCGCTCGGCGGTGCGCCCGACAGGCCTCCCGTATCGGGTCTGGCGTCGGTGATATTGATATCGTAATCCTGTCCCACTTCGGGAATCATGAGGACTTCCTGAATCTGCGGTTCCGTCTGGAGCATGAAGTTTTTGGGACTGCCGCCGCCGACAAGGATGACGCCGGTTTTCCCTTTTTCGTAACGCTTGGCGTTCAGAATGATGGCGGTGGAATCGTTGACATCAATGCTCGGATTGATTTTGAGCTTGAATTTATCCAGCAGTCCCGCGCTCTGGGCCAGCAGCTCAAGGCCTGCGACATTCATGCCGATGGTGGAATCGCCCGGCGAGGATGTGAAAACGGGAATGCCGTTCCGGTAAGCGGCGGCGAGGATGCAGACTTCGCCCAGTTTGTTTTTCTTTTCATATTCGTTCATCACCTTGCCGAGGAGATGATAGAATTCGCGGGTGCCCATTTCCTTTTGAAACTCCGGCCTGAGCATTATTTTTCTCAGGCGGCGGTCTGTTTCCATCAGGACGTCTTCATAATCGAACAGAATATCGTAGATTCGGGTCACGCCCTTGTCGCGCAAATCAACGTCATCGACCATGTGGGAGCCCCGGTGCATGGGTAGATTGAAGGCAAAATGCAGGTCGTGGTACATGTTCGCGCCGGTCGCGGTTATCCAGTCCACAAAGCCGTGATTCATCAGCGGGATGATGGCGGAAGGTCCCAGACCCGCCGGAGTCAGCGCCCCGGCCAGACTCATGCCTACGGTAACATCGTTCTTGGAATATTTATCTTTCAGCAACTGGCAGGCGGCTCTCAATCTACCGCCGTTATAGGCATCTATATTGTCGATTAATTGTACGATACTGGTTTTGGCCGTAATCGGCCTGGGAAGAATCCTTTTACCGGCCAGATATTTCATTTTACCGGGACATTGTGCGTTTTTCTTTTTCATTTTTTTCGCCTTTCAAAAAAGTTTGGGGAAGTATAGGAAACACAATTTTTTATGTCAAGAGAATCTTGGCCGGTGTTCCGGCGGTGATACGCGGGGCGGGAAACCATCAAAAAAAGCTGAACGATAACGCGACTTGTGCTATAAAGAATGAAGGCACACCGGCTTTCACGCCAATCATAAATTTCATTTCCCCGTTTTGTCATGACGGATAAGGAGCGGCAATGAACATTTTCAGCGGAAAAGTGGCAATTGTTACCGGCGCGGGTTCCGGTATCGGCAAAGGGCTGGCCGAAGAGCTGGCGAGGCGGGGCGCGCATGTGGTGATAAGCGACGTCAATGCAAAGCGGATAGAAGAAGTCGCCCGGGGCATTGCCGGGGCAAACGGCAAAGTCACCGCGTCGGCACTCGATGTTTCCGATTATGACGCCGTGAAAAAAAATATCGACGATACCGTCGCTGCTCACGGGCGGATTGATTACATCTTCAACAACGCCGGTATCGGCATCGGAGGCCCGGCTAAAGATTTCTCGATAGATGATTGGCGCAAAGTCATCGACGTCAATCTATACGGCGTTGTGCACGGCGCATCTGTTGCTTACCCCATCATGATGAAACAGGGCTTCGGGCATATTATCAATACCGCCTCCATCGAGGGACTGGTGCCGATCCCTTCCACCGCAAGTTACGCGGCCAGCAAGTACGGCGTGGTCGGCCTCTCCAACGCGCTCAGGATAGAGGGGGCTGATTACGGCGTCAAAGTCAGCGCGGTGTGTCCGGCCTATATCAAAACCGCCATTTTCAGGGATTCCAAGATGATAAACATCGACAGGGAAAAGGCACTCGCGCAGCTGCCCGACTGGATCGGCATAACGCCTGAAAAATGCGCCAGGGTGATACTGCGGGGTGTCGAACGCAACAAGGCATTTATTGTCGTGACGCTTTTGGCGAAAATCCTGTGGGTCCTGCACCGCATCAGCCCTAACTTTGTCATCTGGATAATGAAAATGTCCTGGAGGGATGCCAAAAGAAAGGGTGTGATCTGAACAGGATTCGCAATGCGTTTTGCAGCGCAATCCCGGCCATAGCCTCGGTAGACTGTGAAGATGAGCGTTTAACCGCATAATCCCGGGGCTGTTTAGAAATACTCAGATGCAAGCACGAGTATCGAGGAGTGAGGCCTATTTTTCGTAGGTCGCAACGACGCGAACGGAACGCAACGCTGCAGATGGGTGTTTATAAACAGCCTCAGCCTATTGTCCGCTGATTTTGTGCCTATACTCCGGCCCCAGCAGAATATAGGCTGTCAGCTGAATGGGCGATGTCAGAATATCGAACGGAACGGTTACCAGATGTCCGAGAACACGCAAAGTATTATAGCCCGCGGCCGACATGGACCTATAGGAATTGGATTCATAAATTTCAGACCAGTACCACAACTGGCAGGCGTCGTCACGGCTTGCCTCCGGCTGTATGGACGTTGCGAGGGTAAATCCTGTTTGGGGGCATTTTACGCACATGTATTTTTTCAACTCCTCAGCGACATTGGACAGCTCGGCAATATTCATCCTAATGCCGGCGCGAATTTGGGCGCCGGAACTCAATTCGGGTATGCCGATAAAAATTAGCGTGGGATAATCAGGCGAAACCGCTATATCCGAGACTTCCCTGAACGGATTGCCTGATGAGCATTCCCATGCCGGAATTTGCTCCTGCCGGCTCGGGTCATCCTTATAAATATTTCGGTCATAGAAGATGACATAGACGACCTTATCGTTCTTTTCGACAGCATCGACCATTTTGATACTGGCGCGTTTATTATCCGGTGATACCGGCAGGGTAATTTCCAGGCCGTCATCTTCCAAAGATTTGGTGAAGACGTCAGGCACAACATAGGTATAGTATTGCCTGCCAAAGCGCTTCGTGATGCCTTTGAAGTATCCCTTCTCCATCGTGGGATGGCAAAATCGGGATTCTTCCGGCACACAGAATTTGTTTTTATCGTAGTGGTTCTTCAGGACTCCTTTGGAAATGCCGTCATTCAAGAACATTGTCGCGCATCCGGTGGATAACGCGCAGACACTCAAAAGAAAAACCACAGCTGTTAATTTCCGGAATATGATAATGCTAATTTTCATATGTCTCATAATCAACATTCCTTACGGATTGAATGGTAAATTATAATGAATCTTACCCGTTATTTACGTATCCTTCAATGCTTTTTGAAGATGTTGAATAAATCCGGAACGGGGGATTTCCTTCGCGCCGAATCTTTTCATATGCTCCGTTGTCACCTGGCAGTCTATGAGTTCAAAACCCTTTTGCGCGAGCATTTCCGCGTACACGGCAAAGGCGACCTTCGAGGCATCGCTTTTTTTCGCGAACATGGATTCGCCAAAATATGCCCTGCCCATGATAACACCGTAAAAGCCGCCGGCAAGTTCGTCACCGTCCCACGACTCGACCGAGTGGGCATAACCGGCTTTATGCAGCCTGATGTAGGCTTTAATCATCTCTTCGGTTATCCAGGTTCCCTTCTGCCCTTTTCTCCTGATCGTCGCGCAACTGCGGATGACATCTTCAAAGGCTTCGTTGGTTGTCACGCGAAACTTCTGCTTTCTGATAGTCTGCCGCAGCGTGTGTGAAACCTTCAGCTCATTTGGAATCAGGACGAGGCGGGGATCAGGCGACCACCAGAGAATGGGCTCCCCGTCGGAATACCACGGGAAAATTCCCATGGAATAGGCCAGCAGCAGCCGCTCAACGCTTAAGTCTCCGCCGACCGCAAGCAGGCCGTCATCCTCCGCCAGTTCGGGCGGGGGAAAAACAAGTTTTTTGGTCAATCGATAGATGGGCATTTAGCTTTTAAACCGGTTTTGTAAAATGCGGATACGAAAAATCAATCGTTATATTCGAATACAATTTGTCCGTCTTTAAGGTTGGCCGTCACGGCGCCGCCCTTTTTCAGCCTGCCGAAGAGCAGTTCATCGGAAAGCGCGTCCTTGATTTCCGTCTGAATGACCCTGACCAGCGGCCTCGCCCCGAACTTGTCATCGTAACCCTTTGCGGCCAGCCAGTCTTTAGCGGCTTCCCTTACTTCCAGTTTGACCTTTTTCGTTGCAAGCTGTTTGCTGAGATCTTGCAGGAATTTGTCGACCACCATTTTCATGATTTCCGGCTTAAGCGGATTGAAGTTTACGATTGCGTCGAGACGGTTGCGGAATTCAGGATTAAAGAGTTTCTTAATCGCTTCGTTGCCCTTTGATCCTCCATCATCTTTCCTGTCGCCGAATCCTATCGTTTCGCGGTCCATTTCCTTCGCGCCGGCATTGGAGGTCATGATAAGAATAACATTCCTGAAATCCGCTTTCTTCCCGTTGTTGTCCGTCAAAGTGGAGTAATCCATCACCTGCAACAATATGCTGAATATATCGGGATGCGCTTTTTCTATTTCATCCAGCAGCAGAACCGAGTAGGGATGCTTTCTGATGGCGTCCGTCAGCTGGCCGCCCTGGTCAAAACCGACATATCCCGGAGGAGCGCCGATGAGCCTCGCCACGGCGTGTTTCTCCATGTATTCGCTCATATCGAAGCGGATGAATTTTACGCCAAGCACGTTTGCCATCTGCTTCGACACCTCGGTCTTGCCGACACCGGTAGGCCCCGTGAAGAGAAATGCCCCTATCGGCCTCTCGGGAGTAGCCAGCCCCGCGCGTGATCTCTTGATAGCAGAGACCATCGTATGAATCGCGCTGTCCTGTCCGAAGACAGATTGTTTGAGTTCCGCCTCCAGATCCTTGAGCTTCTCCATGTCCGAAGCCGATATATTCACGGAAGGTATTTTGGCAATATGTGCGACAATGTTGCCGATTTCCTTCACGCCGACAACGGGTTTGCTTTTGCCCGCAGCCGCCAGTTTTTTTGTCGCGCCTGCTTCATCGATGACGTCGATGGCCTTGTCCGGCATATATTTATCGTTGATGTATTTTGCCGAGAGTTCGACCGCGGCCTTGATGGCGCCATCCGTATAACTCACGCCGTGGAAATCTTCATAGTAGGAACGCAGGCCTTTTAATATATCGATGGTTTCCTCGATGCCCGGCTCGAAGATTTCTATTTTCTGGAACCGCCTCGAAAGAGCGCGGTCCTTCTCGAAATTATTTTTGAATTCTTCGTAGGTGGTCGCGCCGATGCAGCGCAACCTGCCGGAATTCAGCTCCGGTTTCAGGATATTCGAGGCATCCATTGAACCGCCGCTGGTCGCCCCGGCTCCGACCACCGTATGAATCTCATCAATAAAAAGGATAACTCCAGGAATCTTTTCAAGTTCTTTTATCGTGGCCTTCAGCCGCGCCTCAAAATCACCCCGGTATTTGGTGCCCGCAAGCAACGCTCCCATGTCCAGCGCGTAAATAGTTGTATCCTTCAGCAATGCGGGCACGGCTCCCTTAAAAATATTGAGCGCGAGCCCTTCCACCAGCGCGGTTTTGCCTACGCCCGGTTCTCCCACGAACACGATATTGTTTTTGCGGCGGCGGCAAAGGACCTGTATGGTGCGTTCAAGCTCCGCAACGCGACCCACCAGCGGGTCTATATCTCCTGCCGCGGCCTTGTCAATGAGGTTGACCGTGTAAAGTTTCAGGGGATCCTTCGACACCGGCCGTTTCGGTTCCATCTGAGGTTGCTGTCCTTCGCCTGCCGGTTCTTCCATCGGTGGCTCCTGATGTTCATCTTCGTCATGTCCCGTGGTACCGTGGGATATGTAATTGAGCACATCGAAACGTGTAATACCTTCCTGCTCAAGAAAATGCACGGCATAGGAATCGGCTTCGCCGTAAAGCGCCACCAGCAGGTCACCCGCTTCAACTTCCGCCTTTTCAGCGGAATGGACATGATTTATCGCCCGCTGAATAATCCTGTGAAATCCGATAGCGGGTTCGGGGTCCGCCTTACTGCCCTCAGGCAGCACAGGAATGTTTTTTGCGAAAAACGATTCGATGGTTTCCCTAATCCTCAGGACATCGCCGCCGCAGCCTGTAATGATATCGATACCTACCTCATCATGGATGAGCGCGTACAGGATATGCTCGGCGGTCAGATACTCGTGACGACGATTTTTTGCGTCTCGGATAATGGCGTCCAGCAGCAGATTCAACTCTTTATTAATCATTCCTTCTCCATCGTGCATTTCAGCGGAAATTTATTTTCGGCGGCAATCTCGTGGACCTCCGCCACTTTTGTTTCGGCTATCTCTCTTGTAAAGACACCGCATATCCCGGCTCCCTGCTTGTGGACATTCAGCATGATTCGGGTCGCCTCAGCGGGTGACTTGTGGAATATCGTTTCCAGGATATAGACGACAAAATCCATCGGGGTATAGTCATCGTTAAGAAGAATAACCCGATAGAGCGATGGCTCTTTTGTCTCCTGCCGCTCTTTCTCGACCACATTTTCTTCCGATTTGATTTGTTCCTCGTTCATTTTAATCCCCGCTAATCATATTACAATTACAACTATTTTTCCAAAATAATATGCGAGAAACTTAATTCAGAGGAATGAGTATGAAAGACAATTGGTTTTATTGGAATCTTTCTTTTTTAAAACAGAAAGCGGGCATTATTGAAGTTGATGCACATATCTCAAATTCTGTGAAGTTGCCATTTGCTTATCAGGTTAAACCCGAAACGGTTGGTCAATGGTCAGCCGGCGGCGCCGCTGAATTCTTATTTAATATTTAGCAATAGCATTCGGGGGGGGCAGGTCAAGTGCCGAAGGTTTTAAATTCCAGGCCGAAGTCCATGTTTTTTATTTCATGCCTTGAAACATAAGTACAATTTTGATATGGTTTGTCGCGCAAATTTGTTACCAAAACATTTTTGTACTTTAAGTTTTATTATAAAGGATTTCCATCATGAATTATTCCCAACGTGTCTTTTGCGGAAAACTTACATTAGAACATCTCGGCCAAATCATACAAATTTGCGGCTGGGTGGACGCATACCGGAATCACGGCGGACTGCTGTTTATTCATCTTCGTGATCGCAGCGGTATTGTCCAGATTGTTTTCAACCCGGATACAACACCGGCCGATATCTGCCAGGCAGCAGCTTCACTGCGCGCCGAATACTGTGTCTCGATCACTGGCGAAGTCAAAAAGCGGCTGGAAGGCACGGAAAATCCCAACA
>CAYMWM010000075.1:0-16432 GCA_964394185.1 uncultured Smithella sp.
ATCTTTAATTAAACGAGATAATATGGAAATTATACTGGATAAACTGCGCGATATCGAAATACGTTACCGGGAACTGGAGGGGCAACTCAGCGATCCCAAAGTCGTCTCCAAACAGGGCATGTATCAGAAATTCGCCAAAGAACACGCTGATTTGACGGAATTAGTGGAAACCATCCGCCAGTACGAAAAAATTAGAGCGCGAATCGATGAATATTCAGATTTGCTTAAGGAAAATGATGAAGAATTGCTGGCAATGGTCAAGGAAGAAATGCCGCAATTACAGAAGGAAAAAAATGAATTGGAAGAAAAAATCAAGATTCTGCTGTTGCCCAAGGACCCGAATGACGATAAAAATGTTTTCCTTGAAATCAGAGCGGGTACGGGAGGCGATGAGGCCGGTCTTTTTGCCGGAGATCTGTTTAGGATGTACGCAAAGTACGCCGAATCCCAGGGATGGCGCGTTGAAATCGTTAGCAGTTCTCCCGCAGGCGGTGTCGGCGGCTTTAAGGAAATTATCGCGCAAATCGATGGAAAAGGCGCATACAGCCGCCTGAAATACGAAAGCGGTGTGCATCGCGTTCAACGGGTTCCTGTCACGGAAGCCCAGGGCCGGATTCACACCTCAGCCGTTACCGTGGCGATTATGCCGGAAGCGGAAGAAGTGGAAGTTAACATTGATCCCAATGAACTGCGCATCGATGTGTACCGTTCCACCGGTCATGGGGGCCAGAGTGTAAACACAACAGATTCCGCTGTCCGCATCACTCATCTGCCTACAGGCCTTGTGGTAACCTGTCAGGATGAAAAATCACAGCTGAAAAATAAGAACAAGGCCATGAAGGTATTAAGGGCAAGACTTCTGGATGCCATGGTGCAAAAGCAGAATGCAGAACAGGCACAGGCGCGCAAAAGTCAGGTCGGCAGTGGAGACCGTAGCGAGCGAATCCGCACCTACAACTTCCCGCAGGGAAGAATAACGGATCATCGCATTAATCTGACCCGCTATGACCTGGACAGTTTCATTAACGGCAATATAAGTGCAATGCTTGATGCATTATCCGCTCACTATCAGGCCGAATCTTTGAAATAATAATTTATTTAACTTCGGGGAACGTGTGCGAGATGGCTTTTTGAAACACCTCCGGATTATTCTTAAACTTGCTGACAATAAGATCTGCGAATTTCCATACGCTTAATCGTATCTCCCGCTTATAGGCATTTATTTTGTATATTTCAGGGATTCCCCCAAATTCATCAGAGATATGGAAGAAATATTTTATCTGATTTTTTTTATCGATGAATTTCTTTGGCGTTCCCTGATGCTGCATTCCGTTGCGATAAACAATCCAGAAGTAATTAAAATCCTCCACACGAAGCCCCAAATCCTGTGCTGCTGCAATCTTAAAAGTTTCGTCGTCGCGTTTTCCGGAAAGCGTATCCGTCAGAGCGCGATAATATCTTTCGCAAAGAAAAAGCGCTGCGGACAGGGCCAAAAACCCCCCGTCTCCTTCCGGCATTTCCTTTAATTTTTCTATCGGTTTGACAAACCAGCCGTCAAATCGTTCCATGAGGCTTGCGCCCGGCTTCATAATTATATCCCTCGCAAGTCGATTTTTTTAAAAAAATTGATAGCTTGGATTTATAAACACTTGACATTTTTTTTGCAACATTTTATTTTCAAGTTGCCTCAATGGAAATCTATAATACCCGGCATGCGCCGGGCTCAGCTGCCTACATAGACAGCAGTTTGGAAACAATGTCATGACCGTTCGCGATATTCTCAATGAGTCCACAAAAGCTCTTGAAGCTGCATATATTCCTACTGCCCGTCTCGACGCGGAAGTGCTGCTGGCTTTTTGTCTCGGGTGTGACCGGCTGGAATTTCTCAAAAATCCGGATTTAATCCTGACCGAAAAACAGCTTGCCGGATACAGAACGCTTATTGCCAGAAGACTAAAGTCGGAGCCAGTGGCCTACATCAGAGGCCGAAAGGATTTTTGGACATTTTCTCTGGAAGTGAATAAAGATGTTTTGATTCCGCGCCCCGATACGGAAATTATTGTTGAGGAAGCTCTGAATGCTTGCCGTAAAATAGACTCTACGGAAATCAGAATTCTGGATATCGGCACAGGCAGCGGCGCCATTGCCCTGGCTTTAGCCAAAGAAATTTCCAATGCTATAATTACGGCTACAGATATTTCCTTTGCTGCTTTGGCGCTCGCCAAGAAAAACGCCGTTACTTGTAATCTTCAGGATAAAATTGATTTCCGTGAGGGTGATTTGTTTGAACCTGACTCCGGAATTTTTGATATCATCGTATGCAATCCGCCGTATATTCCGGAAGATGAATACATTGAACTTCCCACAGGGGTAAAAGATTATGAGCCTCAGATTGCCTTACTGGCCGGAAAAAAAGGAACGGAATTTTACGAAAAAATTATTTTTCAGGCAGTTGATTATCTGCAAAAAAATGGTTGGCTTTTGTTGGAAATTGGGGCTAAACAGGAAAAAGTTGTCAGGGAGATTATTGAGGCATCCGGATTTTATGACAACGTTGCAATGCGCAGGGATTATGCCGGATTACCCCGTGTCATCAGAGCAAGGAGAAGATAAGTGGATAAGATAGTTATTAATGGAGGGAACCCTCTTCATGGCAATGTTCAGATAAGCGGCGCGAAAAACGCGGCGCTGCCGGTTTTGGCTTCGGCATTATTAACGGCGGGAACCAATACCTTTCATAATATTCCCGATTTGATGGATATTAAAACGATAAAAAAACTTTTATGTAGCATGGGCGCTGAAATCGAAGGTGAAGAAACTGTTAAAATCAATGTCGATAAAATTACCAACCATACGGCTTCATACGATCTGGTTAAAACCATGCGGGCGTCTATCCTGGTCTTAGGACCGCTTGTCGCCCGTGCGGGTGTCGCGCGCGTTTCTCTTCCCGGAGGCTGTGCCATCGGCGCGCGGCCGGTCAACCTTCATCTCAAGGCACTGGAAGATATGGGCGCGCATGTTGAACTCAAAAACGGCTATATTGAAGCAAAGGCGAAAAAATTAAAAGGCGCGGACATTTATTTTGATATGCCCACGGTCACCGGCACCGAAAATATCATGATGGCGGCGACTCTGGCCCAGGGTACCACGGTATTGAACAATGCCGCGCGTGAGCCGGAGGTTGTCAATCTGGCTGAAGTTCTGAAAGGTATGGGAGCGAAAATCCGCGGGGCGGGAACCGATGTCATAACCATTGAGGGGGTTACTTCTCTGAAACCGACAAAAGCGACGATTATTTCCGACCGCATCGAAGCCGGAACTTTCATGATTGCCGCCGGAATGACACGCGGCGAAATAAATGTCATCGGCTGCAATCCTAATCATCTGGAGGCGCTGATTAACAAATTGCGTGATACGGGCATGAAGATTTCACCTGTTAAGAATGGTTTGAAAGTATCGGCCGGCAAGAAAATCAACAGTGTGGATGTCAAGACTATTCCCTATCCGGGATTCCCCACTGATTTGCAGGCGCAGATGATGGCCTTCATGTGTATCGGCAGCGGCTTGAGCGTGATTTCCGAAACTGTTTTTGAAAACAGATTTATGCACGTCAGCGAGCTTTTGCGAATGGGGGCCGATATCGTCATTCAGAGCGGCAACGCTATCGTCCGTGGAGTTGCCAAACTGCGGGGCGCGCAAACCATGGCTACGGATTTGCGGGCTTCGGCTTCGCTGGTCCTGGCGGCGCTGGTGGCTGAAGGCACCACGGAAATTTCCCGTGTCTATCATATTGACCGCGGCTATCAGACAATCGAAAAGAAATTTTCCGCCCTGGGAGCGGATATCAAAAGGGTCAAATAATGAAGATAATAAAATCAAGTGCTGCCGGGTTTAAAAAATTTTTCCGTGAACTGCGTCAAAGAGGTGGTAACTTTTCACCGGAACTTTTAACATCCGTAACCAGGATAATAAATGATGTCGCTGCCGAAGGCGACAAAGCTTTGTTTAAATACACGTCGAAGTTCGACGGATATAAATTAACGGCAGCGACGGTGGAAGCAACCGTTGCGGAAAAAAAGAACGCTCTTGCTCTGGTGAAACCGGAGGACATGAAAGTCATCCGGCTTGCGGCGCGGCGCATCGAAGATTATCATCGTCACCAGATCGCGCAGGGCTACATGATTAAAAAGGGAAACGGCGTGGAAATGGGACAACGCATTTTGCCCCTCAGCAGCGTCGGCATTTACGCTCCCGGCGGTAAGGCTTCCTATCCGTCAACCATTCTCATGGCGGCGATTCCGGCGAGCATCGCCGGTGTGGAGGAAATCGTTCTCGTCAGCCCGGCAAGAGACGGCAAGCTCAATCCCCTCATTGCCGCGGCGGCTGAGATAAGCGGTGTAAAGCGCGTATTCAAAATCGGCGGAGCGCAGGCTGTGGCCGCGCTGGCTTACGGAACAAAAACGATTCCTCAGGTGGATAAAATAGTCGGGCCGGGTAATGCGTATGTTGCGGCGGCAAAGAAACTTGTTTTCGGGCAGGTGGATATCGACATGATTGCCGGACCCAGCGAGGTCATCGTTGTTGCCGATGAAACGGCGAATGCCAGTTTTGCGGCTGCGGACATGCTGGCGCAGATAGAGCATGATGAAATGGCGGCTGCCGTTTTTTTGACGCCTTCTGAGAGTATGGCGCAGAAAGTGTTACGGGAAATTATGCTGCAAATAAAAACGTCATCGCGAAAAAATATAATAGAAAAATCTTTAGCTAAATACTGCGCAATCATTATTACAAAGAATGTCGACGAAGCCATAGACATCGCCAATGCCTTTGCACCCGAACATCTGGAGTTGATGGTGAAAAACCCGAAGAAAACGCTCGATAAAGTCAGAAACGCCGGGTCTGTTTTTCTGGGCTCATTCACACCGGAGGCATTGGGAGATTATACAGCCGGAACAAATCACATTTTGCCCACGGGTGGTACGGCAAGATTCTCATCACCGCTGGGCGTTTATGATTTTTACAAACGCATGAGCATTCTTTGCTTTTCGCGGGAAGCTTTCGGGAAATTAAGCGGCCCGACAGCGCACTTTGCCCGGATGGAAGGACTCGATGCGCACGCCGAATCCGTTCTTGTCCGTCGTAAATAATTTTCTTAAAAAATGCAAAAATCAAAAAATAATAAGTATCCTCCGGTAAAAAAAGCGAGCGATGAAGAGCGCGTCGGCATGGTCAAAGAAATTTTTTCGACCATTACCGGACGGTACGATTTTTTGAATCATTTTTTAAGCCTGCGCCGCGACATCGCTTGGCGGCGTTTCGCGATTAAAAAGATGGCTTTCTTCAGGACAAAAAGATTTCTCGATATCGCCTGCGGAACGGGAGATTTATCCATCCAGGCGTGTCTCGAACATCGTGATATATCGGTTGCCGCCGCTGATTTTGTCTACCCGATGGTGAAGGTTGGGAAAGACAAGGCAAAGGCCAAAGGGCTTGCGGAAAGAATAAGTTTTGTTCAGGGGGACGCCTTAAGTCTGCCGTTTAGCGGTAATACATTTGATGTTGCGGCCATGGCTTTCGGAATCAGGAATATTCCCAAACGGTCTGACGCTCTCCAAGAAATGCTTCGTGTCGTCGCACCGGGCGGACAGGTTATGATTCTGGAAATGACGTTTATTCAAAACCGTTTATTCAAACTGTTTTATTATATTTATTTAAACTTTTTGCTTCCGCTGATGGCTAAAGTGTTTTCCAAAAATGCCGCCGCATATCATTATCTTGCCGATTCCATCATGAATTTTCCAACGCCCGAAGAATTTGCCGCGTTCATGGGCAAAACCGGCATATCGGATGTTAAAATATATTCGCTTACCTTTGGAATTGCCTGTTTGTATGTTGGCAAGAAAAAATAAAGTATTGACTATAGGGTACATGAAGCAGTGGGAAAATGATAACAAAATTATCCAAAACAATCGAGATAGATTTCAATCCCGAATTCCAGCGGGCACTGGATTTGATGGAGAAGACGGATAAAAACATTCTCATAACGGGCAGGGCGGGCACGGGCAAATCAACCCTGCTGAATTATTTCCGCGACAACACGGGGAAAAACGCCGTTATTCTGGCGCCGACGGGTGTCGCTGCCGTCAATGTGGGCGGACAGACCATCCATTCCTTTTTTCATTTCAAACCGAATGTAACGCTTGCTGCCATCAAGAGGAAAAAAGCGGCGGACAAAGAAAAAACAACCATCTATAAAAAATTGAAAACCATCGTTATTGATGAAGTCTCCATGGTGCGGGCTGATCTGCTGGATTGCGTTGATAAGTTTCTGCGCCTGAACGGTCCTGACGCCAAGTGTCCTTTCGGCGGCGTGCAGATGATTTTTATCGGTGATTTCTATCAGTTGCCGCCGGTGGTTTCCGGGGCCGAGCGGGAAATATTCCGTTCGCATTATGCCAGTCCGTTTTTTTTCAGCGCTAATGTTTTTCCGCAGTTGGAACTGGAATTCGTCGAACTGGAAAAGGTTTACCGTCAGAAAGATGATGATTTTATCCGCCTGCTCAATGCCGTCCGCAATAATTCCATAACCGATGAAGACATTATGCTGTTCAATAAACGCTGCGATCCTTCCTTTGTAGCTTCCGCGGATGATTGTTATATTTCGCTGACCAGCACGAACGATCTGGCGGATGAAATTAATGAGAAACGGTTGGCTGAGCTACGGGGAAAAATCTGGAAGGCCAAAGGAGAAATGAAGGGTGATTTCGGGAAGGAGTATCTGCCGACCGCAGTCGAGCTTAAACTTAAAAAAGGCGCGCAGATTATGATGCTCAACAACGATTCTTACGGGCAGTGGATTAACGGCACAATCGGCAAGGTCAGAAAATTTAAAAAAGACGATGAAGGCGAAGAAGATGTTATTGTTGCCGATCTGGACAATGGCGAAACGGTGGAAATTTCTCCCTATACCTGGAAAATTTATAAGTTTTTCCTAAAAGACGAAGAACTGCGTTCGGAAGAAGTCGGTTCTTTCCGCCAGTATCCGGTTCGGCTGGCCTTTGCCGTAACGATTCACAAAAGCCAGGGAAAAACATTTGAAAAGGTTATTATTGATGTGGGACGGGGCACCTTTGCCCACGGACAGATGTATGTAGCGCTTTCCCGCTGTACCACGTTAGAAGGCATGGTATTGAGGTCGCCATTGAAAAAAAGTCATGTGTTGATGGACTGGCGGGTCATGAAATTCCTGACCGGTTTACAGTATGCTAAAGCCGCTCTTGCATGCTCCCGCGAAGACAAACTGGAGCTTCTTGCCCATGCAATCAAAGAAAAGTGGACAGTGGAAATTGTTTATCTCAAGGCAAAAGATGAAAAATCAACAAGGATGATTCGCCCGTTTCTTATTGAGGAAATGGAGTATAAGGGATACCCGTATTTGGGGATGTATGCCTACTGCCTGACACGCAAACAGAATCGCGTTTTTAATGTGGATCGTATTCTGGAAATCCACTCATTATCGAATGAATCAGCAAAAACACCTTGACAAAATATTGTTGTTCAATAAAAGTATCTCCCCATGAGCGGGCGTAATTCAGTGGTAGAATGTCAGCTTCCCAAGCTGGACGTCGCCGGTTCGAGCCCGGTCGCCCGCTCCATAATTAAAACAATAACTTATAAGCTTTTTTCGGTTTCATATTCTCAAGCATATTTGCGTTCCCCCAGCACTATCCCCAGCAAGCAAAGCAAAAAGCGGCTTTTTACGCCCCCAAAGGAACAAATATTTTTTTGCCATGATAAGGATATAAACGGTTACATTTTGACAGCCGGGGGGAATCACCGGATTAAGGAATCCCTTACTTTATCGATAAGAAATCTATGACAGCAACACACACACAAGGCCTAAAGATTTAAGTCCGGGGGGTACGGCCATGAGTAAAAGTGCCGGAGTCTTATGATATGCGCCTTTAGTGATCCGCCAACAAAAAGGGATTTTTCCTGTTTTATTTTTACCCAAAACACCCCACAAAATACCTTACAAAATACAAAATAATACCGAACCGAACAAGCGAACTAAATCACAAGAAAAGACGCAACAAAAAACAAGACAGAAAATCAGATAAATACTTATTTTTAAAGTGATTTCTCTTATCGTTTCGCAAGGTGAAAAATACCCAAAAAGCGTACAGGAATAATGATTAAAAGAGTGAACAGCAAACACAAAAAGACCCCACACCCCGGACAAAAAGACAATAGGCCTTGCCTCACGGAAATATAAAAAGTTTATCAATTTCAAGTATCAATATGTTGACGGTATTAACCGATTGAAGAATTGATTATTATCAATAATATCATGGCATAACACAATATCACACCGGCTTTTAGTTGACGTTAAATCTATAAAAAGAGTTTAAATCGCTGAATCGCTGAAATTACCATAAATTAACGGACAATAGGCATCACTAGCAATACTGCCGTTATAGCCATATTTCCCCGGCTGGAACACGCCTTACTTCCGGTGTATAAATAGTACAAGTATCTGTAATAGGGTAAGTATTTTGATTTATATATTCTATAAAATCAGTATCATTTTATGATGGATTTTTGCCGGAATTTTACCAATAAACAGGACACCACGCAAACAAAAAAGGGAGTCTGAAAAATTTTTCTCCCCTAATAGGAACCGGCCACCCTAAACCCCCCATGCGGGTACACCTTGCCTGTGACTATTCTTGAAAACGGACTTTGTGAAATAAAAAAAAGGTGGTCATTCTTTGTCCTTCCAACCCTTTGGCAGATTAATTCGATAATGATTCTGTTCATCGAATAGAACGAAACCGTTGAGTTCCTCTAGCCGATGATTAAAGCTAGCAAGAACTTTTCCCGAATCATTCTTGTCAGCCTCGGTAAACTCTGAGGGGTAATAATACGAAACATGAACTCCGATTCTAGCAGTCCCTTTGGGAGGAATGAATTTCGGTCCATCGACGGTTGCTTCGCCAATCTGATAATGGCCAAACTCCTTTGAGAGTGCATTACCGGACTTTAACACGGCCATCACTGTCAGAGTCGAACCGTTAATAGGGTAATTTTTATCTGTGTTGTTTCGGAGGTTGTAATAAAAATCCACCGGATAGCCACCTGAAACACCCGTCATAAACTCCATCGTATCCCACTCCGCTTTAATTGCGCTAGTGTTCCACGGTTTAGGGCGTTCAGTGTTATACCAGGTTAATAGTCCGACGATGATTGCTATTGTGACGGCAATGCCGACGCCACCGAAGAAACTTCGGATTGCGAACTTTTTCCAACCACTGATTAGAGGTGTTTCAGTCATTTCTCAAACATATATATTTAATATTTTGTGAATTAAGGATGTCTGAATATGCGCTTTTAAAATTGTTTTGTCAATCCCTCTGAAGGAGAAATGTTAAGGAAAGTAAAAAATGGTGACCACCGGGGGGCAAGGTCAAAATTAAACTTGCCGGTGCAATATTGCTATATAATTTTAAAAAATAAGGAAAGCCTTGCTATAAAATTGCTACCAATCCTTGCCATTCTCTTTCTTTGAAATGTACGAATAAAGGCTAGTGTCTAATTCCTTCAATTTCGCTTTTACTTGTTCAATATGTCCTGCGTGCCATAGAGGCCTTGGTAAGTTGCGGGCAGCACCCCACATACCAATAAAATTGCTATATGTAACGCGATACTTATTGTCCTTTACCTCGATCATCATAGTGAAACGGCATGGGGTAGGTGTGTCACCATTATAAAACGTTGTCATACCTTTTCCTATAATCTTTCCATTTTTCTTATCTTGTAATTCAATTACTTGCTTAGAATCAGCTAAAGTTTGAGTCATCCATTCAAGCGATTTCTCAAATATTGCATCTTTACTTAAAGTAATTTCATGAATTTCTTGGAAAGTTTGTTCTTCAGGCGGTGCAGCATTTAAACTCGTATATCCGATCAATATAACCAGCATAAAAGCTAAAACTAACTTTTTCATAAATCCCCCTTTCATTACGCTGTTATTTCTTTTTCTTTACTTCTTTAGCTGCATCCAAGTTAACGCACTTTTCTCTTGCCTTGTATGTAAGATCAATTATTTCCTTTTCTTCCTTATTACGATTACTATAGTTTAACTCATCTTTTCTAGAAGTAACTATCACAATATAGTCTTCAAACGTAGTTATAACGGGCAGATTATCAGACAAGCATTTACAAAACTTATTATTTCCAAAAGCCTTTACACATTTATAATATTTTTCTTTTGCAATAGACTCTGTCATATTTTTTAGATTGTCGAGCTTGTTAATTAAATCATCCATGTTCTGTATTTGGTCAACTTTATCTATGGGCATTTGTTTTTCTTGAGCAAATGACATTAGAGGGAAAAGAAGCATAACTCCTATAAAAATAATAAATAAATTTACAATTCTCTGAAGATTGATTCTTTTCATAAAACCCCCTTCAAATATATTTATTAATAAACTTCTGATTAAATATTCTGCGAATTGGAAATAATAAAAAATTACTCTTATAGGATTGATTTGTCAATCACCATAAACAGGGGGGGCAAATGGGTGGTAAAAGGTCTGTTAAACAATCCGATTTAATTTTTTTTCTTTTTACAGCTTCGCATATATGCGGCGCGTTCCCGGTTTTCTTTGTTACTTTCTTGAAGACAATCTTTTTCAATTAATTCATCAACCTTTAGCATCCACATTGTAAGCTCATATTTAAGAGCAAATGGCCGCCCGGTAATACTATGGCGGACAGGCATATGATTACAATCGCGCCACCGCCGCGCCGTTCTTCCTGATCGGCCTATAAATCGGCCTATTGCTTGCCACCCATGAATTATTCCTAAATCTTTCATGTCTGCCGGTGAAAATATTTTGTTTATGGACATATCAATGACACCTCAATGACAAAAAATATATTACGCGCGTATTGTACCGAAAACTCCCTTTTTCATTTTTTACACGATTCAATTTTTTTACCCTATTTTGCACATGAAAGAGCCGTTTCGGTTAATTGTTTGATAGCTACCAGAGATTTAATGCCGCCCCTTTTTTATGGTGTGTAAAATATGTGTTTATACACTTTATACACTATTTTAATTTTGCCAATTATTTTCCGGGATAAATTTTGATCCATTAACAAGCTTATATTCCCTATACATACCACGCGGATTTATTTCCTTATTGCGCCACGCCTTCGCATCAACAATTTTTACTTCATTGATTTTTTTATCAGGCAGATAGTCAAGAGTAATATACAGCCGCGCTTTTTCCTTACTGAAGTCACCGCCACGCGCATTTTCTTTGCCGGTGGATTTCTGCAAGGCAATAATGCAAATCCCTTCTTTTAGCTTGCTGTGGATTTCCTGAATATATTTTGCAACTTTCCAGAAGTCTTCAGTGATTTCCAAAAAGTCTATAATAAAAATTTTCTTTTCCGGGGTAATTACATCCGCAAAATTTGACGAGCGGGAATAGAATTTAGCAGTCCACGCATCAAGCGGCATATTGAAAAGTTTAAGCCTGTTTTTTAATTCGGTTTCGCCCATTTCTGAATTGAGATAAACAATCTCATGCTCTTTCATATTATCTTTTACTATGTTTAGCAGAAATGCTGTTTTCCCTGCTGATTTACTTCCGGCCACTACGAAAATATTGCCCGGATAAAGTTTGCAGTGGGTATCAATACCCAGAGGCAAGGCAATTTTAAATTCATCCGTAGGGGCATTGATAAAATCCATTTCTTCAAGATTCTTTTCAATTCGGCGGTAAAATCCGCGTTTATCGCCATATCTTTCAATCAAGGGATTGTCACCTTGACATAAACGCGACAAGATCGCATTGGCTTTTTTAATGTTGTCTTTGTTGTTTAATGTTAGCTCATGTTGTAAATCTGTTGTCTTAAAGTTGCCTTGTCCGGCCATAATCCATTCCCGGATTTCGGCAGTAAGATTTCTTTCGCGGTTATCGGCACGCTCCAATGCTGAATTGATTTTTGTATCAATCCATTTTTTGTCCGGGTTTTCACCCCATGATGTTATAAGTTTTTCAAGCACTTGTCGGATTTCATTTTCCGGCATACCACCCTTAACAAGACAATTTGCGGTGTGAAAAAGGCTGTCATCTCTATTGCCATGAATAAAAAGTTCCGTTGTCTTTGTTGTCAATGTTGTCTTTTGTTGTCTATCAAGACAACAATCTCTATATATAGAATTATTTATTTTATTATTAAGTGCGCCTAGAAGCGCACTAGGCATTGGCGGCGGTGCAACATCAGCCAATGACAAACCGTCAAGCCACTCATACCCCTTACCGTTGCCATTCATGGAAGGCGCGGCCACTATGTAACCACCGTCGCCGCGAATATCCACACCGGGCAATATCCCCGCCTTGCTGGTCAATTTTGATTCCGGCGGATATTGGAAATAGATATGCCACCCGCCGCGCGGTGTTTGCGCTGTGGGTATTATTAGGCTGTCTGGCAATAGCTTTTGTATGGATTGATAACCGTCGCCAGTATCGCAATCAATAACAAAGAGATTTGAAATTTGGCCGGTAACAATTCCAATCATTGCATTCGGCCACCGTTGCCACCATTTCTTTATTAGTTCTGCCGGTGCTGTCTTCTTTTGATAATCATTCCATTTGAGATAAGGTCTTTTATCTGGCTTGAGTGGAATTACTGAAAAATTATATTTTCCGGCATAGTCCAATGCTGATTTTATAAGTATATTCTTTATATCTTCCATAAGCTCTTATCATTCCCTCTCTTGATAATATTATTTTCCTAGAACCACTAAAAAACTATATCGCTAGAGCAAAAGAAGCCATATTTAAAGCCTAGCCTCACTCATCTTTTCCGCCTGATCCCCGGCACTCTCTTTTTTATGGTGTGTTAAATGTGTTTTTTTGTTGTAGGGATTGAACGGATATAAAGAGCAATGAGGCATATTGCAGCCAACCTTTCCGTCAACATGGTAACAGCAGCAGTCATAACACTTTGCAGAAATCGCTTGCTTGAATGTTAGTTTCTGGCCGGATAGATGTTTCAATAATTCTTTTTGCCCTCTGGCCGTCTTGCCGTGTTTTCTGACTGTCAATATTCGTGCGTTCATTTCGACACCTCACCAAAAACGGCCTTTATAGTTTCTGTGAGTTTGTTGAAAAGCTGATTACGTTCCCGGCTGGTGACTACTTCGGTATGAAACAGCGCGTTTTCTTGAATCTCAACCAGTTCCGGTGCGTGTATAGCGGCACACTTTTTACAGACAAACTTATCCACGTTTTCAAAGAAAAAATCTAACCCGGTGAACTCGATTTTATTACCGCATAAAAAACACGGTTGTTCTGATACGATTTCATATTTCCAAAATTCGTCATTCTCGATTAGTGTAAATCTATTTACAGATTCTTTCATTGTTCATTCTCCTTTTTAGTTTTCGTCAAAAGTGATTTTGCGGTTTTCCATGAAGGCGATTACATCTTCCGTTTTGTATCTGACGGATCGTTTGCCAATTTTGTAATAGGGCAAATTTTTTCTAGTGAATCTCTCATTTCTGAGCGTACTGATTGCACGCCCGGTGATTGCGCTAACCTCTTTTTCATCTAAGTACGGTTTGTTCAAAAGTTCCTTAACTTCCATTTTGATTTTCTCCTTTGTAAAAGTTATTAGTTGTTAAAAAAACAAAATACCCGAAAGCAATGTTACAATTTGTTGCTTCCGGGTATTATTATAACAACTAATATTATTCTATGCTATTGATTTAACGACGTTTTTACGCAGTTTCGGGGTTCTTGCGCAAAAACGTCGTTTTTTCATCTTCTATTTCTTTTAGATAATTTAAAATTGTCCTATCTGTCACTCTAAATTTTTCTTGTGCCTTAATACGGCATTTTTTTTTGCTCATTGTTTTCAACATTTCTTTCAATATAGCTTTATGTTCATCTTTTTTATCGGTTCGTTTTTTGACGTTCTTTTTCCCTCTTTTCATTTCTTCAAGTTTTGCTGTCCAGTAACCTAAGGCCTCACATACTTGTGATCTTATAATATGTTCTAATAGTATAAATTTTTCTTTTTCATCCTCGGTCTTTTCATTATAATTATTACCTAATGCTAAAAAGTAAACACATAATTTATTTAGAGGAATCAAACAGTCTTGTTTATATATATCTATTTCTTTTAATTGTTTATAAATATAATCAGAAATTGATAATGTTGTTGTATTGTTTAAATCTTTCTCACACCTATCGATTGACTCATCGATCATATGTTCTATAAAGTGATCAGCCCATTGATGGTCAAAGTTAATGCGAAGGTCATCTTCGCTCATTGCAGACTGTATTTCGGGAAACATTTCAGGAAAAAATTTTTCATAGAATGATTGAAACACGTTAATAAAATTGTTTAATGAAAAGTCGGTTGTTTCGAGGGCTTTTGGTATATTTGAATATTTTTTCAATGCCGATAGGCATTGAGCTAATCTTAAAAATAAAAGTAACAATTCTGATAATTTCCATTTATATAAAGGCACTTTATAAGAAAGTATATCTTTATCATATAGAGAATTTGATATTTTATTTTTTTCTTTAGTCATTGCTTTCCCTCTCGCAAGCACCCCTTTGTTTATCCGGGAAACTAGAAGGGGAATCTCTAGCTTATCGGCTGGCCTGCCTATCCCGGATTAATCTGTTTACGCCTTATTTATTTCAACTACGTTTGTTTTTGTCGCCGCGTCTATAATATCCCCGGCCAATGCTGAAGCGTTCTTCAATGCCTCATCCCTCAAATGAGCATATCTTTGAGTCATTACTGGTGATTTATGCGTCAAGAGCTTTTGTAATGTATATAAATCAACTTTGCCACTAGAAGCAAGCATAGAAGCATAGGTATGTCTTAACCCATGCAATGCCCGGAAATCTTCCGGCAGTTCCGCCGCCTCTTTGATAGGATTTACACGCCGCCATATTTCAGTAAAAGGTTTGCCGCCGATCCCTACAAATACATATTCAGCGGTTCGCGGGTGACTTTCTAAAACCTGTCTTGCCTGTTCATTCAATGGGATTTTTTGACTTACACCGCCCTTTGGATTTTTGATTGAAATAAAACCACGCTGAAAATCTATGTCATCCCATTTCAGTTTGAACATTTCCCCCCGGCGCATACCAGTATATAAAGCAAGGCGCATGATGTTCGCCGCCTGTATATCCGCTGAATTGTCTATGGCCTTTAATAGGTTCTTTAATTGTTCGGGTGTTAAATCTTCCGTTTTCTGATTATCAACTTTTATGGGATCGAGTTTGAAAGTCAGATTTTGGCATAATTGCCGCCCCGCGCCAAAATTGACTAAACGTTTAAGCAAACCAAAAACGTGTTTCACGGTTTGCGGTTTGTATTCTTTTAGTAGCTTGACGCGTAATCGGTCAGCATCAAGCCTTATAATCTTATGAGGTTCTTTTTCGCCAAAGTCCGGCTTTAGATGTTTTTCAAAATTTGCCTTGTCCGTACCTGTTGACTTGGAATTTGGTTTGCTTGCCTTGTATTCTTCCCATAAGCGGGATAAAGTCATCTTCCCGGCCTCTGCTAATTTTGCCGCCTTATCTTGTTCACGCCGGGCAGTATTGGAAGGTTCTTTTCCCTTTGAACGATCCGCCCGGACACCCGCCGCCTTTGCCGCCGTCATATCATCCGCGAATTGCCGTCCCGCTTTTTCTTCAATCTGTTTACCGTTCATCCTGTAATAGATATAGAAAACTTTTTCATTGCCTTTGACTATGTAATAAACACCCGGATATTTCGTCTTTATTCTGTCTTGCTTTGGCATTTTCCCTTCCCCCCTTGCATTCTATGCCGGAAACTATTTTCCCCAGCAGTATCCCCAGCACGCAGTTTAAATATAATTATTTTTAAAAGTAAGTCAAGGGTAATCTTATAAGCCTTGCTATTATTGATTTTACTCGGCTTCACATTATTTTGAGTATCTAAAAGGCAATTATGAAAAAAGGTTTGTTTTTAGCTTCCCAAGCTGGACGTCGCCGGTTCGAGCCCGGTCGCCCGCTCCATAAAATCAATTAGTTATAAGAAATTCTTGAATCTTTTTTATTATCTAAAAAATATATTCCCTTCAGTATCGACAGCATGCAAGGAAAAAAAGAGATATCCCGGAGGTAATTTATGCCTGTCCCTAACAAAAAAAAGCGGTAATATCCCGATATCTTTTTGCTTGCTTTGTCCTCAGGGATATGTTAGCAAAATACTCAAACCATCGATAAGGTAGTATTGATGAGTGGGCCCGTGCCCACTTTTTTATTTTCTGAGCAAATATGGATTTTGATATAAAAGAAAAAATCCGGCAGCTAGCCGAGCCGGTTGTTGCTTCTGAAGGAATGGAATTGATTCACGTGGAATGCAT
>CAYMWM010000076.1:0-14855 GCA_964394185.1 uncultured Smithella sp.
GCTTCGCTCAGGGGTTGTTCGACTTACTCTTCAAACTTCGCTGCGCTCGTTTTCAAATTAGCGGTGTCACGAATCCCGTTCGCTTCGCTCAGGGGTTGTTCGACTTACTCTTCAAACTTCGCTGCGCTCGTTTTCAAATTAGCGGTGTCACGAATCCCGTTCGCTTCGCTCAGGGGTTGTTCGACTTACTCTTCAAACTTCGCTGCGCTCGTTTTCAGAGAGTCTCACAATAAAAAAACCCCTCTGGGTAAAAACTCTGCCAGATGGGGAGTCCACCGTGAACGCGATTTGAAGCTGGGTTTAATACATTTTGCAATGCAATATGTCAAGATATATTTTTCACAGGTAAAACAGCCATGCAACTTGTTTATCAGGGGCAAACGTGCTATCTTTGAGTACCTTTAATGTATCAATTACAAAGGAGTTTTTAATGTTTGAAGAAATACTGCCCCATCTTTACCGGATTATCATCCCCCTGCCCAACAGTCCGTTGAAGGATTTAAATTCGTATGTCATCAAAGCCGATGACCGTAATCTGATTATCGATACCGGATTTAACCGGAGCGTTTGCATGGAGGCGATGGAGGAAGGGTTACGCGATCTTAATATCGATCTTAATAAAACGGATTTTATGCTGACACACATGCATTCCGATCACACCGGTCTTGTTTCCCGTCTGGCCACGGATACCAGCGCCGTTTATTTCAGCAGAATCGATTCCCGTGTATTCAATGAGAACATCGACTGGGGGGCCATGCTGGATTACGCCCTGCACAACGGCTTTGAACTGGAGGAACTCACCCGCGCCATCGACAGCCATCCCGGATTGAAATACCGGCTCAATAAGATCCCTGATTTCACCCTTCTTGACGACGGCAGTATTATCCAGGTCGGCGACTATCGTCTCAAATGCGTGCTGACGCCCGGACATACGCAGGGACATATCTGCCTTTATGAAGAGGAGAAGCAGATTCTTTTTTCCGGAGACCACATCCTTTACGACATCACGCCGCATATCGAATCATGGTCGTATGAAATCAATTCCCTGAAAAATTATATGGAAAGTCTGGATAAAATCAAAGACTTTCCCGTTAAACTTGTTCTTCCCGGTCACCGCAATTTCTTTACCGACATGAAGGGAAGAATAGACGAATTAAAAAAACACCACGAAATTAGAGCCATTGAAGTGCTGGAAGTTTTGGGAAAGAAAACCTTGAGCGCATATGACATCGCGGCCGGAATGACTTGGGACATCGAATGCGAAAGCTGGGCGCAGTTTCCCATAACGCAAAAATGGTTTGCCGTCGGCGAAGCCATTGCCCATCTTCTTTATCTGGAACACAAAGGACGAATCATCAGACACAAGGGCGAAAAGATAGATACCTACTGCATAATATAAATATAAAAAAGCCACCAAGACTTATAATCAATGGAATCCATAGTTGTCTTGTCTGAACTGCTCATCCGGCAACAGCCTTTCGTAATTTTTTATTTCGGGGTTTTCTTTTCGTTGATCTTTTCACGAATAAACTGGAATCCCGGCGTAATATTTTCAGTTATATCCATCGGTAACAGGGATTTCGCGGGATATCCGATGTTCATGATTCCGCCTGTCTTGAAAAGATTCTCCAAAAGTTCAAACAGGGTATGTCCCGGCATGCCTATCGCCAGTTCATGGTCGCCGATTCCGGCAAATGAACGGTCTCCCATGCCCGGGATGACAATCTGAGGACTATCCAGCAGAAACGGAAGCAATCCGCCTTTGAAGCAGGATTCCCCGAACCCCTCAAAGAACGATTGCACCGGCTGTTTGTAATCATAGCAGATAGCCTGAATCATATGCGTAAGTTGAACACCGTCACAGAAGATGAGCACGGTATGCGGAATCATCTTTGCGTCTTTCAGCGGAGACGAAACAAAGCCGCAATATTCCCTCATACGGTTTTCCCCTATGGATTGCAGGAGCGCCCAGGCGCTTCCTATTCTTCTTTCTTCCGCCTCTCTGTCCTTGTGCCAGCCTTGTCTGACCTGGCTTTCAATAAGATCTTCTTTGGATATGTCCACCCATCTGTGAGATGCCGTAGAGGGCGTACAAAAATTATCATCGGCTGTCATGGCGACCTGCATGCCCCATTTTCTGCTCAGTGTGATTGCCTGGCAAAGCGCAAGTTTCTTGCCACTCTTTGAAGGCCTGAATGCTCCTTTGGGAATTTCGCCCTCATCTTTAATATACGTTATGGCGACAGGATAGGTAGCCAGCTGCAGTTTGCTGCGAATATTTTCTCCTGCTTTTTTGTACTCATCCAGATTTTTCATCAGTAATCTCCCTTGACGATAATGTTGGGAAATGGGTTTTATCACAACCCGGTCTTAGGGCTATTAGCGGGATAACGCTGCGTGTTTCACTGCTTTTTTCAGCTTGCGCTGATAAATCCAGTTCTGCAAAATGGAACGCGGTTCGATTCCAAAGTAATTTGACATCCATATTACGCCGGATTGCAGGCTGTCGGAGAGCATCTGAGAGCGGGAAATACGAAAAGGATATTGTTCGCGAATTTTTTGCGCCTCCTCGAATGTTTTGACCACCACGGTTCTGCCGTCCTTTCCGGATACAACAATGCCTCCTTCTTTAAGCAGTTTCAGCCGTTTCGCGGATTCCTTGATGTCCGGCCCGCAGACCAGCGCGCACTGTCCGCAGGTGAGCACGTTGGGATTTTCAATGGAAATTCCCAGATATTTTTTAATCAGTTCGGACTGGATTTTGCGCGCTTCAAGTTCGTCCTGCGGAAGGTCTTTATAGCGGGGCGCGATCTTCCAGTCGTCTATCCATTCTTCGGGATGCAATTTGTAGCCAAGGCTCTGGATAAGTTTGTACCGGACTGTCGAATCGCCCACCGATCCTCCTTTGACAAGAAGCTTTTTCCTGATGTTTTCCTTCCGGGGGTCCGGCTCCCTTCCCACCCAGGACGTTATCCAGTGGCGTCCCCAACTGGAAAATTTTTTGTCCGGTGAAAGGCTGTGCAGACCGAAGCAGGAAGCGTTGCAAAGGTCGATGTTTCTTCGTTTTCCCCGCGGATGAAGATTACCGTTCAAAAGAACGTATTCCTCCTTTTCCATCTCAAACATTTTCGCGGGACACGACTTGTCGCAAATGAGGCATTTTTTGCAGTATTGATCGATAAAGTATCGCGGAGGAAGCAGAGGATCGCTTTTGAGGACGGCATCGGTCACGACGGTGGAAAGATAGACGGCAGCGCCGTATTCTTTGGTCATGACATTGCCGGACATCCCCTGTGCCCCTATGCCGCTGACAATGGCACCGAAGCGATGGGAAAAATCGGGATGCACGGCATAGACATCCAGGGAGCGCCTGTAGTTATTGTTCGTTGGAACGGCGCGGGCTTTGTAACCTAGTGTTTTGATGTAAGCGGCAAGCCGCTCCGCGATATGGCGGACTTTCTGGTTGCGGATCATCTGATCGATGTTATGTGTCACAGGCGTTTTTTTAGATAAGAAGTCATAGATGGCATCAACATCCATGGACATGGCAAACGATATGATGGATTTTGCCCCGCGCATAGTATAGGATGGATCAAGCGAAGGAGGACCGTCCAGCCGCTCGGGTCCGGCTATTCCGCACACCTCAATTCCCTGCCCCTTTAAGAAACTTTTGATATTTTGCTCAATGCTGCTCATGGTCATCCTCCTGTTTCAGATTATTAAGACGATGCTATATCACCCATATAAAATAATTTAACTGCCCAAAGCGTTGAATATCTCTTCGCAGGCTTAAAGGTAATATACCGGCGCTCCGGGAATATGTCAAGTTTTTTTCACGACTGTGAAAATAGTTGACAGGATTGATAATGTCTATTATATTTTTCATTAATCAGAATACTTCAATTATGATATTGTACGCGTGTAAGACTGGAAAGAGAGATTTATTTAAACACATGAAACTAAAATCCGTCAAAAAGAGAACAGCGAAAAGATCCGGAAATGCCCACGCCCCAAAGGCGGGGAAAAAATCAGACATCACGCGGGACAGGATCGTCACTGCCGCAAAAACGGTGTTTGCCCGGCTGCCCTATCATGCCGCCAGCATGCGGATGATCGGAAAAGAGGGAGGGTTCAACCATGAAATCATCCGGTATCATTTCCCGAACAAGGCCGGACTTTTTCAAACTATTTTACGCGATATTTGCGATGATTTCTATTACTCCAACATATCATTCCTAGATGGATTGTCCGGAATGGAACCTAAAGAGGGTTTTTCACTGTATATCGACCGTTTTCTCGTACATCATTTCCGCAGTCCCGAGGCACTGCGCATTATCGTCCTCAATATGGTGATGACGGAAAAACCGGAAAGTATCCCCGGCTACCGTTACATACCGGATATGCTATCGAGCACAAGGGGAACCTTCAGGGAAAAAGTGCCGGTCATCGCGTCAGACGAAGAGATTGAAATCTTTATATCCAGCTTTAATAATCTTCTTCTCCATCTACTCGGCGCGAGCTACTGTCAGGCAAGCATTCTCGGTTTAAAGCACACCGGCACCAAATACCGGCAGTGGGTTAAAACGACCCTTCTGGAGATATTCCTGCCTCATTTAAAAAGGCTTGTCGGTTCTCCGTAATTATCGGGTGACCCGTATGTGAATTGCGCGATATGGAGTTATTGACCCATCCCCTTCTTTTGGGGGCTGTTCAAAATGCACAGATGCAAGGCGCGCAAGCCATGAGGAATGAGACGTATTTTGTTCATACGTCGCAATGACGAAGGGCGAAGCGGAACGCAGCAGATGAGCGTTTTCAACAGCCCCCTCAGATGTGTTTATCCAGCCAGGCAATGACGTCTTTAGATACTTCATCGCGGTTGATTTCGTTGAGAGACTCATGCCGGCCGTTTTCGTAGAATTTCAGATTCAAATCGCCGATCCCCGCGCTTTTCAAAGAATTGAAAACCTGAGTCACGCCTTTGGTGTTCGCGCCCACGGGGTCATTCGAGCCGGAGAAAAGATAGATGGGCAGGCTCTTCGGAATCTTCGCTATATTTTCCTGTTTGTTGATATAGCCGATGCCACCGAGCATATCGCAGAAAAAACCGGCGGTAAAAACGGTGCCGCACCACGGGTCGTTGATGTATTTATCCACTTCAGCGTTATCGCGCGAGAGCCAGTCGTAATCCGTGCGGTTGGGTTTGAACGCGCCGTTGAAAGCGCCGAACGAGAGCTTGTTCATCATATCACTTTTCGCTTTTTTCCCGCGAAGCTTTGCTTCCATCGAGGCTACAAAAAGACCTATCTTGCCTAAAGCGCCCGGATCACCACCTGTGCCGGAAAGAACAAGGCCGGTGAGATCACTCGCGTAAAGCATCGAATAATGACGGGAGAGAAAGGAGCCCATGCTGTGGCCGAAAAGGAAAAAAGGTTTTCCGGGATGTTCCTTTTTGATGATGCCGGTCAGTGTGTGTATATCATTCACAACCTTTTCCCAGCCGTTTTCATCAGCAAAATAGCCTAAATTTTCCAGCGAACCGGCGGTTTTTCCATGCCCCCGGTGATCGTTCGCGTACACGGCATATCCGGCCTTTGTTAATACTCCGGCAAAGCGTTCATACCGCGCTGCGTGTTCCGCCATGCCATGCGCTATCTGCACCGCGCCTTTAATAGCGGACGCGTCATCGGGCAGCCATTTATACGTGAATATCTGAACTCCGTCGGACGCCTTGAATGTAAAAGTATCGATTTTCATCCCCATCCTCCCCGTTTGTTTGATTGAAGCTTCAAAGATTTATCAGAAAAATACTCTTGGGGCTGATTACCGGGTGCGCGTTCCCGTAGGGAGGCGCAATGATAAACAGCCAATTCCTTGCCGGTAAAATCCGCAGGATTTTACAATATGCTCAGATGCGCGGCGCGCGAAGCCTTGGAAGTGAGGCGTACTTTTAGCGTACGCCGCAACGCCTCAAGGCTGATGCGTAACAAAGCAGCTGGGTATTTTCAACAGCCCCTTATATGTATTTATCTATTTCTTCCAGCAGCCTATCCAGCTTATAAGGTTTTGAAAAAAAAGAATGCTTCCCCAGCATATTCTGACGCTTGACTTCTTCCTGTTTTGTCAACAACGCGGTTACAAAAATGATGGGAATGCTCTGCGTAATGGGGTCTTCCTCCAGGGCGGAAACCACATCGCCCCCTTCGAGATCGGGCATATTAATATCGAGGAGAATCAGATCCGGGTCCTGCGTTTTGGCCAATATGATTCCCGATTCTCCATCCTGAGCGGTAACAACATCAAATCCGTTTTTGGTCAGGTCGTATTCGACCATTCTCAAAAACACTTTATCGTCATCGACAACCAGGATTCTTTTAGGTCCCCCCATGGGTTATCTCCTTTTTGACTTCCTCGAATATGGTGCTCAGTTTTTCTATATCGCTTTTTATTGACGCCATATCCTGTTTCTGGGACGCCGCCAGCTCCACTTTTTTGGCCATGGTCTGAACGGCCTCGATGCGCAAATTTCCCGCCGAGCCGTTGAGTAAATGAGCGCTCTTGCGAATGGCTTCATAATCCGTATCTGCCGATATTTCTCTCAGGAAATTCATCGCCGGTTCGGTTTGCTCGATAAACATATCCAGTAATTCATTGAAAAGGTCTTCCGGCATATCCAGTTCGCGAAAAGCTTTCTCTCTGTCAATCAGCACGATATTTCCCCCTTATATTCATGATGACTTGCCGCGTCAGCTTTTTGAGAATCTTCCTGCGCGTTCAAATCAAGGCTGACACGTCATATTATTTGGGAATTATATAATAAGCCTGCCCAATTGTATAGCCTTTCTTTAAACATCATCGTGTTCATTTTTCCATGGATACAAAATATTACCAATTTTCCGAAAAACGGGAAGCGGTCCCGACATGATGAAAATATAATATTTTCGAGTTTATATGTTCTCTTTATCATATTTTATTTTGCAGTCTGATGACTGAATTGCTTCTCGAATATTCCATTCCAGATTTTATTTTGATTATTCAGATATTTATTATAGGCAAACCATATTTTCATACCAACTTCCTGCTTCTTCCGGTCAAACGAAATATTATCTTTCCTGCGGAAATATTTTTCGTACAAATCCTTATCGTAAGAGTATTCATATTTATGAATATCATCGACATCATGCACATAATAACTATCCATCAGAGTACATACCAGCGATGGTTTTCCCTTACGATCCGTAAAAACGGATAATCCCTGAAAGGAATTTGTTTCATTGTTGATGTCCAGCAGGTGGAGAATAGAGGGAACAAGATCAATGCTATTTGATTTCACCCGAAGACGCCTGGGAAAGTCGTAACGCCTGTCAAAAATGATCAAGGCAATTTCATCATAAAAAGAAATGTCATGATTCTCTGCTCCGATGAATTTTTTATACTGTACGGTCGGAGGAATCGCATGATCGGCGGTTACCACGACTATGGTATTATCATAGTAAGGGCTTTTTCGGAAATATTCCCAGAAAACGCCGAATGCATCGTCAAGTTTTTGAAATGACGCACCGATTTTCGCGTCGTTATCGTCAATGCTCGGATGAGTACCCATTGTCGAAAGAGCGATAAAAAACGGTTTATCACTATTTTTATATGACTGCAGGTATTTTACCAGATTAACCATCATGCCCAGATCATTGACGCTATTTTTAAAATTATACCCTTCCAGACTGTCTTTCCCTGTCAATTGCTTCTGAATATCCTCGGCGATGTACACCTTGTCAAAACCGCATGCTTCGATAAGCTTTTTCATATTCAGCGTGTTGGAGAAAGGGGTATACATGGCGGGAGAATAGAAAAAGAAACTGGTCGAATAATTATGGCGATTCAGGACATGCGGCAGACAAAACAGTTTAAGGGCAATTCCCTCCTTCTCGGCATGTTCATTCTCGCCTAAAACCGGATAGAAGGAACAAAGCTGACCGCGTATGCCGCTGATCGTCGGGAATGTATGATTATAGTATCCGTCAATGACACAAGCTTCCCCGGCAAAACGGTCAATATTCGGTGTATTCATCCTGCTGTTATAACTGCCTACAAGATTGGCAGAGAGGCTTTCCATAAAAAATACGATGACATTCGGCTTCGACTGCTTCCTGCTGATTTTATCGAAAGGAAGGGGGGCTTTATAAATCCAATCCTTAACCAGAGGATATTCGGCGTGCTGCCGATAGGCTATCCCGTAATTCTTCCATAGATAACCCCTCAAATCATCTGGAATATATGCTGTCTCAGCGCTCTGCGAAGGGAAATAAAACTTTTTGACTGCCTCCGCAAAAGCGATCTCCGGAGGAACGGCGGAAAGTCCGAAGAAATTAGTCTTATGAATCGCGGACGGATTTGTCAGCCCCGGGATTAAAAGAATAACAAAAACAACTATGGTCAGGATGGATTGAATGATCTGACACTGATATCTTTTCGCTATTTTAGAAAGATTATTGAACCTGTGCGTTACAAAACAGGTCGCAAATACCAGCAAAGCGAAAAGAGTAAAGACAACCATTGTTTCAGCCGTAATTCGATAACCGGCAATAAGGGATATCTGATCGATGTGAAGAAATGATTCGGGCATCAGATACCTGTTCGTCAAATACAGCGAAAAATATTGAACAACGTAAATGATGAAATAAAACAGGAGAAAAACCGGAAATACAACGGCAAATGTTTTTTTATATTCCTTCAGAATGCCAAAAAACAGGCAGATCACCATAAAAGAAATGAATGACCACTTGAAAATCACAGGAAGGTAAATCAATGCTTCGAGACGGCTTAAATTGAAGTTCCCGTATATGTGACTGGAGATAAAGTAAAAATATGAGTAAAAAAACAGGAGAAAAAAACAGGGCAACACGAATGCAGGGACGATATCCTTTGGTTTGATATTTATGGAATGAAGAGGTTTGTTCAAGGATGGCTCCTTCATGATAGCTGTCGTTTTGCCGTCATCGTGCTGATCATACCGCCTTGGGCGCATTTATTTCTATAGCTTTTTTTTCATTGAAGCTTTTATTTCATCCGTGGCGCTTTCGGCCCAGTCTTTGAACCCGGAAGGCCAGGACGGATCCGGAACATGCGAGGGAAACGTCGCAAACCTAAACAGGCTGTTGATATTGGCCGCCGCATAATTTTCCCGCCTCAGATTGTATTTGGGTGCGGCATACTCCAGAAAACGGTTCGCATCGGTATTGATTTCAAACGCATACTGCCTGATCATCCGGTCCACGTCTTCCGGCGCAAGCAGTCTTGACGCCAGTAATCTCTTAAGGTGGTTTTTCATAGCGGTTTCATCGGCGTCATTCCAGAGATTCACCTGAAAATATTTTTCCAGGGATCCGGCATATATCTTCTGCGGTTCGTCACTGCCGATAATGATACCCTGTCCGCCAAATACCCAGAAACTGACGTAGGGGAATACCTGCCGCATGGTGGCGATGACCGAACCGACTTCTTCAACACTGATGTGATGTATCTGAATCCACTGCTGCATGATGCCGCCTTTGTTCAAACGTTTTTTACAGAGTTCATAAAATTCCCGGCTGTAAAGGGTTGTGGAACCCGCGAACCAGATGCTCGAAATTTCCATCGTTATCATGTCATATTTATTCCGGTGCAACAGCAGATAATTACGTCCGTCTTCCAAAAAGAGCCGGACATCCGGCTGATTCAGTATTCGTCCGTTGATGTGGGCGAAATGTTTTTGGGCCGCGTCTACAATGCCGGGGGATATTTCCGCGATGTCAACCTTTTGAAATCCCATTTTCTTTACAACTTCCGCGCTGTGACCGGAACCGAAACCTACGACCAGCGCCTGATTATGGTATCGGGAATGCAGCGCCGGAATAAGAGCAATACCCGTCTGAGCGTTGACTTCCTGACCGTCATCCGCCTGAAATTTTCCGTTGGTCAGGAGTATCCTTTTTATTCCTGAAGCCGGGTTCATCGGGTCGGCTGGATTATGGATAACGGTCGTAATCCCTCCGAGAGTGTCTTCGTGAAAATACACGAGTCTGGAAAAACGATTGACATGTCCTTCCTTAAAATAGACGTGTCCGCCGGAGGTCAGAGCAAGCCGGTCCCAGTTTTTTGTTACTGTCCAGCCCGTAATCAAAATCAATGAAATTGCCGCGATGGCCATACGCGGGAAACCTTTGCCGTAAATCAGCGATAACAGAAAACCCGTTAAAGCCGCCATGACGCTGAACAGAATGAGCGTCCTTTCCGATCCGAGAAGAGGAATAAGAGCAAATCCGCAGATAAGCGCTCCCGACACGCATCCAATCGAATTTACCCCGCTGACGACGGCGGCCACCTGCGCGCGGTTATGAACCGGAAAAATACTCATCCTGAAGATCGTCGGGTAAACCATACCCATGATGATCGATGCCGGAAGCAGTAAACGTCCGGCCTGCACCCATCGGAGCAGTTCGCCTTCCCAAAAACCGGTTAGATTGCCGCCCCATGAAACCAGTTGCGAAGGGATATGGGGCCAAATGGTATACTGCCACAGGATAACGGCGCTGACGATCAGAAGCGCCATACTGGTGAAAAATGGCGATATCGGTTTGTCTTCCTTAAAAAGAATGACGGAAAGCCATCCGCCGATTCCGAGACCGGCAAGGACCAGAGCGAGCATTGCCGCGAAGGCGTATACACTGTTTCCCAAAACCGCGCCGATAAGATGAACCCAGAGCACTTCCAGGCCAAAGCACAAAAAACCGGAAATCAGGGCGATGATCAGAAGAACATGATGCTCGCGAAAAGTTTTCAGTTTTATCGTAATTTCCGAATCCCGGACAACTTCACGCAAAGACCGCTGTTCAACGGAACGCGTGATGATAAAAACACACAGCGCCACGGTGCTGTCAATAATAGCTGTAAAAATCAGTGTGCCGTGCAATCCCAATAAGGGAAACGTATAGTAAGGCCCGATCAAAGCACCGATAATGGCGCCCGCCAGATTAAGGGAATAAAAAACCGACATGGCCTTTCTGGGATCAGGTACACTTGAACTTTCCAGAAAATCGACGATAGCCGGAAAGGTTGCGCCCATAAGCATGGTGGGAGGCAGAATCCAAAGGCACGCCACAACAAATCTCAGACATTGCAGAAGCCAGAATTTATCCGCTCCGAGACTCAGCACGGGAGCAAATAAAACAATCATGGCCTGGTAGGACAGCAGTAAAAAAACAGCCCAGATGCCGATTCCGGCTTCCAGAATCGCGTAAACGGCAAGGGGTTTCCAGCGAATATTCCTGAACCGGCTGTATAGCAGAGCTCCCAGCATCAGACCGAGAAAATAGACGGAAAGAACAATGGACGCGGCGGGCGTGCTGGCTCCCACAAGACTGGTGAGCATTTTTTCAAAACACTGCTCGGCAAGCAGTCCGGCACACCCCGTACAGACAAACATCATTCCGACGATTCTCAATATCTCTCTTAATGTCGGTTTTTTATTTTCAAATTTTAACATGATATGATCCACTGACGGAATTTTCATTTATTTGCCGCCTGACGTCAGGTACTGCACGGCTTTTTCCAGACCGTCGAGCGTCAGTTCGTACATGGGGAAAACCTGATGGATGGCTCGCGTCGTGTTGCTGTAATCCCACTGGTGAATCGGCACGGGATTCAGCCAGACGCTGTGGCGGAAGGTTCCGGCCAGGAATCTCAGGCGTTCGATGCTTGTTCCCGATTGTTTTGCGTCCAGATAAATAGAGCCGTTGGGATGATGCAGTTCGTAAGGGGCCATGCTGGCGTCGCCGACGATAATCAGGCGCGTCTCCGGATCGCGGCGGATGAAATCTTCGACCTCCTCCGGCTTGTAGTATCTCTGCGGATCGCCCCACACGCGGTTGTAAATCGTGTTATGGAAGAAATAGATTTTCAAATCCTTGAACTGCGAACTGGCGTAATGAAAAAGCGTCTGGACAACTTCGATGTAGGGGTCCATCGACCAGCCGCCGTTGTCAATCATCAGAATAACCTTCAGGCGGTCGGACAGTCGCCGGTCGAAGATGATTTCGATTTCCCCGGCGTTGCGCATGGTCTCGTAGATGGTTTTGTCGATGTTCACGATGTCCTTGGGACCGGTCGGGGCCATGCGGCGCAGCCGTTTCATCGCCTCGCCCATCTGAAACTGCGTCAGCGGGCCTTCCTGCGAATAATCCTTGTAACGCCTTTCCATGGCGACTTTGATAGCAGAATGGCTCCTGGAGACGCCGCCGACGCGCATGCCGCCCGGATGATGGCCGGAATACCCCGTTGGCGAGGTTCCTCCCGTGCCAATCCACTTATTGCCGCCGTGATGGGCTTCCGTCTGTTCCTTGAGACGGTCCATAAAATATTTTATCAGCTCGTCCGGCGTCATTTTCTTGAGCTTCTCTTTATCAATGCCCAGCATGTCCGCCAGTTCCTGCGGATTTTTCAGCCATTCATCGAGCAGGGCTTTGGCGACTTCCGTCAGTTCCACCATGGTGGGGTCTTCAAGAGAGGCGTTTTTGAAATGATGGGCGAATATCTGATCGTAGGTATCGAAGTACCTTTCGCTCTTCACCAGAATCGTACGCGCCACGGTATAGAAATCATCCAGGGAATGAACCAGCCCGCTGTTCATCGCCTTCTGCAGGCGCAGGAAGGATGTCGGCGTAACGGGGATTCCCCGGTTTTTGAGCGTATAGAAAAAATCGACAAACACGGTTCACACCTCAATTACGCGATTTGCCCACCTGCGAGACGGCCTGATGAAGGTCGGCGCTTTTCTTGAACAGGATTCCCAGAAAAGGCACCTTGCCCTGATGGAGTGCTTTGGGTTTGAAATCGGGATCGCTTTTCAGGGCGCGAATCCAGTTAATCAGTTCGCGCGTGGCGGGTTTCTTCTCGATGCCGCGCAGTTCCCGCAGACGGTAAAACGTGCTGATGCAGACGCTGACAAGCTCCTCGTCCAGCTTCGGAAAATGAACATTCACGATAAGACGCATCATATCGGGATCGGGAAAAGCGATGTGATGGAAATTGCACCTTCCGAGGAACGGATCGGAAAGATCCTTTTTCGCGTTGGACGTAATGACAATGACCGGACGGTGTTTGGCCGTGATGGTCTTGTCAATTTCGATAATGTCGAACTGCATCTGGTCGAGAACGTCGAGCATATCGTCCTGAAAATCGGTGTCGGCCTTGTCGATTTCATCAATCAAAAGAACCGTTCTTTTATCGGCGGTAAACGCCTGGCCGACCTTGCCCATTCTGATATAGGCCTCGATGTCGCTCACGTTGCGCTTGGAATCGCCGAACCGGCTGTCATTGAGGCGGGTCAGCGTGTCGTACTGATACAGCGCCTCAATCAGCTTCATGCTGGATTTGACGTTCAGGACGATCAGCGGCATTTGCAGGCTCTCCGCGATGGCGTGGGCCAGCATGGTCTTGCCCGTGCCCGGCTCTCCCTTGAGCAAGAGCGGCATTTCCAGAACCATGGAAACATTCACGATCTTTGCCAGTTCATCGTCTAAAACATATTTGGTCGCCCCGTGGAACCGGGAATGATTTTTTTCCGAAGACATATTAAACTCCTGTTGCCCTTGATTTAAAACGCAAAACGTCCGCAAAGGGCCGATATGTAATTTACAACAATATTTTAACTAACTGATTCTCCCATAAAACACCAGCCGTTTTTGTTTTGGCGTTTTGCGGGATATATTTAAATTTTCAACAACGCTCTCTTATCGAACCACGGCTTTGCTTTTTCCAGTTGTGCGGCCAGCCGGAATATTGTTGCCTCGTCGCCGAAGGGCGCGATAAACTGGACGCCGCAGGGCATGCCTTCCCTGTCCCAGTGCAGCGGCAAATTAATCGCCGGCTGACCGGTATAATTAGCCAACTGCGTGAAAGGCGTTTTAGCCAGCGTTTGCAGGGCTATCTGGTTGACCATGCCGGATGATATCGCCAGAGATCCGAGGTTTAAAAAACCGATGATTTCCATCGCCGCCTTTTCGACAGGCTTCGGCAGAAGCTCGCCGATTTTCGCCGGAGGGTATGCCACGGTCGGCGTGAGGTATAAATCGTACTTTGCATGAAACTGCCCCATTGCTCTTGCGGCAACGTCCCACTCGCGCATGGCCGTCACGAAATCCCCGGCGTTGTAGCAACGTCCCAGCTTTCCGAAAAACCAGGTAGTGATTTCAAAATCCTTTTTGCCCACTTTTCTCTTTAATACGGTTTCTGCCAAATCAATGTCCGCCGCGATTTCCCCGAAATAAAGCATGAAATAAGACAGGGCAAGTTTGATGCCGTCAACGTCGGGTTTGGCCTCTTCCACCTTGTGCCCCAAATCCTGAAGCAGTTTGACTGTCTTGTGGACCGCTTCTTTGCAATCATCATGCGTTCCCGTGCCTAACGGGGATTCGGTATTAAAAGCAATTTTGAGCGAACCCGGCTCGCCGTTGATTTCCTCGCTGTAGGGACGCTGGGGCGGCGGAACGATGTAAGGCGCTCCGGCATCGGTGCCCTGAGTCGCATCCAGCATCGCGGCGCAGTCGCGCACCGACCGGGTGAGGACATGCTCCACCGTAGCGCCCTGCCATAGCTTGCCGAACACCGGCCCTGTCGGCGTGCGTCCCCGCGTCGGTTTCAATCCAACGAGCGCGCAGTAACATGCGGGAATGCGGATGGAGCCGCCGCCGTCGCCGCCCGAGGCTATCGGCACCATGCCGGAAGCCACCGCCACAGCCGAGCCGCCGCTTGAGCCGCCGCAGGTTCTGTCAGGATTCCAGGGATTGCGCGTCGGGCCGAATAATTCCGGTTCGGTTATG
>CAYMWM010000076.1:14865-16326 GCA_964394185.1 uncultured Smithella sp.
TATGCCCATCAAACCGAATTCGGGTGTATTGGTCTTGCCCAGTGTTATCACGCCGGTTTTCTTGAAGCGTTTGACAAGCTCGCTGTCAAAATCAGGAACGTAATCCTTGTAGGCGCGGCAGCCCCATGTCAATTTGACTCCCGCGTAAGCGCCGATTAAATCCTTCAGAAGAAAAGGCACACCGGCAAACGGGCCTTCGGGGAGAGGTTTTTTCGCGGTATCAAGCCCGATTTCGAACATCGGCGTGACCACAGCGTTGAGAGCGGGATTTAATTTTTCGATGCGGCTGATGGCTTCTTCGCAAAGCTCGGTAGGTGTGATTTTCTTGAGGCGAACAAGCTCGGCCAACCCCAATCCATCGTATTGATCGTATTCGGCAAAACCCGCCATATTGACGCACCTCCCGATACTTTTTATTTTTCACGTCTTCGCAAAGGTGGTTCTATTAGAATAAAATTTTGATTTTAAGTCAACTGATATAAACGGGCACTTCGGTGGGTTCAATCTGCAAAGTGAATCTACCTAAAAATAAATTTAACCTTTAAAAACACCTTCAACTTCGATGTGTTTTCTGATTTCAGTTTCAAAATCATTCATGCCGCCTTCCACAAACAATTTTGCGCAATCCTCCACGAAGCAAAAAACTTTTATCATTTGATTATTCCTATCTTTGATTTCTAAATCTGCCGGAAAAGCTCTTGAATATATGCACTTCTTCTCAATGCTTACTATATCCTGCCATTTCATATTAACTTTCCTGAAAAGCGTTATATGTTCTATTCCATCTTTATCAATAGATATTCTTACTTTAAGCGTAATAAATATCCAAATAAGGACTGCGCAGCATGGTCCAAGTCCTATAATTGCCGCTGCGATAAAAAAACCTAAACTTTCTTTTGTTTTAGGAACACCCATGCCAGTTAACACGAATATTGACATGATAAAAAAGGCTACAAATAGTAATCCATAATTCGCAATTACATGAAACTTGCTATATGCGTAAAACTTTTTCAAGTGCACCTCCTCTTCGTGCGTATGATCTATTCCGATACATTAAAGAAGCTACTAAAATTGCTTCTAGTAATAGTAGTTTAATAAAATTGAGGAAATAAGTTATTACGATATTTACTGTAACAAATAGAGCAGTTGAAATTATTAATCCAGCACCAGCATACACAGCAGGTAGCGCAAGAAACACAGCAAATAGAGATGCCGCAGTGGCCATGCATATGACAGTAAGAGCGGCACTTCTCTTCGCGGAATCTTCGGCTGTCGTATTCAAAACAGTATTATAATCATTCAAACCACCTATTAAAACACCCAAAACTCCCATTTGCCTTCCAAGAAACTTAAAGATGTCAGATTTAAATATTTCTTCTAGTATATATAATTTTGTACCTATAATACTGTCAGCGGTCACTTAAACCCCGCCAGTGAGGGTCGAATCAAAACCCGCCATTT
>CAYMWM010000077.1:0-16308 GCA_964394185.1 uncultured Smithella sp.
TATACCAATGTGCGTGTCATCGACTCATTTGAAAATCACCGGGATACCGGCGCGATCGTGGAGCACGGCGAAGTGCAGGTTGTGCGCAAGGTCGTCGGTTACAAAAAAATAAAATTCTACACCTCGGAGAATATCGGCTACGGCGATGTGAATCTGCCGGAAAAGGATATGCACACGACAAGCTACTGGTTCACGATTCCGCGTGACCGGCTTCGCACACTGGATTTCACCCCGGCGGAAATTATCGACGGTCTTTCGGCGCTGGCCTACACACTGCAGCATTTGTCGGCCATGTTCCTGATGTCGGATACCCATGACATCGACCGGTCTCTGGGCGACAAAAGCGGGGAGTGGTTTGTCAATCAGGGGAAAACCGGTCGCAGTATCGCCTCGTTCAAGGAAGGAAAGCAGACCATGACGGATATCAAAGCCGTCGCGCGTATTGATGAATTCGATCCGACCATTTTTATATTCGATTCCTATCCCGGCGGTATCGGTTTTTCCGAATTGCTTTACCGTGAACATGCCAATCTTCTGGCATCGGCTGTGAGCCTCATCCGCAAGTGTCCCTGCGCGTACGGTTGTCCTTCCTGCGTGGGACCGACACTGGAAGTGGGCAAGACGGCCAAGGAAATCGTTCCGAAAATCGTGGAACTGATTCTTGGGAAATAGACGGCGGTACCGGTAAAAAAAACAACCCGATTCATTGAAGTATGATGAAATCCATCGACAAATTAAAGCGTCTGACCGGCGAAAGCAGTAGTAAAACTCCTCCGGCAGACAGTCCTCAAAATGAGGCGCAGACCAGCGGTTCGGCGTCGGAAAGACAAAGGCAGCTCGATGATCTGCGCCGCCGCATCGAAACGGTTGTCGCGCGTCGTGATTCTCACAGCAAAGCGGTTGCTGCCGAGGCTAAAACCCGCGGTAACCGGGGTCTTGTTGAAATACTTTCCGGCGAGGAAGTCGAAAACGAATATGGCCGGTTTTTTCTGGTCAGCAATATCATGCGCGGCTCCAGTCGCCACGGTCACCGCAATATCCGGGAAGCGTTTGATTTCAGCATGAGTGTAGCGGCGATGCTGGCTAAAAATCCCGGCATCGGTGAATGCATTCCCTCCGATGCCCTGTTTCTGGATACGGAAACGACCGGCCTTGCCGGCGGTACCGGAACGATGGCTTTTTTGATAGGTCTGGGATGGTTTGAAGAAGGCCATTTTCATGTCCGTCAGATTCTGGCACGCGACTTCGGGGAAGAAAAAGCGGCGCTGGCTTATCTCAAAGAGATAGCTGGGAAGAAAAAGTTTCTGGTCACCTTCAATGGCAAAGCCTTTGACATCAATCTGCTTTCTACCCGTTTTATTATGAACCGCATGCAGGCGGACCTGGCAGGCCTTCCGCATCTTGATCTGCTGTTTCCATCACGCCGCATCCTGGGGCACCGTCTGGAAAACTGCCGGCTGGCCACACTGGAAGCCGATATACTCGGCGTTCAACGCGAAGGCGACATCCCCGGCTGGGAAATTCCACAGCGTTATTTCGACTGGCTGCGCAAACGAGACCCTCTGCTTTTGGCGGACATCTTCGAGCATAACCGGCTGGATGTTGTTTCCATGGCGACACTCACAGCCCATCTGGTCGAGGTGCTGGATGCCCGGGCTATGGCGCAGTATGTAGAAAATGATGACTACCTGGCAGCCGCCGGACTATTGTTGAAACTATCCCATAATGATGGTGTGGAAAAAATTCTGGACATTTTCCGAGGAAGCAGTTGCTCCGGTTTTTCTATGCAATCCAAAAGGAAACTGGCGCAATTATACAAGCGGACAGGGAAAATATACGAAGCCGCGAAAATCTGGCAGGAAATGATTGAATGCGGCCATATCGATTTTTATGCTGTCTCGGAACTGGCCAAGTGGCTGGAACATCGCGTTCGGGATTATCCGGCTGCCGGAGCACTTATTGAACGGGCGCTTAATCAGGCTGACATTTTTTCGGCAGATGAAATGGAATCACTGCGGCACCGGTTAAAAAGGCTGAATGCCAGATTGACTGCTGGCCGGTGATGATTTCATATAAAGAATGAAAAGGGGTGCGAAAATGAAAATTGATTTTTTCTGTTGGAGCAAGTGAACCACCTGCCGCAAAGCGAAAGAGTTTCTTTCGCAAAAGAAGGTGGAAATCAATGACAGGGATTTTTTTAAAACGCCTTTTACGCGCGAGGAAATCAAGGCGCTCTTACAGGGGAAACCCGCCTCCGATATGTTCAGTTTCCGATCGCCCGCTTTCAAGGCGCAGGGATTGGAGCAGGCAAAACTTTCCGATAATGATTTAATCAGCCTCATGCTCAAGGAGCCGCGCCTTGTCCGCCGTCCTGTTGTGAAGATCGGCAGGCGGATTTACTTTGGCGCGGACGCCAAACTTCTTGCGGAAATTTTAGCAATCTGAAGTTGAACCGATTCGGTATTAAGATCAGCTTTTGAATATAACCAAACGCATTTTTTGCCGCAAATCCCGGAGAGCCTGTCCATAGAGTTCCGGTATGGCCGACATATTTCCGGTGCGCATGACCTGATACACCAGCTCCTGTTTGATTTGTATATGCGCGCGGATGGTTTCTTCGTCCAGAACATGAAAAAATAATGATAGCATCCGGCGTCTGAGCGCGCGGGACGTGTTCATGAGCAGTGAAATGAGAAGATTCTTAGCCACATCCGCCACAAGGTCCTGACTCTTTACTTCCAGATCGACTACTTTGTCCCGGTCGTCAATGCATTTGAGCTCCTCATCGAAAACTTCCATCAGACTTCTGAGATCACGTATGGTGTGACGGGGAACGGCCAGCTTAAGAATTTCGGGCATGAACGTAATCCAGAATTCCCAGGTTTCTTCCATGAGGTACTGGTCGATTTTATCGAGTTTCCCTTCCGCTTCCAGTATTTCAAACAAAGTCGATATAAATTCGATACCGGCATGTTTTTGATAGTCGCGGACATAAATTCCGCCTCCCTGCCGGATATCCAGAATCTTCATGGATTCCAAATGTTTCAGTGCGACGCGTAGCGAGGTACGGTCGACATTTAAATCCAGTGCCAGCTGACGTTCGGTTGGTAATTTGCTGCCGGGCTCGTCCTCGCGGAAGAAAATACGCTGGGCAAGGTTCGCGAGAGCCCGCTCATACGGCTGTCTTTTTGATATTTTTGTGTCTTCCGCTGTTTCCCCGGCCAAGTGATTTGAGACGGGGGAAACAATCTTCGCTGATGGTTTTGCTGTTTTTTTCTTCACGGGCATGGTGAATAAATATCAGATATTGTTTGGCATATCAAGATTAAACTATTTTATCCGTTCTCTTTGTATTCAACCCTAAAAAATTTTCACTAAAAATCCCTATTGACAGTGGCAAATTAATTTATTATATTGGTTTAAACAATTATATAATTAATTTGCAGATTCGGTATTGAAACTGGCCTTGAATAGGAGGATAAAATGATGCGTAATACTTATATCGTCGGAGTAAGTACCATCAAGTTTGGTAAATATCTGGACTGGAGCATTAAGGACCTTTCCGGGCATGTTGTCAAAGGCGCCCTTGAAGATGCGGATTTCAAAGCTTCCGATATCAAATCCATCTGGTTTTCCAATTCCGGTTGGGGACAACTGGGACAGATTTGCATCCGTGGCGAGGTGGCCTTGAGACCAATGGGGATTGACTGCGTTCCGATTACCAATGTTGAAAACGCCTGCGCTGGAGGCTCTACAGCGCTTCACCACGCATGGCATGATGTGGCTTCCGGTCTGTATGATGTTTCTCTGGCGGTGGGGGCCGAGAAGCTCTATCACCCGAACCGCTTCGCCGTGTTTGCCGGTTTTCTGGGCGGAATCGATGTCGAAGAATGTGTCCCGTTTGTGGAAAAACTATGCACCCTGGGCTTAAGCGATGACGAGCGCAATCTGATGGCGTCCGTTCGTGCCGCCTACCGCCTGGACAAAAAACCCCCGGCGTCGCGCAAATCATTGCGCTCTCAATTGAGGGACGCGCGCGACGGCCTGAAAGTCGCCCTGTATCTTGGAGAAATCCTCGGCTACGACAAAGTGCGAAAACTCGCCAGACTGGTCGGCGGCGATCATTCGACATTTATGGATATCTACGGCTATATTGCCCGCCAGCACATGCGCTGCTATGGTTCAACTGTCGAACAGCTGGCGACCATCGCATCCAAGAATCATTACAACAGCTCCCTGAATCCCAATGCTCAGTATTGCTTTGAGGTACCCGTGGAAAAGGTCATGGCCGACCGCGTTGTCAGCTGGCCCCTCACGCGCGCCATGTGCGCGCCCATTGGCGATGGCGCGGCGGCAGCCATTGTGTGTTCCGGGGATGTCGTAAAAAGATGCGGACTTGAGGGGCAGGCCGTCCGTATACGCGCATCCATTTTGGGCACGGGGCGAGAACGTCCCATGAATATAGAGGAAATCGAAATTGGCGAACGACTGGCATTGCAGGCCTATGAATATGCGGGCGTCGGTCCAGGGGATATTAACGTGGCCGAGGTGCACGATGCGACGGCTTTCGGTGAGCTTCGTCAGGCTGAAAATCTCGGCTTCTGCGCCAAGGGCGAGGGCGGCCTGCTGGCTGTCAGCGGCGCAACAAGCCTTAACGGCCGTATTCCTATCAATCCCAGCGGCGGCCTCATTTCGCGCGGGCATCCGATAGGCGCTTCTGGACTGGCGCAGATTCACGAGCTTGTAACGCAACTCAGAGGCAGGGCCGGAAAACGCCAGGTCAAAAATCCGCGCCTTGCTCTGGCGGAAAACGGAGGCGGCGCTCTAGGGACGGAGGAAGCCGCCATGTGCATGCACATTCTGGAAGCGCCGGGGAGCATTCACTGACACTGGCAAAAAAGGAGAAGCAATGTCTGAAAATAATTATGCCCGAAAAATAAAAATGATGGGAGGTTAATTCATATGCAACTTCAGGGGAAAAAAATATGTATTACCGGAGCCGCGAGCGGCATCGGGCGGTCAACCGCTGTTCGCATGGCCAAAGAGGGTGGAAAACTGTTTCTGACGGATATCAACGCGGCGGGGCTGGAAGAAACCTGCCGCGTGGTTAAAAACACCGGCGGCGAGGTCTGTTTTTCCCGCGATCTGGACATAGGGGATTACACGCAGGTGCAGTCGCTCGCCGATGATATTCACAAAAGTCACGGCCCGATGGACATCCTTATCAACGTGGCGGGCATCGCCCTTTTTTCCCAAATTGAATTTATGAAGCATGCTGACTGGGAGAAGATTATCAGGGTTAATCTGTGGGGGCCTATTCACGGGATGGAGTGCTTTGTCCCGGAAATGATTCGAGCCAACAAACCGGGACATATCGTCAATATCTCTTCCACGGCGGGAATCATCGGCTTGCCCTGGCACGCGGCCTACGCGGCGACCAAGCATGGGCTTGTCGGGATATCCGAAGTCCTGCGCTACGATTTGAGAAAACATCATATCGGCGTGAGCGTGGTTTGCCCCGGCGCAGTCGATACCAATCTGGTCAATACGGCTGACATCCGCGCGTCAAAGGAAGCCATGATGAAGGGACGCAGCCTTTTTCGCAAGGTTGCCATCACGCCGGAGAAGGCGTCCGATATCATTTTCAATGCCATTAAGCATAACCGGTTTCTGGTGATAACGTCCTTCGACATCAAAATGCTGTATTTCCTGAAGCGATGCCTGAATCCCGTTTACAACATCATTATGCGAATCATGTCCCGCTTGATGGATCGGACACTGGTAAATTAGCATTGGTATTCAAGATTATCTTGACAAGCTGAACCCTGTTCCTTAAAGTTTGATTGATGACGCTACCTTGTCAAATTCATTTTGTAAGGGATGGAAACATCATGGCGGCGTTGACAATCAATCCCGATGTTTTAAAAAAGCTCACATGCCCGGCCTGCGCGGGTAATAATTCAAGCCCCAACTATTTACAAAATCTTTCGGCTCAATCATCCGGTTTTTCCTGCCCGCTGTGCAAACGGGAATATTCTTCCATTAGCGGAATCCTTGATTTTGTAGGCGGTGGAAGCAGGGACATTCATCTTTCCCAGCGCGTCATGGAATTTGGCCCTGTGGTTTCCATATATGAAAATTTCTGGCGGCCAATGGTAACCAAACCGTTTTCGAGCCTTGCCTGGGAGATGGAAACATCACAGCGGCTGCTGGAACTAAAACCGGAGGACGACCTGCTCGATATCGCGTGCGGGACAGGCAACTTCACCAAACAGTTTTCAAAATCAATTTACAGGGGAACGATTACGGCGATAGACCTTTCCCTGCCTATGCTCGTTAAATGCAATGAGGAAATAAAGAAGAATGGCGGCAGCCGAGTCACCCTGATGCGTGTTGACGTGACGAAGTGGCCGTTTCTGCCCAACTCTTTCGACCGGATACATTGCGCGGGCGCCCTGCATCTGTTCCCGCAGATTCAGGAGGTGCTTAAATCAATAGAGAGGTCACTTAGACCGGGCGGGATCTTCGTGTGCGCGACATACCTCAAAGCGTCCAACATTATAAAACGCGGCTTTCAGCACATCGTCTCCAAACGGTCGGGCTTCCACTGGTTTGAGTTAAAAGAGCTTGAAGAACTTGTCAGCCGTGCCGGTTTTGTGAACTGGGAATATCACGTCAACAAACAGGGCATCGTCTTTCGCGTGAAGAAAGAACTCAGCGCCGCCTGATGCGGAAGGCGAAAAGGATAGAAAATCTTTTTTTTAAAAAATTATACTATCATTTAAATTTCAAGGATAGCTTAAGATGTCATAAATTTAATAAATGCTTAATAATTTAAGGAAACAAATTGATTATTCACGTCTTCGCAACATATTCAAATATATATGGTCATAGTATAAGTTTTGATGACTTCAAAATAATATTAAGTAAATTTAATAGGAATTATTTATTAGGAATACTTATTAAATTGGATTGTACATTTTATAAATATAGTTATTTTGATGCAGAGTGTCAGGATTATTTTATTAAGAGCTTCTTCCCTATAGACAAACAAGAATTTATTTTTTCAAAGTTAATTAAAATGGGAGAAGGTCGTAATGTATTAATATTTTCAAAACAGCAAGTTCATAATCTGATTAAATGATCAATCATATATTCAAGTAAAGATGCGATTATTGATGAAGAATATATAACAAATAATATCGGGAATTTGTTTTTAATTATGAACGATTTTTATGATTCCTTGATTAATAAAAATGATGACATAAAAGAAGTTCAAGAATATCTCATAAGAAATTATCTTTATAATTCAGAAGAAGCATATCGAAAAAAAATATGTCGATTTCATAAATTGTTCGTAACATTGCCTATTTCAACAAATATAAGTGACTTTGATAATATATTTGAGAAAATTACTGGGTTTAAAATTGAAAAGTTTATGGCATTAGGATTTGCATTCTTTTCTTATTGGAACCAATTTAATTATGATAATCTTTCAACAGTTAATCCATTTATAAATAGAAGCACTTACTTTAAAAATTCAACTTTATCACCAGAAGATATTAAAATTGCGTTTAGGTTGTTTTGTAATGACATTGAAAAATGTTCTTTATTAATAGAAAATCAAATTAGTAGTTCAAAGAACTGGCAACTTGAATTTGACGTGCAAAATAATAAACCATTAATTGAAATACCTGATGTTGGTATTGCAATTCATGGAATTTCAATATTACAAGATAAAATTACAGAAAATATTTATTGGAACATTTTAAAGAATTTGTCTTCACATGAAGGCGACGAATTTTTAAGACATTTTGGGCAAATATTTGAAATATACGTCTTTAATATTCTTCAAAGAATATTCGGGAAGAAAATTTTTAAAATTAAATATAATAACGACAAAGAAGCAGGCGATTGTATTATTGAAATTAAAAGAAACTTATTTATCTTTGAAATCAAATCTGGTCGTTTAACAAAGGAAACATACACAACCGGAGGCATTAATAAATTAATTGATGAATATAAAAATAAGCTCATTTTGAGACTATTGAAACAATTGTCAAAAGTAATAAGTGATTTTAAAGAAAATAAATTTAAAATCGGAAATTTAACATGGGAAAATGTAGTTCGTATTTTTCCTGTCTGTGTGACTTTTAAAGAAGTACCGCAGATTCCTACAATAAGAGATGAAATAGAAAATTTTATAAAAAAAGAAAAATATTTTGATTGTGAAAAAGTTAAACAATTTCAAATAATGGATGTAGAAGAAATAGAAATATGTGAAACACTATTTAGTAAACATTTTAAAAAATCAAAATTCTCAGATATAATGTTACACAAATGTGGCAATTCATCTTTTAGATCAAGTTCTTTCAAAAATTACATTTATGAAAATACATCTTACTCATTATTTAATGAAGAATCAGATGAAATAAGGATTTCATATGATAAGATAACAGAGAGATTTCTCGATTTAGTTTTTCATAATTATGACGAAAGAAAGAAAACGTTAACTTAATTATTCAACCAACCTCTGTAAGAATAAAGGGAACGGTTCTATTTTCCATCTGAGGTCATTGAAAAATCCAATCATTCTGGGCTGTTCAAACACGCTCAGATACCAGGCGCGCGAGTATCGTGGAGTGAGGCCTACTTTTTCGTAGGTCGCAGCGACGCGAACGGAGCGCAACACGGCAGATGAGTGTGTTTCAACAGCCCCATTGTTTATTTTTCGCCGGTCATGATTTTCTTTATTTCCCGTTTCAAAATCTTACCCACGCCGCTCTTGGGAAGCTCGTCCATGAACTCGATGACCTTCGGCACTTTGTAGGGCGCGACATTATCGCGCAGGTACTGTATGATTTTCGCTTTTTCCTCGTCAGTTTTGGGGATGCCGGGATGCAGGACAATAGCCATGCCGACGCGCTCTGAGCCGGGACGCTCCGGATCGGGAATGCCGACGGAAGCGGCCATGAAAACGTCGGGATGCTTCGCCAGCACGTCATCGAGTTCTCTGGTGAAAACCTTGAAGCCGGAAACGATAACCATGTCCTTGACGCGGTCGACGAGAAAGAAATAACCGTCCTCGTCCATCCGCGCAACATCGCCGGTATACATCCAGCCGTCGCGGACAGCGTTTTCGGTTTCCTCCGGTTTTCTGTAATAGCCTTTCATCAACTGAGGTCCCTTAATCACGATTTCACCCGGCTCCCCCGGTTTTGCCGGCTGTCCCGTTTCCGTGTCGATGAGCTTAACCAGCGTATCGGATACGGGAAGACCGATGGAAGATGGCTTTTTGACGCCGTAGCGGGGATTGACAATCATGACCGGAGACATCTCGGTCATGCCGTAGAGTTCAATAAAGTTGCCTTCGCCGATAACCGCTTCCAGTTCCTTGATGTATTCGGCGGGAAAGGGAGCCGCGGCGCTTAAGAACCATTTTAAATGGCTCTTCATGTTCAGCTTCTTGAATTCCGGCTGTTTAAGTAGCTCGAAATAAACCGTAGGTACATTGACGACGAAAGTCGGTTTATAGGCCTTTATAGACTCAATGAGAAAATGCGAGTCGCGCGGATTGGGCACGCATATCTGTGTGATTCCGTGGGTGATGGAAAACCCGCCGAGGGCGAGGCCTGCTATGTGGAAGAGAGGAAAGGCCGACAGGGCAATGTCCTCGGGCTTCAGATCCACCCAAGCCAGCACCTGCTGGCGGTTGCTCATGTAACTGCGCTGAGTCAGCATGGCGCCCTTTGCCGGGCCGGTGGTGCCTCCGGTGTACATCATAAAAATAAGGTCGTCAAAACTGCGCTTGACCTGCACCGCATTGGCCTTTGATTCGTTCATCACGTCCATGAACCGCTTCACGTTCTTGCCAGGAATGGGTTTCACTTCTGCTGTTGGAATCTTTTTCAGCAGTTTGCCTAAAACCCGTTTGATGCCGGGAAGAAAGTCGGCAATCTCTGTGACGACCACTGTAGTGAAGGGGCACTTTTTGGCGACTTCGGCTATTTTTTCGTAAAGGATGTCCACGGTGATGACCAGCTTTGCTCCGGAGTCGATAAGCTGGTGTTCCATTTCCGCCGCGGTCAGCAGGGGACTAAGACCCGTGGATACGCATCCAGCTTTCTGCACACCGATGAAACCGATGTAGTTTGCCGGGATGTTGGGCATGTGAAGCCCGACCACGTCATCGGGAAGAAGACCGCTGGCGATAAGAAAGTTGGCGAGCCGGTTGGAAAGCTCATCTACTTCCCTGTAGCTTAACGTCTTGCCCATGTAGATGAGAGCGGTTTTATCCGGATATTTCGCTACAGTCTCCGCGAATTTTTCCGCAAAGGTTTTTTCTTCGTACTTGAGGTTGGGTGCAACATTCTTGTCGTAACTTTTCAGCCAAGGCTTTTCCGCGTATACATCGCTCATAATATCCTCCCGGTTTGGTGTGCGTTGATTATGATTGATTATGGAGATGACTGTCCGATAGAATTCCCCCTAAGACTTGTGAAACATTGATGGGACTGGTTAGGATTCCGTTATGGCAGAATTTGGTTGGTCGTCCAATTCCGGTATCCGCATCTAAAAAACTCATTTCCCTTTGTTTTAAGTATAAGGAAGGTGAAATATAGAGTCAAGACATTTTGCATATCTTCAAAATAAATATTGCTATACATTCTGATAATTAAATACCCAGCATTAAATCATTACATAATGAAAAATTCATAGGTACATGATTTAGAGAATATTTCATTGACATACCGGATTGAATTTTTTATAATTTACACATGGATGATATGTGTTTTATTTCGTCGGTGTCCATTTTTGATTCCAGAATCAAAAGCGGGCAGGTGATTCTATTGGGGAGGATGCCTCAATGCCTGTAACGGATGTGCGCCTCGAAAGAGTTGTCATTGAGACTGACCGCTACAGAGTGGAAGGTGATATCAGGTTGCCTCAGGAAGGTTATCGAAGCCGCCTTTCCGACTATCTGAACCGCCGTGAGCAGGAGTTTATCGTTCTGGTCAATGTTGACCTGCAGGCGCTTGACGGATCGGGGCGTGACTGGCAGACCCCTGTTCTGATGCTGGCAAGACAGCATATCCGTCTGGTCGTGCCTCTCGAAGACCGCTTCAAAACGAACGGAAAGAATAATACCGAAGAGTAATCTTCATTCCCCGATTTCATTCCCACATCATCATTAATAATTCCTTATTTTTAGCCAAAAATATTTCTTTGACACAGGATATGATTCTTCATATACTCTGCCGGGAAAAATCTTTAATTCCCGAAAAAAATGTATGGAGTGGAATTATCGGAAGTTTGATTTTAACGTCAAAATCCAGAGATCTTAATAAATAATCATTTCATTACTTAAGGAGTTAAACATGCATATAAACGAATTATTCAATTTAAAAGGCAAAGTTGCCATCGTTACTGGCGGCGGCAGAGGCATTGGTAAATTTATCGCAACGGGATTAGCCGAGGCTGGTGCCGATGTGGTGATTGCTTCCCGCAAAATTGAGAATCTGGAAAAGGAAGTCGCGGAACTGGAAAAACTGGGTGTTAAGGCTCTGGCGGTTAAATGCGATCTGGCGAAAAAGGATGAAATCGACAATCTGGTCAAGGCGACGATAGACAAATTCGGCACGATTGACATTCTGGTCAACAATGCCGGACTGACCTGGGGCGCGCCGACACTGGATTACCCGCTGGATAAATGGGAAAAGATATTCGATGTCAATGTGAAGGGCGTCTGGATTTTGTCCCAGCAGGTTGCGCGTATTATGAAGGAGAAGGGCGGAGGCAAAATGATTAATGTTTCCTCCATCTACGGTTCGCGCGGTTCCAACGAGGAAGAACATCCGGCTATTGCCTATAATCCTTCCAAGTTTGCGGTAGAGGGTTTGACCAAGACGCTGGCCGTCAAACTGGCCCGTTACAAAATTTATGTTAATTGCATTGCTCCGGGGTTTTTCAAGACCGATATGATGGCTCATGTTTTTAAGCCGGAAATGAAACAGATTCTGGATCTGACGGTTGCTGCTATTCCGCTCAAGATGTACGGCGACGAAGACGAGATGAAAGGTCTGGCGGTATTTTTGGCATCGAAGGCTTCCAATTACATTACCGGCAGCATTTTCCATGTGGACGGCGGATTGTCGGCGCAGTAAGAAAAAGGAAGCGGCAAGGCTTGCATATTTTTCATAGCGAAAATTTAAAGGAGATATCACCATGAGAATTCCGCAGTATGTAACAGTCAGTGAAGTGAAGAGAGTCTGCAAAGAGTTAGGCTTAAGAGACTGGACGAAGATGAAGAAACCTGTCGTTACGGCAAAGGAAGCCGGAATCATTCTTAAAATTGTGAATGTCAAAAAAATGCCCGTAACTCTGGAAAACTTCCGCATGGGACTGGAAGTCGAACTGGAACACGGGACGATGTACGATGACGTGAATGTGACGAATAATCACCCGATTCTTACGGGAATGATTGTGCTCGCGCACATGAAGGAAACGCTCGATTACTATCAGAGGCTGGACGTTGCCGAGATAGAGGGAGATTTGCTCAAGGCCGTCCTTTCTAAAAATCTGGATAAAATCCGGGAAAAATATAAAAAATTGATCAAGGCTCAGGATGCGCTGAATAAAGCGGTATCGTCTCAACTCAAATAGATAGTTTATGATGGCAGGGACGATAACTTGAAATAAATAATACATAATTTATAGGGGGGATAGATGAAAAAAATTCAGATTTCTTTACTGGTTCTTTTAGCGTTATTCATGGTTTCCTGCGCCCCAAGGTACACACTTAATCACGCCACACCTGTCAAACCCATTGATCTGCCTGCTGACGACGCTGCTCATTACTGGGCTCAGAATGAATGGTGGTATTATACCGGCCATCTGAAAGCGGAAGACGGAAGAGATTTCGGATATGAGGTAACCTTCTTCAAGAGAGTCACCAGCGAAGATAATGTGCCGGAATTTTTTATCCCTATTCCGGCTTACTGGTTTAAGGATGTCGGACTGCTGGGGCACTTTGCCGTGACCGACCTGAATAAAGGGACATTTCAGGCGGACCAGATACATAATTTCCTTTTTAACAAATCCAAAGCGGATGACAAAAAGTATGACGTGATGATCGATACATGGACTGCCCGGGAAGAAAACGGTAAGCACATTCTGAGTGCCGAAATGAAAGGTTACAAGGTTGATCTGGCACTGGAACCGGTAAAACCGGCGGCTTATCACGGGAAGGACGGCATCGCAGACAAGGGCGCCAATCATTCCAATTACTACTATTCCTATACGGATATGAAAACGACCGGTACTTTGACGATTGACGGCAAGCCGGTCAAGGTTACAGGAACAACATGGATGGATCATGAATATGGAACGATGAAACTGAATCCTCCGCAGTCGGGCTGGGACTGGTTTAGCTTTCAGCTGGATAATAAATGCGAGCTGATGATTTATGTTATCAGAAACGACAGGGACAAAGTTATCGATATCGCAGGCGGAACTTTTGTGCTGCCGGACGGCAAAACAATCTGGCTGAAACAGAAAGATTTAAATATTAAAAACCTGAGCTACTGGTACAGCAAAAAAACCGATTCCAACTACCCGGCTTCGTGGGAAATAACGGTGGATCCGTTGAAACTGAAACTGAACATCGTTCCGATGCTCGCCGAGCAGGAAGTGGCGCTTAAACCCATCCCCTACTGGGAAGGGACGGTGCAAGTAACCGGCACCTATGATAATTTGCCGGTAAAGGGCAAGGGGTATGTTGAGTTGACGGGGTACAGCAAGAAATATCCGTTGGCCTTCTTTTAAAAGTTAAAAAAAGCGTTATAGAAATAACGGCTGTTTTTTTGAGGTTTTTTCCTATTAATAAGGCAATAAGCTTTACAAGCTTATTGCCTTATGTTATTAGCAAATTGTAGAGAAATCTTAGTTGGTATATTCTGCGAGATTTCCTATCAAGGGATTAAAAAACCATTAAGGAGAAGTAACATGTCCGGCCATTCCAAATGGAGTACGATTAAAAGAAAAAAGGGCGCGATCGACGCCAAGCGCGGTAAAATTTTTACCAAAATCATCAAGGAAATAACTCTGGCAGCGAGGCTGGGTGGCGGCGATCTTGAGGGAAATTCAAGGCTGAGGCAGGCGGTTCTTCTCGCTAAAGAAGAGAATATGCCCAAGGATAATATCGAGAGGGCGATTAAGAAAGGTACCGGCGGCGGCGAAGGCGCGGCTGCTTATGAAGAAGTAACCTATGAGGGGTATGGTCCCGGCGGAGTTGCAGTGCTTGTGGAAATTATGACGGACAACAAAAACAGAACGGTGGCGGAAATCCGGCATATCTTTTCCAAGCATGGCGGTAATCTTGGTGAAAATGGCTGCGTTTCGTGGATGTTCGCGAAAAAAGGAAGCATTGTTATCGATAAGAAAGTTGTTGATGAAGATGCTCTGATGGAAATGGCGCTGGAAGCCGGAGCGGAAGATGTGAAAAGCGAGGACGGTGAATACGAAGTCATTACAGACCCCGCATCATTTGAAGTGGTAAAAAAGGCGCTTGATGCCAAGAACATAAAACATCTGGAAGCCAGAATCAGCATGATTCCTTCCAATACCGTCAAACTGGCGTTGGGTAAAGCGGAACAGATGCTGAAGATGATGGAAAAGCTCGAAGATAATGACGACGTACAGAATGTTTACGCCAATTTCGATATTGATGAAGATGTCATGGAGAATTTAAGTTAACGTGGGGGAAAGATTGCCACGCCGCCTGAGAGGAGGCTCGCAATGACAGAGGGAAGAAAACGCTGCCCTTACCCCCTTTCGAATATTGTTTGATACGTGATTCTTAAATTATTAACGGAATAAAAATTGCGAATCTTGGGAATTGATCCAGGCAGCCATGTCACGGGTTATGGCATCATCGAAAAAAAGGGTAACTATCTGCGGCATGTCGCTCACGGCGAAGTCAAAGCCAAAAAAGAATCGCTTTTATCCGAAATGCTGATTTCCATTTATCAGCAATTATCCGATGTAATTTCACAAACCGCGCCGCAGGCCATCGCGCTGGAAAATATTTTTTACGGGAAAAATGTACGAAGCTTAATTAAACAGGCTCAGGTCAGAGGCGTGGTTATTTACTCATGCGCCGATAAGGATATACCGATTTTTGAATATTCGCCGCTGGAAATAAAAAAAGCGGTGGTGGGTTACGGAAGAGCGGAAAAAAGGCAGGTGCAGGTGATGGTGAAGGCCATCCTGAAGCTGCCCGAACTGCCCCCTGCGGATGCAGCGGACGCGTTGGCTACCGCGATATGCCACGCAAATTTCTTAAAGGATAAACCAATCTGATGATCGCCTTAATCAGCGGAAAAATTGTTTATAAAGGCATTTCCAATGTCATTGTGGATGTTCAGGGCGTCGGGTACCGTGTTTTTATTCCCCTGACGACTTTTTATGAGTTGCCCGAAGCCGGAGAACCCATCACGCTGCATGTTCATACCAACGTCAAGCAGGACGCCATTAATCTGTTCGGTTTTTATACGGATCAGGAAAGAGACCTTTTTCAGCTGATGATTTCCGTCAGTGGCATCGGCCCGAAAATCGCCATGAACATTCTTTCCGGCATATCAGCGAAGGATTTGATGAATGCCATCTCCGGAGGCAACGTGGGCAAGCTGGTCAACATTCCGGGCGTGGGTAAAAAAATGGCCGAGCGCCTGGTTCTGGAACTCAAGGAAAAAGTCGTGAAGAAAATGATGGCCGGGAAAGCGCCGGAAGCCGGTGTTCAGGCTCACGCGGATGATATGATTGTGGAAGATGTTCTTTCCGCGCTGGTGAATCTGGGTTATAAGAGCAACGTCGCCAAAGACGCTCTGGACAAGGCTCTGCGTTCGTCCGAGGAAGCATTGGGCATGGATATGCTCCTGAAAAAGACATTAAAATTTCTTGCCGGTTAATGTATACGGATAAGGCATATGAAAGATAAACCCACAAAAAATCCCATCATCAGCCCCTCCATTACCGAGGAGGATAATGATTTTGACGTCACCCTGCGTCCGGCAAAATTAAAGGATTATATTGGTCAGGAAAAGGTCAAAAGCAATCTGGCCATTTTCATCGAAGCGGCGAAAAAACGCCGCGAAGCGCTCGACCATGTTCTTTTATACGGCCCGCCGGGTCTGGGTAAAACAACGCTTGCCTATATCATCGCGAGGGAAATGGGCGTGGATATCAAGGTGACATCCGGTCCCGTAATAGAGCGGCCGGGAGACCTGGCTGCGATTTTAACGAATATGC
>CAYMWM010000078.1:0-14835 GCA_964394185.1 uncultured Smithella sp.
AAAGGAGGAAATCATGCGCGTTCTGAAAGGACAAAACGGCAAATCCAATATCGGCTGGCTGATTTTACTGGCAGTGATTTTCATTGTCACGGTGCCCGGAGTAAAAATTATACCCATCTATCTCAAGGATATGAAAATAAATGATACGCTGAAAAAACTGGAAACCGATGTCCTGAAAGCGCAGGCGGAATCAACCATAACACCGGAAAAAATAAAAATCGATTTGCTGAACCGTCTGCTCGCTCAAGACGTACCGGAAATCACCGAAGAGGATGTTACGATAACTGAAACAAGCGACAAATACATTGTGCGCGTACATCATCAATTCATTGAAAAGATAGTCGGTAGTAAATATTACACCTATAATTTCGATAAAACGATTGAAATACCGCTTGTCATTAAAAATTTATAAAAAATTGTCTGAACCGGATGCATAAAGCCCCCTGACTTTATATCGGTCATGGGGCTTTATTTGCTCAAAAGACAATCGGCTGCAAACTTATTCTGAGTTCTCTCATTTATTACCTAACGTCTCGGACCATACCCTCCATGGCCGCCATGTCCGGAGTGTCCGCCCTGACCGCCACGGTCCGACTGCCATCCATGATGATCACCGTACCCCCCGTGACCTCCGGGGCCGTACCACCAGGGACAACATCCGCCCGCAGCTAAAAGCAATATCATCAAGGCCATTGCCAGTATAATTCTCGTTTTCATTGCTCTCTCCTTTGCAAAAAAATCCTTTTTGATATCCACACCCAAAATCAATTAATTATTATCCCGGGGAATTAAGTTCCCGTTAATCCATAGTTCATAGGCTTCTTCTTGAGGAACATCAAACCAGCCGAAATATTTCTCACCTTTTTTAAAGTCAATCGTGGTAATGGCGGCGGAAAAGGAACCGTCCTTTGTGGCAATAACCACTTCCGGTTCGTCTTGGGCGCCATACACAACAAATCTTATTATTTTCCCGTTTGGCCCCGAAATCGGAGCGGGAAAAACCATGATTATACCCTGTTCAGTGGCAACTTCTATCAGCGGCTCCCCTTTTGTTTCCGTGCCGGTTTGAGCCGATGTATATACCGGGAAAACGGCAAATGATAAAATCATACAAAGAATTAATAAGCGTTTCATATGCATCCTCCTAAAATTCAAATAATTGGCCATGTCTAGTCACAGGACGGGGTAAATTCATTGCTGCTGACTTCACAGCCATGGACGTTTTCCCCCCATGTGAATGTTTCAGAAAAACCATCACAGTAATACCAGTAGGTACGGCTGTGATAGCCGTCGGAATCATAACTGTTGATTTCCTCGGGATGGCCGCTGTAATCGACGCGATCATCCATTTCATTACTGCAATCACTGTAATCATGATGATGCCCATCATACCAATCATCATCGTCATGGCAGCCTGCCACGCCCAGCGAAAGCAGGGCAACCAGCAATGTTATCAAAATTATTTCCTGAAATCTCATTTTTATATCCTCCCATCATTATTTATGTTGATGCCCCATCATAGCCTTGCTTTACAGGCCCGCGGGATCAACTTAAACTTCACGCAGGCCTTGCCCCCGGTGTCAGATCACCCCGTTAAAAATTGTACCTGAATCCGCAATAAACATTATGGGATGCCAGTTCAGCCTTCAGGCCATCAAAATCGGGATCTTCCGTGGTGAAATAACGGTATTTCAAATCGATGGTCATATGCGGATTGATTTGAAACGCCAGACCGGCGCCCACCTGATAGGCCAGTACCGTGTCATCATAGTCCTCTGTGTAGAAATCATTGAGCTCAACCGTCGCCGTACCGATTCCCGCTGTTAAATAGGGCGTGACATTTGACGGATTGATAAAATCCAGATAGATGTTTCCCATGAGCGACGCAACATTCATGTCTCCCGAAGAAACCTTCGAAGAGTATGAATCACCGTATTCATAGCTGTTTAGTTTATACTTGTCGATGTCATTGGCCTGGTATCCCAGTTCCCCTTCAATTCTGAATGCCCCGAAATTAAAACCTGCGGCAAAACCGTTTGCCGCGCCCGGCTCAAATTCCAGCGTTACTGAATCCGACCAGTCCGCCATATCACTGTCGGCCATAAAGGCTGCTCCTATTTGACCGCTGATATACGGCCCGGGCGCTGTAGGATAACTGAAGGAAATTCCCGGAAGCACCAATAGCGCGCAAATGCAGACAATAATCGAAAAAGTTTTTTTCATAATTTCAATCCTCCTTTTTGTTTTTTATTATTTCTGAAAATCCTCTTTATTTATCGTCAACGGGACGCCAGCAGTTATAATCCACCAGGCCGAATTGCTTTAACGCCTCCGTCATATAAAGTCCCAGTTCCGTTCCCCCGACCCTGTCTTTTTCGGTGCGGGATTTAATGATTATGGCAAAATCGCCGGGGATGGATTCATGCACATAAAAATCCGCTTCCGATAAATTATGTTTTTTGACTATCTCGCAAAATTTTTTCATAAATTTACGCGCCTGATGCTCAAATGGAGATGATGTTCTCAATGATATAATTTCCAGCCACTCCATATAATTGCGCGCTCCTTATGCTGTTATAAAAGCCAGAAGCATGCCAAAAATAATATTCAATAAATACAGACAGATACAAATTTGCCGTAAAATTTACGTTCAATAAAACACAAATAACTATTTTATTTCGCAGTTTATATGATAAAGTGTGGTATAAGATACATTATAAAGAAACTATTCAGGAGGTCTCAGAGGACATTATGGTCGACGAAAAAGAATTTTTCCGCGAAGCCACCCTGCGAATCTGCTCAAGCCTGGAAATTGAAAAGGCGCTTCGGGATTGCCTGATATATATCCGCAACCATATTCCCGCTGATTTTATATTTATGAGCACTTATGATCCAAACACCGGAGTCAGTGAAGTCGTTGCCTCCGCGGATGTGAATAAAGGGCAAATCATTTCCAAAAAACTGATTTCACCGCAGGACAGGCAGGATGCCATTATCAACATGATTGAATGCGCTCATGCCGCTCCCATCATTATTGTTGCCGATCGTGTGGCGGATCATCCGGCCATGGGCCCGTATGAGGAGTTCGGCATTAAACCGGACGCATCGGTTATGGTCATCGGTCCAAAGCCGGAATGGAACTACTTCGGCGGCATTGCCATTGTCAGCCAGGCGGGGGAAAAATACACCCAAGCGCATCAGCGCCTTTTTGCACTGCTCAATGAACCCTTTGCCATTGCCTTCATCAATTACATCCGCTACCGCGAAGTGCTGCGCCTGAAAGACATTCTAGCCGACGATAACCGGTATCTGCTCGACGAACTGCGGCAGCATACCGGGGAAGAAATTGTCGGGGCCAACTATGGGCTGAAACACGTCATGGACATGGTGCGCCAGGTTGCGCCATTGACCAGTCCCGTCCTCCTGCTGGGAGAAACCGGTTCCGGCAAGGAAGTCATCGCCAATGCCATTCACAACCTTTCGCCGCGCCGCAACGGACCGTTCATCAAGGTCAACTGCGGGGCTATTCCCGAATCGCTGATGGACAGCGAGCTTTTCGGTCATGAAAAAGGGGCTTTTACCGGAGCGTTGTTTCAGAAACGGGGACGTTTTGAACGGGCGCAGGGCGGCACCATTTTTCTTGATGAAATCGGCGAGCTGACACCCGGCGCGCAGATTCGCCTCCTGCGGGTCATTCAGGAAAAGGAGATTGAACGCGTGGGCGGAAAGGAAACGCAACACGTGGACATCCGCATCATCGCGGCAACGCACAGGAACCTGGAGGCCATGCTGGCCGACGGCAAATTCCGTGAAGACCTTTATTTCCGCTTGAATGTTTTTCCCATTCTCATTCCGCCACTCAGGGAAAGGCTCAGTGACATCCCCGCGCTCGTTCACCACTTCATCGTCAAGAAATCACGGGAAATGGGATTGGTTAAAATCCCCCCTCCGGCGAAGGGAGCCATCGACAAACTGGCAAAATATCACTGGCCGGGCAATATCCGGGAACTGGAAAATGCCGTGGAGCGCGCGCTGATACTGGGCAAGGGAGAACCGCTGATTTTCGATGAACTTATGGAATCAAACAGGAACATGGCAAAGCAATCCGTATACCAGAGGGACGGAAAAACACTGGAGCCTCTTGAACAGGCCGTATCCCGTCACATCGTCCATGCGCTGGAAACGACGGGAGGCCGCGTCGGCGGAGAAAAAGGCGCGGCAAAATTACTGAACATGAACCCGTCAACACTCAGAACCAAAATGCGGAAGCTCGGCATCCCCTTCGGAAGGAAAGGGTAATGCCTCTGTAGGGCTGTTGAAAAACGCTCATCTGCGGTGTTGCGCTCCGTTCGCGTCGTTGCGACCTACGAAAAAGTAGGCCTCACTCCACGATACTCGCGCGCCTAGCATCTGAACATTTTTGAACAGCCCTAATATATGTTATCTACTTTCAAGCTTGAACCAGCTCAAACGATCAGTAATTTGAAAAAATTAATTACATGTTATTGATATTATTGTATTTTTAAAATAGGGCTCTGTCCCATATTTTCTTTTATTCTATTTCTATTTCTTATTGTTGGTTTGTTTGTCCTTGTTGGTGGGATTTTCTTTTGCTGAATTAAAACGCACCAATTTATCCCAGTCGATTTCACCATTATCTTTGCAAAATACATTGGCAAACTCTCTGGTGAATTTATTGATCATTTGTGAATAAGATTCCAAAAATACATCATTCTTTTCTTTAGCTTTATATCCGAGTGGTTCAATAATTTCTGTAAAAAGTTCTTTGTCACCAGAAATAAATTCCCAAAATTGCTGACCACAATATTTGAAGTAATCACCTTTGTCTGGTCTTCTGTCCCTGCCGTAACAACAACCATTTACTGCAACAATGGTCAATTTTGAATTGCTTGTTCTTAGTGTTTTCTTTGCAGTCTTAAAGTCCGTAACCATCTTAGCTATTTGTGAACTATTACCCCAATTTGGTCCTGATTTAATTGTTACAATGTTTCTTGTAGCATCATTATCAAATTCAAGATCAATGCCCGTAATACCAGATTTACGTCCGCCATAAACTTTATTATTAATGAAAATAGCAAGCCCTTCGAGCCAATCGCCAAAGATGGTTTCTTCGTTTGATGATATATGCGCGTCCACCAATCCTTTTATAATTTGCTCAGCGGTCAATACATATTTAGCTTTAAATAAATAAGGATTCTTGCGCTGGAGAACCTTTGATAACTTAAGTTCATCAAGACTTAGGATTCGCTTTTTGTGAAAAGTGCCGATGTTTTCTTCAACGTATAGAAGAACGTCTTTTAGGTTTAGTTTTGTCATATTTTGCCTTTGGTTCAAATAGATATAATTCAACGGGTTTCAGTTTTGCTTGAGCCATTTCACAGTACTCATGAACATTGTCAATACCTATTGCATGACGTTTCATACGGTTTGCAACAAATACAGTTGTTCCAGATCCCATAAAAGGATCAAGAACCGTGTTATATTCATGTGTAAAAAGTTTAATAAACCATTCGGGCAGTTCTGCTGGAAATGTAGCACTATGATTTTTATTGCTACATTCTGTTGCTAGGTGGAGAACATTTGTCGGATAAGCCTGATCTCTATTAAGCCAATTAGAAATATTTTTACCAAAGCCACTTCCTACTTTTGAATTATCTCGTACTTTATCAGTTTCGGAAAGCTTTTTTAATCTTGATTTGGCCCAGTCGCCCATCGGTACCATTACTTCTTCTTGATACATGTTAAATTTTCTTGATTTGTTAAACTGAAGAAGTCTCTCCCATGCATCTCGAAAACGGTTAGGCCATTTTCCTGGATAGCAATTTTTCTTATGCCAAATAAATTCTTCCGTCCACAACCACCCTTGTTTACGCATTTCTAAAATAAGCTCCATTACGTACGTGCTACGCTCGCCATTTACAACTTTTTCCTTGATATTGAGAATAAAAGACCCTGAAGGTTTTAGTACACGTAAAAGCTCTTTTGAAATAGGCAAAAACCATTTTACATATTCATCAGGGTGAATGCCACCATAGATGTTTTTTCGTTGGTCTGCATAGGGGGGTGATGTTACTATGAGGTCAACAGAATTAGAGAGAATTTTCTTTAAGACCTCTTTGCTATCACCATGAAATATATTTGATGTTACTTCCATTTTAAATCTCACTATTTTTTGTTAATACTTATATATTTATATTAGTAATTATATTTATCATTGCTGCACAATAATTAATATACTAAATTTTTTCTTATAGTTTAATTTTTTTACTCTATTTTATACAAGAAGAAAAGCAAAAATTACGAAAATAGGGACAGCAGAGTTGTTGAAAAACCACATTTTCACGGGTTGTTCAAAAATACTCAGATGCAAGGCGCGCAAAAAGCCGTACCGCGAAGCGTATAACCTAAAGGTCACGCGTATTGACATCCGTTGAGCGGTGCGGTTTGAAGCGCGACGAAGCAGATGAGCGTATTGTAAAATCCTACGGATTTTACCAGCAAGGAACGTGTCTGTTTATAATTGCACCTCCCTTACGGGAATGCGCTCCCGGTCAACAGCCTTTATTGCTTCTATACCACGCTATCTCATCCTCTATCGCCTTGCTGACAGGGGTATAGGTGATTCCCAATTCCCGTAAGGCCTTGCTGCCGTCGGCTTTAAAACCGTTATTGGATGTCCGCAGGGCATCGGCGGCCAATCCCATTAGCGGCGGTACCTTCATTATGTCGGAAAGAAAGGTGAGGATTTCAGAGCTCAGCATGGTAAGCCAGTCGGGAATGACCATCAGGGGTTTGCGCACGCCGGAAAGTTTGCTGATCATGTTATAGAATTCATCAAAAGACAGGCGGGTGTCTCCCACTATATATTTCTCGCCGATATTGTCCGGTTTTTCCGCCGCTTTCAGAATGGCTTCGGCGACATCATTGACATGAACATAGGTAACGGTTTTGCTGTTGAATGATCTGGCCGGCAATTTTTTGTGTATGAGGCGGCCTATGGATTGCCCCGCCAGGCTTACATCGCCGCTTCCCAGCACAACAGCGGGGAAAATCACGACCAGGGGAAGCTTTTTTTCCTTGAACATCTTCCAGGCTATCAGGTCGCCTTCGTACTTGGTCTGGGCGTACTGGCTGAATCGGGCAGGCCCCACGGCGCTCTTTTCCGTAAACGGGGAGTCCAGCGGTTTCCCGTAAGTCGCCACCGAGCTGACGTGGATAATCTTGGAAATGCCTGCCTGCATGGCGCATTCCATAACGTTCTGGGTCCCGATAACATTCACCTTGCGATACGCGGACTTGTCAGGCTCCCAGAATGAATAAAGATTGGCTAGATTAAAAAGCCAGTCGCATCGCTGCATTCCCCTTAATAGAGATTCCCTGTCCTGAACGTCGCCGAAGACAATTTTCGCGCCCATTTTTTCCATTTCGGCTATATTGCTGGTCTTGCGGGCAAGACAGTATATTTCATGGTTTGTCTCTGCCATCCTCCGCACAAGCTGTTTGCCGATGAATCCCGTCCCGCCGGTTATAAAAATTCTCACAGTCCCTTTCCCCTTCCCTGTTGATGAGATACAAATTTCTGAAACTTTAAATCAAATTATATGAAAATACAAACCGCGAACGGTCCGCCTGTCGGCGGATTCTCCAAAAACAATAAATGTTTTCAAAACCCGCTTACAACAAACAAAGAAACATTTTCAAATTTGCTGACAGGTCCGGGAGTCTGAACCGGCACTGGCATAATGCTGTACCCCTGAGATCTGATTTGATAAATAACCTGCTGGACCCATATCAACACGTAAGCCCTCGAGTTCCATCCGTAAAGGGAAGCCGGAGCCGGTGGCAGCGCAGCGGGAGCTATTTCCGGAAGAGGCACCTTCCATCTTCCGACCAGCCAGACGGAATGCCCTGCCTGAAGCGTGGCCGTTATTTTTTGTAAAACCGGCCCGATGGGATCTCTTTGGGTCATTCTGAGCATCAGCAGATCAAAACGCTGAACCTTGTTGTCGTTAATTTCCGGCAGGGTTGTCCAGGCGGCTGATCCCTGATAGTAGCGGTCAAAAGATATTCCGTAAAAAAAAGGATACACGATGATCAGGTCGTTTTTATCCGCCAGGGTTTCCAGTTTAGCCGCAACCTGATCCATATTGGTTTTGCGCACCTGAGCATCGTTGAATGAAAAAGTGAGAAGAAACGCGGCTGCGCTCAATATAACGGCCAGGCGCAAAATTCCCGCAGCCCGGTACTCCATGCAAAGAACACCGATCATTGTATCCATCAACAGGATCACGACAGCCATGAATGGGAGATAATACCATGTCTGAGTCTCATAAGCCAGTATCTTGATAAAGGCAATATAAGCGGCGGTTCCGGTCGTCAGAATGACCAGGGAAAATACGGCCAGTTCCTTTTGCTTCACGTTGGTGTCTTTCAGGGGTTTGATCAGAATTGAAATCATGATGATGAAACTCAAAATCGCCAATCCGGCCCAGAGCCAGACCAGAACCGAACCGGACGGATCCAGTGCGTGGCGGAATTTCAGGAAAATCCACTGCAAGTCAACTGGAAATCTGGAAATGACATTGCGTTTCCCGACGTCGGCGATAATGCCGGAATAAGGAAGTAAGGAAACCGCCGCGATGAAGCCCATGCCCAGCGGAAGAAAAACGAGTTTCCACTGACGGCGATACACAAAGACCGCCGCCGCCCCCGCGCATATGGCAAACACGAGAAACGAATTATTATAAAGACTGTGAACATTGAGAATGATTGAAAATAAGGATATCAGCATGCGTCCCGCTGCCGGTTTTTGAACCGCGCGCCATACGCTCCCCAGAGTGATAAGAATCAGCAGAACGCCGAGTCCGTAAGCCCTCAGGGAATCCGTTGCCAGAGCCGCAGGCGTCATGGCAAAAAGAACGAGGGACACAAGCGGAAGCCTTAATTCCAGAGAGCGTGCCGCGTACCAGATCGCCCCAAGCGTACCCAGCCCGATAATAAATCCCAACGTCCTCAGCGCGAAATCTGTTTTTCCCAAACCGATTAAATTCCATGCCTTCAGGAGCACAATCCAGAGAACCGGAAACGAATCAAACCGGAACTTATCCCAGAACGACTCCCATGAGCGCACATCAATCAGATTAACGCTGCTGATTTCATCACGCCAGAGAGCGCCCGAAAATAAAAAAACGATCATATGCAGGCTCAAAAGGATTAACAAAAGAATAACAGCTGTTCCTGTTTCGATGCGGCTAAGAAAATTGTCATCGCTGTCCGCTGTCTTTATATCGCGTGTAGTCATGTCCGGCCGATTCATCATATCAAGCTGAACACCTGTATGCAGAGCCTTCTGCTTATAATTTTTAATATGGCATATATTGTTTGCATGAGCTTCCGGCAAAAACCTGTTCCGCTATTTATTTACGGAATTTTTGATGAGGAAAATAATTGCTGTCAACGCTTACGTGCTTATAATGAAAAATAAAACTGCCCGGAACAAGCATTGTTTTCGGTTTCACTCTTCTAAAGAACTCGTCTTCTCCGCCGTAAAGAGGATATTGATTATTGAAAGGATCCCCTTTTATTAAATTACGGGATAGCAAAGAAACTTTTACCGCCAGACAAAATCCGTTCCCTTTTTTGATTTTTCGCGGAGTCATTTTTTTTGTTTTTTCAGATATTAAGTTTATTTCATATTGATTATCAGTGGAAACGTAGCTTTTAACAAAATTTGTAACGTTTTGAACGGGAATATGTCCGGGGGCATTCGTGATTGGAACAGCTACCGTAAAAAAAAGTGAGCATCGCAATGAACTAATTAAATTATCTGCCCAATGATTTGAGAAAATCACATCATTATTGCAAATGATCAGATAATCCTTATCTTTATTTAATTCGAATCCCTTATTCCACAAGCTTGTCAATCCTGTATTTGCCGTATTTTTAAAGAATTTTAATCCACGAATTTTATATTTTTCATAAATACTCTCAATATCTTCACTGGAATGATCATCCAGCAACCATAATTCATAATTAATTTTTTCATTTATTGTTGAGTAAAATGATTCCAGGGCTTTTTCAGTATAATCAATATGATTATAACTTGTAATGATAATACCCACCGCAGGTTTTGAAATAAGTCCTCTTTTTTCTAAAAAAGATTTGGCAGAATTTATTATCATTTTGATCCGATCCTTAATCTTTTCTCTATTTTCTGAACATATTGACCAAACCAGTTAATTTTGCCTGTGCGTCTCTTCGAGATTTCAGATTATCATGCAAGGCTTTTGTAAACGGCTTTACAGGATGATACAGTTTATTTTTTTCACGTCCATATCGCCAGAATACCGGTCGATACCTCAGTGAACCGCCGGATAAACTTCCCCGGCAGTCCGGGCCGGAACCGGAATAAAACTTGTTGTATATACCCGGGATCGCATATTTGCCTCTGCCGCAGATATCCATGAGGCTGAACCCGTTATGGTGAAGCAGGGTAGGAAGCGCAACTTCATGATGTCCGCGCCATCCGCTTTTAAATCCTTCGTGTAAAAAAGATAATGCGGAATGAGAGATGCGGTATATGGGATTGAACGAACCGATTCTCTTCTGCAGGGGAATTGATTCCCGGGGATGTTTCAATTCCCACCAACGCCAGTCAGGATCATCCTCATAGTGCCGGATATGACTGGACAGGAAATCAGCATCCTTTTTTGAAAAAGACTCGAAAAATAACCGCCACTCGCCGGAAAACCTCATATCATATTCTATCATCCAGTAGTATTGATAATCCGGCCTGTCCAGAAAAAACTGGAATAAAGGAAAGTGAGCATGACCGGGAATTATATTGTTGCTTATTGTGGGATAACCGAGGGAGAGCAAGGATTTCAGTGAGAAACAATATGGAGAAAGATTGTCTATCCCGCCGGGTATGGTTTTTCCGGACGTATCGTAGAGCATGAAGGCATCTCCCAGAAGTCCGGTCGAACGGCAAATATTCTTAAATTCTTTAATGATGACTCTGGATGATATATGGGAAACAAACAGGAAGACCTGCCCGGCATTATTCATAAATACGAACCAATATGATCAAATATTTTTTACATTATCACAGTGCTGTATAAGAAAGCGACCGTTAATATAAACATATATCATGAACTGGCGGATTTCGAAAAATAATCTTATTAATTTTTATATGTATTCTTCTGTCTTATTGAGAAATGTGGAGACAGGATTTAATGAAGCTGTTCTGCTCACCTCTTGAAATTACCATTATGATAGTTATATTAAGCATGAAGAGGCTGCAATGCCCGGATGATTTATAGACGTTACAGCTTTTCCTCCTTAGAATAGAGTAATGAAGTAATCATCGCCGGGTATTTAGCAGTAATACAGACTGCCCTGAAAAAGCAGTCTATTTGAAGCAGCTTTGGAATGGGAAACATTGCAGCCCTCTTCAGAGTGTAGGGTAGCGAAAGTGTTGTCAACTTTTATAAAAACAAAGCCCCGCGACCTTCGCATAGGTCACGGGGCTTTGATGTAACATTATCAAAACGGGATATTTTTACTACTTGACGTTGATGACGGCTTCGACTCTGCGGTTCTTCTTCCTTCCTTCAGGCGTGTCATTGCCCGCAACAGGTCTTTCCTCCCCGTATCCAGCGGCCTTCAGGCGTGACGATTTGATGCCGAATTTATCAATGATGTATTGACGCACACTTTCCGCGCGTTTTTGGGATAATGCCTTGTTGTAGGGGACATTGCCCACATTATCGGTATGACCTTCGATGACAGCGGTCGTTCCGGGATGCGCTTTCATAAAATCTGCGACTTTCTTGATATCTTCATAATATTTTTCGTTGACAACAGCCTTGGCCGTATTGAATTCCACATTGAGTGTTATGACAACTTTATCCTTCATCGCATCAGGTCCCGAATCCGGTATGGCAGATAAGGGGGCGGGTTCTGGAACAGCAGCGGGACCGGCGGCAGGTTCTGTAATTCCCGCCTCCGGGGCACCGGCGGTCGTTATAGCCTCTTTCTCATCTCCGCGGGCATTTTCCTGACATTCGGCTGAACAGCCTTCTTTGTCAACTTTGCATCCGGCCGGCGTTTTTAGACATTTGTCTATATCATCGCACACGCCGTCTTTGTCGGTATCGGTGCATTTACTCTTACCACCGAAGGCGAAACTGATTCCGATGGTTCCCATCAAATCATTAAAGGTCTCGTTCATGGGAATGACATGGCGGATATCGGCGCGCAGAGCCACATCATCCGTAAGAAATAATTTCAGACCCGCGCCGTAATCCAGGGTCAGTTTATCCATATGACCGTTTGGCGAATCGTAGTAAAGATTCCCGAGCCCTGCCGCCAGAAAAGGTACTATTTTGCCATCCGGAAAAAAATGATAGAGACCTTCCAGGCTCAACCCGTACATGTAAACATCATCATCCCTTGTGATGGGAATCAGCTCGTTTACATCCGTCTTGACGTAATTGAAAACTCCTTCCACACCGACGTTTTCCGTGAAATTATAACCGGCACGCAAACCAACCGTATAGGAATTGTCCAATTCCAGTTCACGGCTTTCAAAGTTGTAAAATCCGAAAAAGGGTGTAACTGACGCGGAACCGGCTTTGACTTCTGCCTGTGCCGTTACAGTAATGGCCATCAGCATGATGAAAACCAGTATAATCCCAATTTTTTTCATAATATACCTCCTGTTTATATTTAATCTTTAAAATTTTTTTCATTCTTTATATTATATTTTCACCTTTATTCAGGATTACCTCATTTCTTGAACAATCGACGATTTTCGGGGCCGTTCACCGGCAACGCATTCCCGCCGGGAAGCGCAAATATATACACCACATTCCTTGAGCGAATCGGCCTGTAACAAAACCCGGGCCATAGCCATCGTAAACCCCGCAGATTTGCTTTTTTTCAACAGCGCTTTTCCCATTCTTAATGCGCCTTCTTTAAACCTTTCTGCCACGAGCACATGGCATCCCATGATTTGGTGCTCTTGAAGTTTTCATGCACCAGCTCATTCACGGCCCTGGCTGTAAAGTTCGCGATGATCTTGCGGGGGACGATCATGTGATAGGCGTAATCCTCTTCCGGCGTATCATAAACCTTGCCGTTATACTGGAACTTTGTTTTCAGGAGCAGCTGCAATTTTTCAATGCCGTCCTTGCTGTGCGTCCTCACCAGAAATTCATCGTCCTTGCATGGAGGTTTCTTCACCACTGAATAGAAACCCGTTGTAAAATTAAGCCACATATGTTCCTGCCTCCAAAAATTATTCCATTATTATCCATTCAAACCTGTGAAATCACGCTGATCCATTTTCCCGCAAGTTTCAATACACAGGTTTTATGTCCTCCAGTTTGTGTTTTCTGAGCCAGTTATAAAGGTTCGGCTGGGTTGTTCCGTATTTTTTGGCGATGTAGACCTGCGTCGAACCCGTTTTTTTCAGGGCAATGATTTCATCCTTGTATTTATCCAGCCTTGATTTGCCGATTCCCTTGGGTCTGCCCAACTGCTTGCCTTTTTCCTTAGCGGCCTTCAGTCCCTCTTTCGTCCGTTTGCTTATCAAATCGCGCTCTATCTCCGCCGCGATGTTGAACATCATGGCCAGAACCTTCGGCTGGATGTTACCGTTTAGCTCCCGGTTATTTTTAACATCATAAATCGCAATATTTTTTTCCTTGGCAATGGCCAGGATTTCCATAATTTCCAGCATGGACTTTCCCAGTCCCGACAATTGCGGAACTATTAATTTTCCTCCGTCGCCGAGATCATCGATGATGTTTTTAAGTCTGGATTCCTTCCATCCTTTGATACCGGATACCTGTTCCTCGAGAAACTTAACATCGCCAAAACCCCTGTCATCAGCAAACTTTACGATGTCCTCCCTGTTTTTACGGGTATCCTGTTCCGCCGAGGTCACCCTTAGATACGCCACGATTTTATTGATATTGTCTGAAGCAATTGTTTTTTTCTTCATACTAATCTTTTATAATATTATAAATGAAAACGTAATATTTTATATTATACTTATACAATTTATATCTATTTGTCAATCTTTTTTATTATTATTTATTATCATAATAACGTTGGTATTATATTATATATTGAATGATATTATTGTAATATAATTATTTCTCTATCTTGGAATATAAATATAAATGTAACATTATTAATAAATAATGAATTGCGAAGCATTGATCTCCTTTCCGAACAACATCTCATCTTGCGGACCGGGTCTGAAAATGCGCCTGTTTGAAGCGAGAGGTTTCTTCTCTGGACCTGGAATATAAAAACTCCTCAAATTAACAACGTTTTTTGTTTCAAATCGCAAAAATATCTTGAAATCAGTTCAAATAAAGTATAGAAGTTCCACGCGATTGAGCCGTACTTTGGCGACAATGAATATCATTGTGAACGCACAGTCATATTCGTATTTGAATTATAGGAGCTTTTTTTACCGTGAATAAATTCCTGATGTCCGGAAATAATATTATAGGCGAAGCTGCCATTCGCGCAGGCTGCCGTTTTTATGCCGGTTATCCCATCACTCCCCAGAATGAGCTTACCGAATATATGGCTGAGCATATGCGTGCCGCCGAAGGAGGAATTTTCATCCAGTCGGAAAGCGAAGTTGCCGCCATTAATATGATTGCCGCGGCCAGCGCCACGGGATTCAGGGTCATGACGTCATCGTCCAGCCCCGGTATTTCCCTGAAACAGGAGGGTATTTCTTCCATGGCCGCCTGTGAACTTCCCGGCATTATCGTCAATATTATGCGCGGC
>CAYMWM010000078.1:14845-15951 GCA_964394185.1 uncultured Smithella sp.
CTTTCAGGCCACGCGCGGTGGAGGGCACGGCGATTACCGCACGGTTGTTCTCGCTCCGGCAACCTGTCAGGAACTGGCCGATTTGACCATGTCCGGTTTTGATCTTGCGGACAAATACCGCAACCCCGTTATGATTCTGGCCGACGGCATGATGGGGCAGATGATGGAACCTGTCATATTTAAAAAGGCAAAACCCCGTGTTTATAATAAAAAATTCATGCTTCAGGGAGCTGGAGACGGCAAAAGCAAATTTATCCGTGGCCTTCTGCTCGATCCCATCGACTCTGAAGAACACAACTGGAAACTGGCACGCAAGTATGAAGTCATCGCTAAAACCGAAACGCTTCATGAGGAAGACGATATTGAAGATGCCGAACTGGTAATCGTGGCTTATGGTACAGCCGCGCGTATTGCCAAGGGCGCCATCAAACGCCTGAGGGGCAACGGGATGCGAGTGGGACTTTTCCGTCCGATCACCCTCTGGCCATTTCCGGAACTGTCATTACGTGCGCTGGCGGCAAAAGTTAAAAAGTATCTTGTTTTTGAAATGAGCACCGGTCAGATGCTGGATGATGTCCGGCTGGCGCTGCAGGGCTTCGCCGATATCGAATTTCACGGACGCCCCGGAGGCGCGGTGCCGACACCGGCGGAACTGGCCAATGTCATTGCCAGAATTTATGAAGAAAATAATTTAAAGATTTACAAACAAAGCAAGGGTAAATGATATGGTAAAAACCGTTTTTAAACGGCCGAAAAGCTTAAAGGAAAATATTTTCCATTACTGCCCGGGATGCGGACACAGCATAGCGCACCGCGTTATCGCCGAAGTAATCGACGAACTGGGCATCCGTGGAATCACCATCGGTGTGCCGCCTGCGGGCTGCGCCGTTCTGGCTTACAACTATTTCGACGTGGATATGATCGAGGCATTGCACGGACGCGGGCCTGCGATGGCAACGGCCATCAAGCGCTGCCTGCCCGACCGCGTTGTTTTCTCCTATCAGGGTGACGGCGACCTGGCCGCCATCGGCATTGCGGAAAGTTTTCATGCCGCCAACCGCGGTGACAATATCACCATTATATTCATCAATAACGCCGTTTACGGG
>CAYMWM010000079.1:0-10192 GCA_964394185.1 uncultured Smithella sp.
AACCAATTCCGATGCACTTCGCTTTTGGAATTGGAGTCTCACTAAGACTTAGAGCCCCGAGGCGAAGCCGAGCGGGGTAATTGCGGGTCTAATTCTCCAGTCAAGGGCGCAAGTTCCTTTGGATGTCCCGCAGCTTGCGGCGGAGTTGTTTATTGAAAACTTGACTTACGAAATCAGGAGATATAGTTTGTTGACTAATTAATGAAACAGGAGAAAATTTCTTGAGGATAGGGATCATCGGCATCGGCGGAGTAGGGGGGTATTTTGGCGGGAAACTTGCCATTGAATACGAAACTTCCTCCCAACATGAAATCATTTTCATCGCGCGCAGTGAACATTTAAAAGCCATTCAAGAAAATGGTTTGAGGTTAATCACAAAAGAAGGCGAATTCACGGCCAGACCCAAACAGGCTTGCGGCAATCCTCATGAGGCGGGAATCTTTGATTTAGTCTTTTTCAGCACCAAGAGTTATTCGCTGGAGGACTCGGCGCGTGAATTCAGCTCCTGTATTGGTGAAAATACAGTGGTGATTCCCCTGCTCAACGGCGTCAACAGCGCCCAAAGGCTCCGAACCGTATTGACTCATGCCGATGTTATCGGCGGCAGTGTCTATATCATTTCCCACATTGAGGGGCCGGGAATTGTCAAACAGGAAGGCGGGTCGTGCAGGCTTACATTCGGCACGGACGATAAAGACTCGGCGCAAAAATATTCCCGCATTCTGGATATTTTGTTGCGGGCAAAAATCAAAGCTGTATTGACGGACAAAATCTCCGAAGTGTTATGGACAAAATACCTGCTGATGTGTCCGATTGGTTCCCTGACTGCGGCCACAGGGAATACTTACGGCTCTATCATCGCTGATGCTACGCTCAAGAAAAAAGCACGCGATATGATGCTGGAAGTCGTGGCTGTAGCCCGTGCGCAAAAAGTTCATCTGGCAGAAGATGCCGTTGACAAGGCGATGGAAATGGTTGTCGGTTTTGATTACAACTCAAAAACATCCATGCAGATTGACCGGGAAAAAGGGAGGCAAATGGAAATTGATGCTCTGACCGCCTATCTGTGCCAAGCGGGCAGGGAGGCAGGCGTTCCCACGCCTCTGCATGATGAAATTTACGCACGATTGATGATATGACATCTTTGAGGAAATGGGCATGATAGAATCACTCAGTCACATTACATTGATCGTCAAAGATATCGAAAAGATGACCCGTATCTTAAAGACGGTCTTTGACGCACAGGAAATTTATGACAGCAACGGGAAAAACTTTTCCGTCTCGGATGAAAAATACTTCATGATTGGAGAAACCTGGATTGCCGTTATGAAAGGCGAACCTCCCACACAGCGTTCCTATAATCACATCGCCTTTAAAATACCGGAGAATGAATTCGAACAATATTTATCCAGAATAAAGGAACTCGGACTGGAAATCAAACCGGGACGCAAACGCGTTGAAGGGGAGTTTCAATCCGTATATTTTTACGATGATGACAATCATCTTTTTGAATTACATACCGGAACATTGCAGGATAGATTATTAAGATACTCTGAAGAATGAAATTTTATCGAACAAAGAGGGAATATAAAATGAAAAAATCACTTCTGGCAATTATTGCTGCATCGTTTATTTTAATCACGGCCTGCGCAGGTCCCATGAGCAATATCGAAGTCAAACAACTGGCGAAATCGACTAAAAGCTGGGACGGGGAAGTGCTTCCCCAGTATCCCAAGGGAAAGCCTGAGGTCACCATCCTGAGAATCAAAATTCCCGCCGGTGAGAAACTGGAAACGCACTATCATCCGGTCATCAACGCGGGTGTATTACTCGCCGGAGAATTGACCGTTATTGCGGACGATAACAAAATCCTGCGTCTCAAGGCCGGAGATTCCATTGTGGAACTGGTCAACAAGAAGCATTACGGAAAAAACGAAGGCATCGAGCCTGCGGAGATTATCGTTTTTTACGCGGGTACGGAAAACAAACCGATAACGGTCAAATAGAGACAAAGGGGCTGTCCAGAAACGCTCATCTGCTGTGTTGCGCTGCAAACCGCACCGCTCAACGTATGTTCATATACGCCTCGCGGTTCAGTTTTTGCGCGCCTTGCATCTAAGCATTTTTGAACAGCCCTAAAATAGCAGAAGGAAAAAAGCCGGGGCCAAAGAAGGAGTAATAACGGGTCGGGTAAATAATTAAGTATACTATCCTCCGAACTCATAAGCTTTATGGAGCTGAAAGATGAAAAATAGTTTACCAATTATTGCAAAAGGCACCAATGAGAAAGGTATTATTGAGTATCACCTAATTGCCGATCCTGCGTGGGACGGATTCGACTCACTAGTCAAATACCTTCTAAAACATTGGAAAGCAGAAGTAAGTGAGTCAGTTGATGAAATATATTCAAGACGATGGGTGCTTCGTGTTAGTGGTGTGCCGATTTCTATATATCACGATAGCCAAGTAGGTAATTATTTTCTTAGAGAAGACGGCAGTGACGATCAATCGCTGTTGGAACAAATAGAAAAAGATTTGATCCGGCGATTAGAATAGAGGGAATACCTTAGTTCAGCCAAGTCTTTTTGACTTGGATGAAGAATGCATTGATGAAAGGTCGAGTCGAAAAGACTCGAGCTAACTTGGGTAATCTTGTTTAACTGGATTCCGGCCTGCGCCGGAACGAAGAGATTGCATGGTGTCATCGCGAGCCGTGTCTTACACGGCGTGGCGATCTCATGAATAAAATGATTGTTTCGTCACGCCGTTCCTTGCAAAGACAAAAACGTTCCGGTTCAATCCGCACGCGTAAACCTTCATAGTATTTCATTCGTTTAAACTACAAATATAATTTATATTTGTTTGACAAAACGGCTGTTTTTGTTATAGGAAAGACTCCGTTAATACGTTAAAGATTTTCAAAAATTCAAATAATATCAGGTGTGTGTGATGAAAGACATTAATATCGGTTTAATCGGATTTGGCACCATTGGAACCGGAGTGGTAAAACTTTTGCAACAGAACGAGGAACTGATTACGAAAAAGCTGGGTGCACGGCTTAATTTAAAGAAAATTGCCGATATTGATATAAAAACGCCGCGCGGCATCCAAGTCAATAAAGGAGTACTCACCACCAACGCACGCGATATACTTGATGATGAGGATATTTCCATTGTTATCGAACTGATGGGCGGATATGAACCGGCACGCACTTTTGTCCTTGAGGCCATAGCAAAAGGCAAGCATGTGGTTACCGCCAATAAGGCGCTCTTGGCAACTCACGGCAACGAAATTTTTCCCGCTGCCCAGAAAAATTGCATAGACATCGGTTTTGAGGCCAGTGTCGGCGGAACCATTCCGATTATCAAGACCTTAAAGGAAAGCCTTGTCGCCAACAGGATAAATTCCATCATGGGCATCATGAACGGAACCTGCAATTTCATTCTGACCAAGATGACTGACGAAGACAAGCCTTTTGATGAGGTTTTAAAGGAAGCGCAGAAACTCGGTTTTGCCGAAGCTGATCCGACTTTTGATATCGAAGGTACCGATACCGCCCACAAGATGGCGATAATTTTATCGCTGGCTTACGGGAAAAAAGTGAACCTGAAGGATATTTATCTGGAAGGCATCACCAAAATCAGCCGCGAGGATATAGCTTTCGCGCGGGATCTCGGTTACCGCATCAAGCTGCTGGCAATCGCCATATTGAGAAACGGCGCGGTGGAAGCGAGGATTCATCCGACGATGATTCCTTCCACCCATCTTCTAGCCAATGTGAACCGGAATTACAACGCCTTTCATATTGTGGGAGACGCCTCAGGTCCGGTCTTTCTTTTCGGGCAGGGCGCGGGGATGATGCCCACAGCCAGCGCGGTTTTCAGCGATATTATTGACACTGCCCGCGAAATTCTGCACGGCACAAACAGCCGCGGGCCGCTGCGTTCCATCGATGAAAAATCGATGAAACCGATAAAACTTGTACCAATGGATGATGTGGAAACGAAATACTACTTCCGCTTTTCTGCGCTGGACCGCCCCGGCGTGCTTTCCAAAATATCGGGAATTCTGGGACAGAACAATATCAGCATCGCCGCCTGCATTCAGAAGGCGAGAAGAACGAAGGGCGCGGTGCCGATTGTCATGACGACCTACAAGGCGAGGGAGAAAAACGTTCAGAAGGCTCTGCAGAAGATAGACAAGCTCGGCATCATGCAGGGCAAAACAATTCTTATCCGGATTGAGGACGAATTGAATTAAACTTATTTGAAAAGAAAATTTCAGGAATAGACCTATGAAATATGTCATTTTACTCGGCGATGGAATGGCCGATTACCCGACTGAAAAACTGGGCGGAAAAACTCCGCTGGAGTGCGCGTTTACGCCTTATATCGACCAGATTGCCGCTGAAGGGACTTTGGGGCGCGTCGATACCATTCCCGAAGGTATGAATCCGGGAAGCGATGTCGCCACGTTAAGCGTTCTGGGCTATGATCCGCGCGAAAATTATACCGGCCGCGGCCCGCTGGAAGCGGCCAGCATGGGAATCAAACTTGGTCCCGGGGACATGGTCTACCGCTGCAATCTGGTAACGATAGGCGATAAGGATTCTCCCGATGCTTTCATGGACGACTTTACCGCCGGGCACATTACATCGGACGAGGCCGGTGAAATCATTCTGGACATCAATAAGCAGATCGGTTCGCCCCAGCTGGAATTTTTTCCCGGTGTGGGCTACCGCCATTTAATGGTCCGGCGGGACTCACCCGAGGCTCCCGAGACCACTCCGCCTCACGACATCACCGGGAAGCCGGTTGCCGGATTCCTGCCGCGGGGGAATTCTTATGAGGAAGTTCATTCCATCATGCGGCGCGCGGGGGAAGTTTTATTGAATCATCCCGTGAATGCAAAAAGAAAGGAAGGGGGCAAAAAGCAGGCGAATTCCATCTGGCTGTGGGGGCAGGGGAGAAAGCCGCAGATTGTCCGGCTGACCGAAAAATATTCCATATCGGGCGGAATGATTTCCGCCGTTGATTTGCTCAAAGGCATCGGCCTGCTGGCCGGACTGAAGGTTTACCCCGTTGAAGGAGCGACCGGTTATATCGATACCAATTATACGGGCAAAGCCAACACGGCTCTGGATATTCTCAATTTCATGGATTTTGTTTTCGTTCATCTCGAAGCGCCCGACGAAATGGGACATGAAGGAAACGCCGAAGGCAAAATCCGGGCGATAGAACTGTTCGATGAAAATATTGTAGGGCCAATCTTACACAAAATGCCGTCCTTCGGCGATTACCGGATTATCGTGTTGAGCGATCACCCCACACCGCTGGATGTCAGGACACATGTCAGCGATCCCAGTCCGTTCGCCGTTCTGTCTTCCGTCAGGGAGGAGAACAGGGCTTCGGGAAAGCTTTTCAATGAAGCCAACGCGAAGGAAAGCGGGATTCTGATTTCACCGGGGCATCTTCTGATGGAAAATTTCATCACGGACTGGAGGGCGGTTGCCGGAAAGTAATTGGACAAAAATCCATGCGCTTCTGCCAGTACGGACGCGGCGGGGTATTTCTCGCACCGACGGCATAAGATGGTTTGAATACGGAACAAACGATTAAAATATAATATTAATAAAGGGGAATAAAAAATGGCGGCAAAATTATCGAAACAGGAATTGGAAGGACCGGATGCCTTTCAGTCCACGGTACAACAAATAAAGGATTATATCGAAGAAAATCAGAAGCGTTTCTATTCTATTGTTGCGGCGGTTGTGATTGCGGCTTTGATTGCGACGGGCATTTATATGTACTGGAGCAGTTATCAGGCTTCCGCGATAGATATGTACGCCAAAGTCCAGAACAGCATTCTTCAGAACCCCCCGACGCCGGAAAATACGGCTAAACACATCAAACTGTATCAGGACCTGGCCTCTAAATATCCGCACAGCTGGAGCGCCCGCATGGCGCATTATCATCTGGGCAATATTTACTATAATTCCGGCGACTACGATAAAGCGATTACCGATTACAACAAGTTTGTTTCATCGCGGATATCCGACAAAGCGGGATTGAAGTTTCTGGCGCTGACGTCCATGGGATACTGCCATGAGGCCAAAAATGATTTTAAGGCGGCTCTCGAAAGTTATGAAAAAGCGCAGAAAAGCGGCCACGCCGGATTCGAGTCCGTTGCTTTCAGCAATATCGGCCGTGCCCATGAACTGCAGGGCAATAAAAAGCAGGCATTGGAAAATTATAAAAAAGCTTTGGAAAAATCCAATGATCCGTCCAAGGCCGATTTTATCAGGCACAAAATATCTTCTCTGAGCTAAAACAGATCCGGAGGTTTAATCTTTTGAAAGTATTAATGTCAGGAAATGAGGCTGTCGCCCGCGGCGCGTATGAAGCGGGCGTCAGGTTCGCCGCGGCCTATCCGGGCACGCCCAGCACGGAAATCCTGGAACATTTCTCCAAATACGAAGGCGTTTACGCGGAATGGTGTACCAACGAAAAAGTAGCCGTGGAAGTCGCCATCGGGGCCGCGCTGGCCGGTGAAAAGGCCATGGCGGTCATGAAACATGTCGGTGTCAATGTCGCCGCCGACCCCATTTTCACTGTCAGTTACACGGGCATCAACGGCGCACTGGTGATTGTCAGTGCAGACGACCCCTCTCTGCACAGTTCGCAGAACGAGCAGGACAACCGCAATTACGCCCGCGCCGCCAAGATTCCCATGATAGAGCCGGCGGACGCGGCGGAAGCCAAAAAGTTCATCAAACTGGCATTTGAAATCAGCGAAAAATTCGACACGCCGGTATTTTTCCGTTCCACCACGCGCATGTCCCATTCCAAATCGGTTGTCACCCTTGAGGAACCGGAAAAATATGAAGACAAAACCCGTTTTGTTTTTAACGCGGCAAAATATGTCATGGTTCCCGTCAACGCGCGCACCCAAAGGCTGGAAGTGGAAAAACGCGAACGCGCCCTGAAGGAATTCGTCGAAACGTTTCCCGAAAACAGAATGGAAATCAGCAATCCCGATTTTGGAATCATTACCGCCGGAATGCCATATAATTACGCGAAGGAAGTTTTTCCCGATTATTCCTACCTGAAACTGGGCATGGTTTATCCATTGCCGGAGAAGCTCATCCTCGATTTTGCGTCCAAAGTCAAAAAAATATATGTCATCGAGGAAATGGACCCGTATCTGGAAGAACAGATTAAGGCGATGGGCATTAAAGTCATCGGCAAGGAACTATTTCCTTATACACTGGAATTCGACCCGGCAATTGTCAAAAACGCCGTCGAGGGAAATCCTCCAGCGGCCGCGTCTTCCTACAGGGAAGCTCTGGCGCCGCGTCCACCCAATCTCTGTCCCGGCTGTCCGCACCGGGGGCTTTTTTACGCCCTGAAAAAAAGCAAGGCTTTCGTTCACGGCGACATCGGCTGTTACACGCTGTCTTACATGAAACCTCTTGAAGGCCTGCATTCTTGCATCTGCATGGGTGCCAGCATCGGCATGGCGCACGGCATGAGCAAAGCCATGAAGGAAAAAGGGAAGGGTAAGGTCGTCGGCGTCATCGGCGATTCCACCTTTCTGCATTCCGGCATCACGTCTCTTTTGAACATGGCGTATAACAACAGCGACGCGTTAATCATTATCCTGGATAACTCCACAACCGCCATGACCGGAATGCAGGAACATCCGGGAACAGGTTATACCCTCATGGGAAAAGAGGCGAAAAAAGTTAACCTAAAAGATTTGGTTTCTGCTCTTGGTATTGAGAATATAAGAATAATCGACCCGATGGATCAAAAAGCCATCAGCGAGGCCATCAAGGAAGAACTGGCCAAAGACGGGCCTTCGGTTATCATATCCCAGAGACCCTGCGCCCTGTTTAAACGCAGTAATATCAAGCCCAAACCGGCGCTTAAAGTCGATCCTGATAAATGCGAAGGCTGCAAAACCTGCATCGGTCTGAACTGTCCGCCCATATCCTGGAAGAAAGGTGTAACGAAGGAAGGCTCCAAGCGCAAAGGAATTGCTTTTATTGACGAAACGCTTTGCAACGGATGCGGCCTATGCGCACAGGTCTGCAAATACGGAGCTATAAGTTAGATTAGAGGAAAATACGCAAATGTCTGATAATAAAGTAAAAAGCATATTATTTGCCGGAGTCGGAGGGCAGGGCGTCCTGCGGGCGAGCGACATCACCTGTGAAGTCATTATGGAAGCCGGTTTCGATGTTAAGAAAAGCGAGGTTCACGGCATGGCCCAGCGCGGCGGATGCGTAACCAGTCATGTCTGTTACGGTACAAAAGTCTTTTCGCCGCTGGCCGAATCCGGGCAAATCCAGACGCTTGTTTCCTTTGAAAAAATGGAATCCCTCCGTTACCTGAAAATGCTAGGGAAAGACGCTTCCATCATCATGAACACCGAGGAAATATATCCTCCGGCGGTCAACATGGGCGACATGTCGTATCCCGATGACGCCGTTGATTTTATGAAAAAAAACTACAATAAAGTCATTAGCTTCAACGCGTCCGAGCTAGCGCAAAAGGCCGGAAACATCAAAACGGCCAATGTGGTGCTTTTGGGCGCTTTATCCAACCTCATGAACATCGATAAAGCCATCTGGGAAAAGGTCATAAAACAATCATTTCCGGAAAAATTGATAAAAGTTAATTTAGCCGCTTTTCAAATGGGAATTAATGCTTAAATTACAGCACGAATGCTCCATTATCCCGCCGGGGCTTTGCCTCGGGGATAATCTGACATTTGGGTCTCATTAAATACATTATCATAAAGGTTAAATTAACATGGCAGAAGACTACTATCAGGTTCTAGGCGTCGAGAAAAAAGCGACAGCGGATGAAATTAAGAAAGCCTACCGCAAACTTGCCCTGAAATGGCATCCCGACAAAAACCCCAATAATAAAGCCGCGGAAGAGAAATTCAAGAAAATCAGCGAGGCGTACGCCGTTTTGAGCGACACGAGCAAGCGCGAGCAATACGATCAATTTGGTTCCACCGATCAGTTCCGCCAGCAATATTCCCAGGAAGACATCTTCCGCAACTTCGATTTGGACGAAATATTAAGAAGTTTCGGCTTTGGAGGTGGCGGAAGAGGGGGAGGAAGGACAACTTTTCGCACGACCCGCAGGGGAGGCGGCGGCGCCCGCGACGATTATGAAGACCCCTTTGCCGGCATTTTCGGCGGCGGCATGGGCGGCGGTGGCAGGCAATACCAGAATATGCCTCAAAAAGGACAGGATGCCGAATATAACCTGTCAATAACACTGGAAGAATCAGTATTCGGGGCAGATAAGAAGATTTCCTTTCAACTCGAAAACCGCGTTGAAGACATCAACGTCAAAATACCGGCGGGCATCAGCACCGGCAAGAAGTTGAGACTGCCCGGCAAGGGACTTACCGGCTACAATGGCGGTCCCAGCGGAGATTTATACTTAAATATTAATGTATTACCTCATCCTATTTTCGCCCGCGACGGCAGTGACCTCTATATCGAAAAGACCATAAAGTTCACCCAGGCGGCTCTGGGCACGGCCATCGACGTTCCCACGCTCGACGGGACGACCAAAAGGCTCAAAGTTGCCCCCGGCACCCAGAACAACACCAAAATCCGCATGAAGGGTTTCGGCGTTCCGGGTATGAAAGGGGCCCCCAGAGGGGATCAGTACGTCAAGATAAATATCGAGGTCCCCCGTAAACTCTCCGACCGCCAGGCGAAACTGATTCAGCAACTCGCCGATGACGGGATCTGATTTCTTTTAAATCAAAGTGCTATCTTTGTTGGCAGCGTCGTCAGCTTCCTCAACGTATCATTAATACGCCTCGTCGCTTCCTCCTTGCCGCCTCGATATCATCTTTGATTTAAGAAGAAATCTTAAAGCTGTCATTGCGAGATCACGACAGTGATCGTGGCAATCTTAATAATATTGATTCTTTATCGCTTTCCAGAGCCCGCCACTCCCAACCTTCAACTTTTACCTTATGTCCTATAAGATATGTTATGTAAACTTGGCATAGGAAAAGTTTAGTTTTTTAGCTCGGTCATTAGAAATTATCCGTCAAACGCATAAGTCGTGTTGTCATTACCCGTTCGTATAAATTTCGTCCTGTTTTGCCGTGGAAACGCAGTCATAGTGCGGGTCTTCGTATTTTAGAAAAAGGT
>CAYMWM010000079.1:10202-15831 GCA_964394185.1 uncultured Smithella sp.
TTTCATTACTTTTTTCAGCCCAAACCATTAAATATAAAGGATATTCTCAAAACGGGATTCTCACTGCCCATGTTCCCCGCCCCGATTGCTTATAGGGCCGGTTGGGTTGGCGGTTGAGGTTGAGGCTGGCACGTCGCAGCCGTGCTTCGGTTCAGGCATAGCGCGGTCATCCGGTCGTCAATCTGCTTTTTGAGCCCGGCCAGATTATCCGGCAGACCCGGCACCGGCTCATAGGCTTTGGGACACTGCTGAAAGTCCGGCAGGAAGGCTTCGATATTATTCTCGGCCAGAACGATATTGCCCACATCAGCCGCCTGCTTTTCGCTGAGGCGTCCGGCCCTGAATTCCCGCAGGGCGATGTCGTAGGCGGTCACAAAACCGGTACTGCCTTTCGGCAGTTCGCGCCCCGTGATTCTGCGGATATAAATCGCCAGTACCCTGCTTTGCTTTTTTATCCCCGACGAAAAGTCCGCGTACACTTCGGGATCGTTTTCCGTGTCGTCGCCGACTAAAATAAAGCTCTTGCCCTTTGACCCGCCGTACAGTTCCTTCAGCTTTTTCTTTTTATAGTCGGACACGGGGGCTTTGATAAATTCCCTGACCCCGCGCAGAATCAGGCTGTACTGGGGAAAGCGCGCCAGCTTCAGGAAATCATGCACCTTGTCATCGAGGAAAGACGGAGAGCCGGACAGGAACATGAGGCGTCCCGCGTGATGATTGTCGCCGAGCAGGGATTGATAAAGCGCGGGCATTCCCGCAAACGCCAGTTTACCGGCTACGGCATTGAAGGTCATGTTGTCGCGGCTGCATACATGGGTGACTTTTACGGTATCGTCCAGGTCGCTGACAATAATAAATGATTCGGCGGCGTGAGCGGGAGTTGCAAAAAGAGAAATTATTAAAAAGAGCGCTGCAATGAATACTATATTACGGTTCATTTTTATTTGCCACATCCTGTTTCCAATGTTTTTATTCGATTGGAGCAAATGGCTTTTATTCTTTCATCAATCTTTGTTTTGAGTCCGGCGAGATTTTCCGGCAGACCGGGGATTGGCTCGAACACCGGTGGGCATTGCTGAAAGTCGGGTAAAAAAACGTTATTTTCCGATTTGAGTACGGCCTCCCCTACTCCAAGAGCATCCTTTTCGCTCAGGCGTCCGGCTTTAAACTCGTGCAAGGCCAAATCGTATGCCGTAACAAAAGCAATACTGCCCGGCGGCAAGTTGCGTCCTGTGATTCTGTGGATATACACGGCAAGGACATCCTTACGGTTTGCGGCGAAATTTGAATATATTTCAGGGTCTTTTTCGGTATCATCTCCAATCAGCATGAATTTTTCATTCTTTGACGCGCCGCAGAGTTCCGCCATTTTCCGGTTTTTGAAATCGGCGGTATGTGAGGTCAAATATTCCATCACGCTGCGAAGCGTAAGATTATATCGGGGAAATTGCGCATTATTCAGGAGTGACTGCACCTGAGATTTAAAGATGACCGGAGTGCCGGAAAGGAACATAAGACGTTCGGCAGAATAATGATCACCTAAAAGAGATAGGTAAAGGTCAGGCATTCCGGCAAATACCAGCTTCCCGGCCACGATATTGCAGTGCAGATTGTCGCGGTGAAGCACGTCGGTAATTTTCACCGTATCGTCCAGATCGCTGACGATAATAAAGGATTCGGCGGCTCTTGCCGGACCTGTCAATAACAGAATCGATAAAATGAAAACGACGGCTGACAGAATATTCCGTTTCATGGTGCAACCTCAAAATCATGGTATGATATTAAAAAAGGCCTGCCGGTTATTCTCCGGCTATCAGATTTCATCGCAAATCCTTTTTTTCAGGCATCCTGCCGGAAATCATAATATTGTTCAGTCGGACAAATGCCTTCCCTTCATGGAAAGCATGGACGTCCCTGTCCGCTCTGGCATTGTGCGTCCAGTTGATGCCTTTTTCTGCTTCCTGCCTTGCTGTCCGGGTTTCTTCCATAATGATATTCTGTTTCCGGGCTCTTCCCTCTTCCGTTTCCGATGAAAATATCTTCAGGCTCTTCAAATTCGCCAGCATTGCTGTTTCGATAATGGATATCGCTTCCGTTTCGATCTGGCGTAAAAGCCGGATTTGCTCTTCCGGCGGCGTGGCATTCGGCATGACGACCCTGAAAGGCCTGATATCGGTTCCTTTAAAATATTTATTGAGAATAAGGGCGGCGAGATGTTCGCTTGCCTGCAGTGCCGTTTTTTTATCGGCGCATCCCGGAGCTGTGGAATCGTTATAAGATAAACAAATCGTCACGGCATACGGCTGGGCTCCGGGCAATAAAGGTTCATTCGATGATAACGGGCTTAATCTGTAGGGAATAAAAAGTTCCGTTTTATGTTCGGGGGTATTATAAAATGAAGCGGGCGCCTGAGTCGATGGCGTATAGTATTTCTGGTCAATGGTCGTGGAAATCGTCAATGTATTTTGAGGTGTGGGAGGCGGAAGATCCGGTAACGATCTGCTATCCAGGAATGCATTTAATAAAGCGTTGAGATAATTGCTGAAAAAATCCGGCACCGCTCCTTGCGTCCCCCCGCTGTAAACCGGCTGCGTTTGGCCGCAGATAAGCAGGAGACCGGCGGCCAGTATCAGAATGAATATTCTTTTTATTCTGTGTACCATGAATCCGGTTCCAGTTAATATTTATATTTTCTTTCTTCTTCCGACTACCGCGCAGATGGCATCGTATAGTTTTTCTTTCAGTTCCGGAGGCGTCTCCCAGAGCACATGGTTGTATTGACGGGTATCGAATTTCACGCTTTTCAGATTGTCTTTGCGGACGCACCAGATGACCGGAAGGTTTCTGCCGGTGGCATATCCTGCTTCAAAGTAAACGATCTGCCTGTTTTCCGTGACTTCCGCCACGACAAACAGGGAATTTCTGATTTCCGTGATAATCTTGGCATTGATTTTATCCGTTTGATTTTCGATGTCGACGCAACAGGCCTTGTATCCGGCTTCATTTATCGCCGGTTTTATGGCCTTTTCCCACATGACTTTCATGGATTGCGAAGGTGATATGGCTACATAAGCCTGACTCAATTCAATAGCGCGCTGCTCGTATTCGTCAAGATAGGCCCAGCCGTGAGGACTGACAGCAACGGATACCGAATCATCACCGCGCGCCAGTGAACTCTCTCTGTCTTCTGTCCATACCAGAAGGTCGCGCTCGACCAGAAAACGGATATAAAAAAGAATTTCCTCCTGCGCCGACGCCCAGGCAAGCGGATAATCCATGCCGGGTATCAAGGAAACGCTGTCTCCGGGAAATTTCGATTTGCGGGAGAGGTTGCGCAGGAAAAGATATTGTTTATCGGACGGATTGTAATCGGGGATGGACTGCTCGATTTCCGACAGAGTTTTTGATTCTATTTCGGGAATATCCATTCCCAGTTCCTGAAGATTTCTTATCCAGCCCGATATTTTCGGTCCGGGCTTTTTCCTGTTTGCCGCCAGTTCAGCGGAATGTGATATTTTAAATTTGCCACAGCGGAGGCATTTGAATGTAATTTTATCGCCCGCGCCGGATTTGCGTATAATCTCCTGATCGGGAAGTTTACAGATGGGACACTTCTTTTTGATATTCATTTTACGAGCCCCTTTAAATTGTCTTAAAGAAAAAACGACAGATGGAATTAGTTTTTAATAAACCAATAACCGGCAACAATCAATCGTTTTTTTAATCAGACCCGCCTTCCCTGAAGGCATATTATTTTGATATTTCCTCACATTCATAAATTTCTATTGTGACATGCGCCAGTTCAGGGATCTTTTTTAAACGCATTTTGTATTCTTCAATCGGATATGCTTTCGACGTAATCAAAGAAACGATACAGGCATATTTATTCTGTGATACTTTCCAGATATGGAAATCACATATTTTGGAATCTCCGTCAGATTCAATTTCATCTTTTATTTCATTCATGATCGGATTGTCTATTTCCCGTTCCAGTAAAATACTGCCTGTATCTTTCAATAACAAAAATGACCAACGTATAATTAATCCCGCGCCCAAAATTCCCATAAACGGGTCAAGCCAGATGAAATTGAAATATTTTGCGCCCAGTAGCGCGGCAATTGCCAGTATGGACGTTAAAGCGTCCGCGACGACATGTAAATACGCTGATTTAAGATTCAAATCTTCATGATGATGGCTGTGCGCAGAATGTTTTTCTTCCTCATGATGATGACCATGTTCATGAGAATGTTTGCCACTGTTGAGAATGATTGCGCAGACAACATTCACCGACAAACCGATGAATGCCACAAATAATGCCTGATTATAATGAATCGTCAACGGATTAATGATTCTTTGAACTGAAGAAAAAATCATAATCAGACCGACAATACCCAGAACAATTGCACTTGTATATGCACCGAGAATTTCGATCTTCCATGTTCCGAATGTGAAACTTTGATCTTTAGCGAATTTTCTTGCCGAAACATAGGCAATAAGAGAGAGGCCCAAAGCAAAGGCATGGGTTCCCATGTGCCAGCCGTCAGCCAGGAGAGCCATCGAATTGGAAATCAAACCGAAAAGTATTTCTGCAATCATTGTGACAAAAGTGATAATCACAACAATGAAGGTGCGCTTTTCAATGGCTCTTTTATCCGTATTGAATATGTGATGGTGTTTCCAGGATTCTATTTGTTCTTTATGCACGGCAAATTCCTTTTACCTTTTCGGTAAAACTCTATTAAACAAATTCCACCTGCCCTATCGCTCCCATATCCTTGCCGCAGATGATGATGATACCGCTAACGCCGGGAATTTTGATACCGAACTTCAGCGCTGTTTTGATGTCATTTTTGCTTTTCACTCTATTGCCAATGGCGGAAGCGGCGGCATCAGCCAGCGTGGCGGATTTGGAAATAACACATACGGCATCGGCCCTGCCAAAACTTAAGGATGGACCGACGGTAGCGGATGACGTACAAACTCCCAGAGGTGAATCCTCCGGTTTCACAACGAAATTCACCTTGTAGCTTAAAGCGGATTCTCCGGCAAAAACGGAAACGGTCAGGCGGTTGGCTGTCTTGATAAAAATATCCCCGCCGTTTTCAATAATGAGATTTTGGGTCTGAGTCATAAGATCATATCCGACGAACTCTGATATCGCGCCTGCAACTCCGGCCATCGGCCCTACCCCGCACGTTTTTGACTTGTTCAACATCTCCCTGATAATGACTGGCGCCAGTTCGTCTTCGGGAAAAGGTGAAAGAGTGGTACGGAAATCAGGATGACTTTTTATGTAGGTTTCCAGCGCATAACGATGTTTGGCAAGTGATTTTAATGCCTGATCGGTCAGGTTGGTATCCGAGCTGATGAATAAATCGCTTTCGCCGATTCTGACATGATATAAAACAAGATTATCCTTATTTATCAGGGACCTGTATGTTCTTTCCTCATATTTCATATGATACCGATTTTAAACCAAATCTTTAATTTTTTATGTTGTATTGGTAATCTGAAGTTATTACATCAAGGGCTGCTTAAAAATGTTTAGATAAGGCGCGCAAAAACCGTATCGCGAGGCATATATTTACATACGTTGAGCGGTGCGGTTTGAAGCGCAACGCCGCAGACT
>CAYMWM010000080.1:0-15826 GCA_964394185.1 uncultured Smithella sp.
GATGGAGCCACCGAAAAAGCCGAAGGCGGGTCAATTATCGGGCCTCCATATCATTTACTCGGATTCAGGCATTTTGGTCAGGACATACAGTTTTCCCCGCGCTTCCTGCCCGGTTTCTACGATAAATATCAGGCTTTCACCGGAAGGCGATACAACAGTTCTCAATTTATGAAAGTTCATTTCATGGATGCATATATGACGGCGGTTGATATTATTGGAAGTATTGAGTCCCTGTCTGTGGGCGGGATTTAACCGGCAGGAGAATACATCAGGTCATTCCCTCCGAATCATTTGTCTTTGCGCACTTAAGTTTACATTGACGGGATTTCATAAATATGTAAAATTTCCACCGTAACGGTTACCGGTTGAGCATCACTTTCATATATATATTCTTTTGACTGAAAGATATGAGGAGATGTTAATGTCTGAATCCAGATTCTTCCATGTTACCCGTGAGGGGAAACTCGTTGGTGTTGCCACTCTGGCGGAGGCCATAACTTATGCTCAGAAGGGTGGATTTGTCTGGCTGGATTACATCCAGCCGGCAAAGGAAGACCTCTCTTTGCTGATTGAGCCGTTTGGACTGCATCCGCTTTCCATCGAGGACTGTCTTGATGAAAATCTGATTCCCAAAATGGATGATTTTCCCCACTATGCTTTTTTTATTTTCAACACCTTCAACTATGACCGGCAGATACTTGCCATCAGGGAAATCAACGTTTTTCTCGGAACGGACTTTCTGATTACCGTCAATGCCGCTGATTCAGACGATACGCAATTCCTGAAGAATATTGAAAGAATTATGGAACTCAATCCAAAAAAAATCATGCAGGGACCTGCTTTCCTTTTGCATATCATTCTGGATTACATTGTCGACAGGAAATTACTGGTGATAGATAATTTTGAAAATGATTTGGACAAGGCGGAAGAGATCATGATTGCCGACGTATCGGTTTTTGATCCCGCTACGCTGATTAATCTGCGCCGGTATCTGTTCTCGATGCGCAGGAGCCTCTTTCACGAGAGGGAGATTCTGGTAAAAATCTGCCGCAAGGACTGCCCTTTCATCCCGGAGAAAGCCATGTTCTTTTACCGGGATATTTACGATCATCTGACGAAATTTTTTGAAATGACAGAAACCTCCCGCGATGTCGTCACCAGCCTCATGGAGATGTATCTGTCCATGCTGAACAACCGGATGGCTGCGATTGCCAACAGGACAAACAGAACCGTACGGCGCATGACCTTTGTCACCACCGTCTTTATGCCTCTGACACTACTGGCCAGCATTGGCGGCATGTCGGAGTGGTCCATGATAACCGGGCCAGCAAACTGGAAGGTATCCTATCCGCTTTTCATGCTCGCAATGGTTGCCATCGGCATTATTAATTACTTCTTATTGCGGTGGCTGGAGAAAAGACCGCCGACCAAGCCGTGAGAGTCCTGTTTAAAAATGAAGCCAACAGGAACAAAGGGTAAAGGACGATAAAAACAGCGCCAAACCCCAATTATAAATTATCTTTTACCCGACCGGCAGCCCCGGTCTGATTAAAAACAGGCGCGAATAAAGTCTTGTTGCTTTCTGAACAGAACAGTGTGAGAATAACATAAAACGGTGTCTGTATTCCGGTTACATTCATTTTAACCAACCCAAAACCTCGAGGAATAAATCATGATAAAATATACGGAAAAGCAGATTGAAGAATTGGATAAATGTTACAAACATCCGCGGAATCTTGTCGATTTATTTGAGGATTCGTCGGCCAAATGGGGTGATCGCAACGCCATAGGAACAAAAAATCCCGCCACAAAACAGTATGAATGGATAACCTATAATCATCTTGCCGAAAGAATCAATAATGCCAGGGGCGGCCTGCATGGATTGGGTGTGAGCAAGGGTGATGCCGTGGGCGTTATTGTAGGAAACTCCGTGGAATGGTATATTCTGGAAAATGCCTCTCACGGACTTGGCGCCATGTTTGTGCCGATGTACGAAAAAGAATTGATGAAGATATGGCAATACATCGTAAAGGACAGCTCATTGAAATATCTTTTTGTCAGGGATGAAAACATTTACGAAAAAGTAAGGCATTTTAAAGATGAAATCGAAAGTCTGCGGGGAATCTTTATTATTTACGGCCGTGGCGCGAACAGTCTCGAGGCGCTGGAAGAAGCCGGGAAAAAAAATCCCGTCGCATCGTATAAGCCTCACTGGTCAGAACCGGCAGAAATGATTTATACTTCCGGAACCACAGGAGAGCCCAAGGGCGTTTGTCTTTCACACGGCAATCTGTCCGCATGCTCTCAATCCGGCTACAAAATATTCCCCGATCTGAATGAAAATTCTATATCGCTCGCCATTCTTCCGTGGGCGCACACCTACGGCCTGAGCGCGGAGCTGCACAATTTCATGCATTTCGGTGGCGCCATTGCTCTTATGGAGTCGGTCGATACGCTGGCGGAGGATTTTTCAAAGGTCAGGCCTACGTATCTCATTGCGGTCCCGAAAGTCTTCAATAAAATATTCGACGGGATTCAGGCAAAAATGCATGAAGAGGGCGGCGTCAAAAAGATGCTTTTTGATATGGCCTGCCGCGAGGCGGCTAAATGCAGGGGAAGGTCGGATAAATCCCTGAAATTAAAAATACTGGATAAGATCGTGTTTTCCAAAATCAGGGAAAAATTCGGCGGGAGGCTTTCAGGCGTTTTGACAGCCAGCGCTGTCATGAATCCCGAGATAGCCATGTTTTTTGCCGATCTTGGAATACCCACCTATGACGCCTACGGGTTGACCGAAACTTCACCCGCGATTACCATGAACTCACCGCTTCTGGGGAACCGGTATGGTTCAGTCGGCAAATGTGTCGAAAATATGCATGTGAAAATTGACAAGTCCGTGTCTGATGATGAAAGCGGTGACGGGGAAATCATCGCTTATGGTGCTCATGTGATGATGGGATATCACAATAAGCCTCAGCAGACCGCTCAGGTCATGATGCCGGATACCTGGATGGGTTTTCCCGGAATACGCACCGGCGACAAGGGACGACTGAGCGATGACGGTTTTCTCTATATTACCGGCAGGTTCAAGGATGAGTATAAACTTTCCAACGGCAAATATATTCATCCCGAATCCATTGAAAACGACATCAAACTATTGCATAACATTGCCAACGCGTTTCTCTGGGGCGAGGGAAAGGCCTACAACATCGCCGTCATTGTTCCCGATTTCGCAACAATGAAAAAAGATGAACGGATAGCCAAGTGGGCGCAGGGCTCCCCGCAGGAAGTGGTCAGGGACAAGAACATACAGGATTTTCTGTCTGGGGAGATCAAAAAGCATCTGAAAAAATCGTATGGAGGATATGAAATACCGCTGAAATTCATCTTTGCCAGTGAGGATTTTACTCTGGAAAACGGCTTGGTCACGCAGACGATGAAGCTCAAGCGCAATCAGGTTTTTCAAGCTTATTCAACAGAAATAGAGAAACTGTATCAGGTGTAAGAAGGCCGGTTTGCGTGGCTTATCAACCATGTCTGATACGGCATTTAAAAAATAATTATCATTCCAATGTAACCTGAGGATTGTTGATATGCAGGTGTCGCAGCATAATGTCCTCTCCTTCAATTTACGCAAGAACAATTCTCATCATCCAGATCAATATAATTTTATTGTCTTTTGCCCGAAATTTAGTTAAGAAAAGCTCATCTTTTTCAAAATACAGCAGGGAAGGGGTCACATTCATTGAAAACTACAATTTATAGATTTTTAAGGATTGCTCTGCCTGTTATCGGCATCATTATCGGAGGAGCCAAAATTTTGGGAGCGCCGGGGGAAGTTCAGCTTTTCAGGACGCTCGGCGCATCGGATTGTTTTCGCATTGTCTTCGGTATTCTTCAGGCCGTCTGTGGAATCATCATTATCGTTCCGTCCCTTGAATTAATCGGCATTATATCAAGCTTCGGACTGCTGGTTTATGTCAGTTATTTGATGATGTCTCATCAAATGTTTGCGGTTGCGGCTGTTCCCTTATCGGGCATTGCCACACTGATGGTTTTTACTTATGTAAGGTACGCGTGGGAAAAAACACTGCCTTTCAAGGATAAAATTGTTTTTGTCACCGGCGGCGGAGCGGGCATCGGACGCTCGTTGTGCGAAGAAATGGGACGCCGCGGGGCACAGGTCATTGTGGCCGGAAGAACCCTGAGCAAGGTTGAGGAAGTCGCCGCGGGCATCATCAGAGCCGGAGGCCGCGCCGAAGCGGTAAAGTTGGATGTTTCCATAGAGTCGGATGTCCAAAACGGCATAGACATGGCGGTGAAGAAATACGGCAGGCTTGATTACGTCATCAATAACGCTGGTATTAACGTTGCCGGAGAAATGCGCGATTTAAGCGTTAAACATTTTCAGGAAGTCATCAATATCAATCTGATGGGAACCCTTCACGGCAGTTTGGCGGCATACCGGGTGATGGTCAAACAGGGATTCGGTCACATCGTCAATATGTCATCACTCGCCGGTCTGATTCCATTTCCGGCGAATGCGCCGTATACAACGACGAAACACGCAATCGTGGGTTTATCAACCGTCTTGCGGCTTGAGGCGAAAGCGCTAGGTGTCAAGGTCAGTGTTGCATGTCCGGGACTGATTAGAACCGACATATGGGAAAAAACACCGCTGATGAAAGCCACTAACGAGGATATGATGAAAATTGTCAATGAAAAATTCATGTATAGTGTTCCCTCGACAACCCGGATGATTTTGAATGGAATCTGCCGCAATCAGGCCATTATCACTTTTCCCATGCACGCCAACGGGATGTGGTGGCTCTACCGGATTCATCCGGCACTCTATGCCGGTATCGGCAGGCTGGTTATCTTCGCTTTCAGAACAATCCGCAAAGGTTAATGACGGGAAAATGATTGGCAAACACAGGCCGGGTAAATTATTTTAGAGATGATTTATGCGTGCGCAACAGTTCAGCAAATTTGTCCGCTCCGACAGGTTTGCTGAAATAGAAGCCCTGCATTTCGTCACAGATGTGATCTTTTAGATAAGATTCCTGTTCCGCCGTTTCTACCCCTTCAGCTACGACAGTGAGACTCAGGGTTTTGCCCATGGCAATGATGGCTTCGATGATCGCTTTGTCTTCGGAGTCCTGCGGCAGATTGCGGATGAACGACCTGTCCACTTTCAGCGTGTCTATCGGGAAATGTTTAATCTGGGCCAGAGAAGAGTAGCCGGTGCCGAAATCGTCAATGGCAAGTCTTACACCCATTTCCTTTATTTTGGTCAGAAGTTTAATCAGTTTGGCAGGATTATGCATAACCATGCTTTCCGTTATTTCCAGTTCCAAAAGATGGGACTCCATGCCGGATTCTTTCAGGGCTTCGCCAATATCATTGAGTAAATTTTCATTCATCAATTGCCTGAGCGACAGGTTCACTGCAACGCAGACGGGGGGTAACCCTTGCTTTTGCCATGCAACATTCTGGGCGCAGGCGGTTTTCAGCACCCATGTGCCGATGGGGACGATCAAGCCCGTTTCCTCAGCCAAAGGGATGAACTGTGTAGGAGTTACCTGGCCGAGATAGGGATTATTCCAGCGCAGCAGAGCCTCTACACCGGTGATTTCACCGGTTTTGAAATCCAGTCTGGCCTGATACTCCAGGGAAAATTCCCTTCGCTCCAAAGCGCGGCGCAGATTGGTTTCAATGGACAGGCGCTCACTGGAGTGATTTTTTATATCCGGGGAGTAGAACTGGTAATTATTTTTGCCTTCCTCCTTCGCAAAATACATGGCGATATCCGCGTTTTTCATGAGCGATTGCTCATCCTGTCCGTCTTTTGGATATACACTGATGCCTATGCTGGCGGTTACGCGGCATTCCTCTCCGACAATAACCATCGGTTTGATAGCGGCGGAAAGTATTTTGTGGGCAACTGTTTTTACCTGATTCATATCGTTGAAATTTTCAATCAGGATGACAAATTCATCACCGCCGAGACGGCTCACAATATCAACGGCCCTGAGGGATTCCTTGAATCGTTTGGCAATTTCCTGAAGAAGCTGATCTCCCGCTTCATGCCCCAAAGAATCATTGATAATCTTAAAACGGTCCAGATCGATGAATAAAACAGCCAATTGCTTCACGTTGCGTTTTGCTGACTGGATGGTCTGGTTCAGAAGCTGATTGAACATTAAGCGGTTGGGCAGTCCGGTCAAAGTATCATGCGTTGCTATATAATTGAGTTCCTGCTCTATCCGCTTGCGCTCGGTGATATCGCGTATAACGCCTTTGAAGCCTGCAGGTTTATCTGACGTGTCTTTCGTCAATGATACGGAAGCCTCGATATACCTCTTTGTGCCGTCACGTCTTGTAATGCACCAGTCAAATCCATCCGACGGCTGTCCCGTGGTGTAGACATTATTGAAGGTTAGAAAAACTTTTTTTGAATTTTCCTTATCCGAGAAATGCGAATAATTCATACCTGTCAGCTCATCGCGGAAGCACCCTGTCAAACGGCATAATGAATCATTGAAAAATGTAAAATTACCTGCCAGATCGACTTCAAAATAAGCTTCCTGAATGTTTTCAAGAATGTTTCTGTATTTTTCCTCGCTTTGACGCAAGGCCTCCAGAGCTATTTTTCGTTCCGTGACATCACGGGTAAATCCCTGAAAACCTACCGGATTGCCCGATGAGTCTTTCTTCAGGTATACGGATGCGGCCACATATCTTTTTGCGCCGTTTTTCCTGATAATCAGCCAGTCAAAATCTTTAATTGGCGTTCCGGTTACGTAGATGTTGTTGAAAATCTGAAAAACTTTTTTTGAGGCGTCTTTTTCCGTGTATTGACGGTAATTCATATTCATCATTTCATTTCTGGAATAACCTAAAAGAACACAGGTTGAGTCATTGAAAAACGTGAAATTGCCGGCAAGATCGACTTCAAAAAATCCTTCTTCGATGTTTTCCAGAATGCTTCTGAATTTTTCTTCACTTTGACGAAGCGCTTTGAGTGTAGCCTCCTTATGGGCTTCCGCACGCTTATATTCCGTCCTGTCCCGCACAATGCCGCGAAAGCCGACTGCCCGACCTGAATGATTTTTTATCAAAGATACGGATGTTTCCAAATATCGTTTTTGTCCGCTTTTTGTGATAACCTGATATTCAAATCCTTTTTCCGGTTCACCGGTGGTAAAGACCTTATTGTACGCAGCGTATATTTTTTCAGAGTTTTCTTTATCCATGATGTCGCGAAAGTTAAGTTTCAGTAATTCAATGTTCCGATAGCCGTGCATCTTGCTGATGGCGTCATTAAAGAAAATGAAGTTCCCCTTGAGATCCAGTTCGACATAACCATCTTCAATGTTTTCGATAATTGTTCTGTATTTTTCTTCACTCAAATTGCGTGCCTGTTCTATCAATTTGCGCTCGGTGATATCCATAAAACTTCCGAGCGTGGCTCTCTGGCCGTTATAAATGACAGGCGTGATGGTTTCCAGAATCCATCTTATTTCGCCATTTTTGTTGATGAATCTGTATTCGTAGGGCTCAAAACTTTCTCTCTTCAAGCATTTAATGGCCAGTCTTCGGACACTATCCCTGTCTTCGGCATGAATATTGTCAAAAGAGTATTGCCCGATCAGTTCACTGGATGTAAATCCTGTCAGCTTTTCATATAATTCGCTGACGAATACAAATTGACGATTCTGAACGATATAGATGCCAACTCCGGCATTTGACATGATATCATTGGCAAAATTGTATAAATCATCCTGTTTGATGTTTTTTGCATTATCCGTTTTGTCTTTGACCGGTGACCCTGTCCGCATCTTTTATTAAACCCTCACCTGCGGGCGCTGAATTAATCTGCCCCGTACCTTGAATATTGAGTAAATACAGCCCAAAAAATACTTTAAGTAAAAAAGTTCTGTTTTAACCGTAAAATATTTTCTATTCTCTTATTGCGATTGCTTCGATTTCAATCAGCGCTTCCCGCGGCAATACGCTGACTTCTATGGTAGAACGTGCAGGAGCTTCGTGCGGAAAAAATTCGGCATATATTTCATTGACAGCAGGAAAATCTTTTATATCTTTCAAAAAAATTGTTGTTTTTATAATATGGGATAAATCCAAACCGGTTTTCTTAAGCAGGGCTTGAATATTTGTAAGAATCTGCCGGGTTCCTTTTTTTATATCGCTGATGATTTCGCCCGTGACCGGATCGATGGGCAACTGGCCGGAAATAAAAATCATGTCATTGGCTTCCACAGCGGCGGAATAAGCCCCCGAAACCGGCACTTCAGTTGCTGATATAATTTTTTTCTTCATTCAGAATTCCCATCATTGTTTTATTAATATAAAAAATACCTGAGCATTTTCAGATGATTTGCAGCATTCTCTCTATGGACAGACGGGCTTTGTCCTTAATGTCCGGTGGCAGTGTTATTTCGTAAGACATCCTCTCGAGAGACAAAAGAACTTTTTCCAGATTAATTTTTTTCATGTCAGCGCATATGGCCTTATCGGATGCAGGATAAAACATCTTGTCCGGGTTCTCTTTTTTTAACCGGTGAATGATGCCCACTTCGGTGCCGATAATAAATTCCTTATCATCAGAGTTTTTAACATATCTGCTCATGCCTTCGGTTGATGCGACAATATCGGCAAAATCGATAATGGATGGTTTGCATTCAGGATGAACAATCACTTTGGCTTTCGGGTGGAGATTTTTTGCCTGCAACATGTCATCAGGCAATATTCCGGCATGAATGGGGCAGTATCCTTCCCACATGATAAATTCGTGATTGACCTGACCCGAAACATACTGCGCCAGATATTTATCGGGGATAAAAATGATTTCCCGATGATCCGGCAGGAGTTTTTGAGCCATTTTCAATGCGTTGGCGGAAGTACAGCAGTAGTCACATAAAGCTTTCACGGCGGCGGAAGTGTTGACATAGCACATGGTCAAAGCTTTGGGATGAGCGGCCTGAAGGGATTTCAAACTTTTGGCATCAATCATATCGGCCATCGGACAACCGGCATTTTTATCGGGAAGCAACACGGTTTTTCCCGGAGATAGAATTTTCGCTGTTTCGGCCATGAAATGCACACCGCAGAAGACAATGACATCAGCATTGGTTTTGGCCGCTTCAATGCTCAGTCCCAGTGAATCACCGACAAAATCGGCTATGTCATGAATTTCAGGAAGCTGATAGTTATGAACCAGAATCACTGCTTTTTTTTCTTTTTTTAGTTTTTTAATTTTATCTTTTATGTCCATGATTTACTCAGTTAAAAAAGAACATTCTCCTCCCGGATAATTGTAGCGATTAAAGCAGAAAAAAAACTTTTGTCAAGAAATTAAGATTTATGATTATTACGAATATATTAAAAAATATCATATTCTTATGTTGGATTTATAAAATAATTTTCTTCCGTGCCGGTATTTTTATCCTGTTTGTGAGAGTTGGGATTTGAAAATATATAAAGTTTTTTGCCGGGAAGAACGGTTTTGCCGTTGGCGATGTCATTCCAGATCATGATCGCTTTGACCGAAACATTGAAATGTTTCGCGATGGACGATAAGTTTTCTCCCTTTTTTACCGTGTAAACGGATATATTTTTTTCTGCCAGCCAATTTTTAAGCAGGGTTTCATATTTTCCGTAAAACCCGGATGCGGTGTTTTGGGGAATCAAAATACTGTGATTGCCGGCAGGCAAATAATAGTTCTTTATATGGGGATTCATATCTTTGATGACCTTGAAATATGTATTGGCCGCCGCGGCGATGATGTGAATCGGCACGGGATCATCGGCATTTATTTCCACACGGTCGGACAGGATGGGATTATAAAGGTCTTCTTTGTTTAAATTGAAACCGTATTTCTTTGGATCTGCCAGAATTAATTTGGCCGCCAGAATCCGGAAAACATATCTTGATGTTTCATCATTAAGATATAGCCGGTAATAGTTACTTTCTTTTTGCAGCAGCATTTCCGTTTTCAGGCCTTCCTCTCCCATATTGTACGCAGCCGCTGCCAGTGTCCATGAGCCGAAAAGTCCGTACAGATCTTTGAGATATTGAATGGCGGCATCTGTGGAGATGGCAAGATTGCGGCGTTCGTCAATGTTCCTGTTTGTTTTCATGCCGTATCTGTTCCCGGTGCTCTCTATGAATTGCCAGAATCCGACAGCACCTCTGTATGATGTCGCCAGCGGCTTCAGCGCGCTTTCGGCTATAACGATATATTTCAAATCATCGGGCAGGGAATTATCCCTGAGCGCTTTTTCGATATGGGGGAAATAACGGTTGGCGCGTTTAAGCCAGAGGATGACCCCGGCGCTGTCATCCAACTGCAGAAGGAGTTCTCTCTCCATTCTTTCCCTGATATCCGCTTCTTTTAAAGGGACCGGTTCGTTGCAGAAGGTGAGGGGTTCTTTAATTTTAAGCGCTTTAAGGAGTGCGAGGCTTGAGGGATGTTCCCTTCCCGTTTGCGCTTCCGTGGTACCAGCGAAACCCGCAATTACTATAGTTATTAAAATCAGACCGGATATTCGAAATAAATGATTCAAAGCGCTCTTCCTTTAAATGATTTGTATTATTACAGGCGGAATCATTGTTTGTCAATGAGTTACAAAGACAATTATTACATGATAAAGACAAAGCGCGGAACTTGTTTTTCGCTTGCCAAGGATTTTTGCAGATGTTATTAAAACAGTATGAAGAGAACCATGAAAAGTAAAGTATTGTTTTCCCGAAAAGAAATTCAACTCATTGAGCGTCTGGGACTGGATTTGAAAACCGTTGATAAACAGCTGTCCCTGTACCGTAAAGGTTTTAAATACCTGAAATTGAACAGACCCTGTTCGGTGAACGACGGGATTTTATCCTTTACGCCGTCACAGAGGAAAACACTGATTTCCTTTTATGAGAAAGAATCCGGCAAATACAAACTAATGAAATTCGTACCCGCCTCCGGCGCCGCCAGCCGCATGTTTGCCGAATGGTTTAACGCGAAAGATAATGGCGGATTCGGCTCCGTAGAACTGAATCAATCATTTTTACATAAATTGAAGCAATATCCTTTTTATTCTTTGATAAAACAGGACAAACAGGCATTTCAATTAGTCGGACAAAAAAATATTAAAGATCTGCTCGGTTACATTTTGTCCGAACGGGGACTGAATTACGGCTGGCTGCCCAAGGCATTAATTCCTTTCCATCGATATAAGAGGGGAGAAACGCGTACCGCTCTGGAGGAACATTTGCTTGAGGGCGCTCAATATATCCGGTGCGCGGGCGATATCTGTCATCTTCATTTCACAATTTCTCCGGAACATAAAAAAAACATCATTGAAAAAATAGACAGGGTGAAGTCACGATACGAAAATCTTGGCCGGGTAAAATATGTCATATCGTTATCCGTTCAGTCATCATCGACAAATATGCTGGCCGTTGATGAAGACAATCTGCCGCTCAGGGATTACGAAGGCAATCTTATATTCCGCCCAGGCGGTCATGGTTCCTTGCTGGGTAATTTGCAGAATCTTGACGCTGATTTCATCTTTGTCAAAAATATCGATAATATAGCGCCGGAAAGACTTTTGCGGGAAATTCTTCCTTATAAAAAAATGCTGGGAGGAGCGGCGTTGAAGATTCAGCGGGAAATATTTTCTTTTTTACAGCAGATGGACAATGACAGAACCAGCGCGGCGCAAATTAAAAAAATCCGCGATTATTGTTTACGGATTAACGTCTCCCTTCCACGCGGCATGTCCCGAAAATCCCTGAAGCTTCAAAAGCAGATTTTATTTTCCGCATTGAACAGGCCTTTGCGTGTGTGCGCAATAGTGAGCAATGAAGGTGAACCGGGCGGCGCGCCCTTCTGGGTTGAAGAGCCGGAAGGGCGTCAGACTGTGCAGATTGTCGAAGGCGGCCATGTGGACAAAAACGATACCCTTCAATTGACTGTCTGGTCTTCCGCCAAATATTTCAATCCGGTGGACATGGTCTTATGCACGAAGAATTACTGGGGAGAAAAATTCAATCTCGATCATTATGTCAATCCCGAGGCATATTTGATTTCATTAAAAAATGAAAAGGGGCGCTTTCTTAAAGCGCTGGAATTACCGGGTCTCTGGAACGGCGGTATGGCTTACTGGAATACTGTTTTTATAGAACTGCCCATTATCATTTTTAATCCGGTGAAGACGGTTTATGATCTGCTCAGGCCGGAACATACAAATACCTGATGCTGTCAGAATATCAGCGCAGAGCCAAAGCATTCACCTTTTGGGGTAGCTTTTTATAATTAATATTCATTGCAGATTTTAAAGTGTAGAATATGGGCAAAATCATCATTTCCATCTTTCTCGTTTTAACATTTTTTTGTTCCCCGGCAATGAGCATTACAGCGGCGGATTTGTTTAATAGCGCCCAGGCATTATGGGACGGGGAAAAATATACCGACCCCCGAAAAGCCATCGAATATTTGAACAAAGCCATTAAATTACAGCCAAATTATGCGGGAGCTTTTAACAGCAGGGGGAATGCGTATGCCGATCTGGGTCAGTATCAACATGCCATGGAAGACTATAATGAAGCCATCCGCCTGAATCCAAATTATGCCGCGGCCTACATCAACAGAGGGGATGTTTATTATATTCTGTATCAGTATCAGCTATCCATCGAAGATTGCAATGAAGCCATCCGCCTGAAACCTGATAATGCCCTTGCATACAGCAACAGGGGAAAGGCTTATGCTAAATCAGGCCGGTACGACATGGCTATCAAAGACTTTAATGAAGCCATCCGCCTGAAACCGGATTATCGTGATGCATACAACAACAGAGGCTATGCTTATTTATTACAGGGAAACAGCGGTTTGGGCTGCCGGGACGCACAAAAAGCGTGCGCCATGGGGCTCTGTAAATTACTGGAATGGGCTAAAAGCAAGGGGAAATGCCCGCAGGAGCCATTATTAAAATCGGAAACAAACAAGGTAATAATTCCGCCAGAAGACCCACCGGTTTCCAAAAGCCCTGAAAAGCAAACTCGGATGCCCGTGGAGAGTATCAAACCATCTGTAGCTGCTGAGCAGAAGTACAGAGGAATTAAAGGGATTGAGCTCATCAACGGAAATGTTATCGAAGGGCTGGTCATCAGCATGAATCCTGAAACCATAAAGATTCGTACGAAAGACGGGAATGTTTTATCGTATGACTTCAAGAAAGACGTTAAGAAGTTGATTATGGAAAACGGCGGAGAAAACAGGGAAAATCGTCCCGTGAACAGAACACCCGACTTATTTAAAAAATAATACTGCCTCCGGATTGCCGCGGATGCCAACAGTATGTTTCATCGCTCATTATATGTCCTAATCCATATGGCTTAACAGGCAATGTCCAATGCAGTTTTACCCTGAAAACTCTTATACCTACCTATACGTAACATAATCCATATTTACTATTGAAATTGATGATAACTGATTGAAGGGGGGGCGTTCTCAAAAAGATTGGATATAATTTTTACAAAGGACAACGTAAGATAGATAAAAACACAACATGATGACTTCATCGTCATGAATCCATTATTCGGCTCAATCTGTAAAATCTTTAAAAAATAACTTTTCTGTTTCGTGCGTGCCAATCAAAATCAGCTCGTCATCCTTACCGATATGAATGGACGGTGCAGGATTGATGGACGTAATGCCCTGATGCACAATTGCCACAAGCCGACATCCTGTTTTTTCTCTGATATTGGATTGCGCCAGTTTCTTACCCACGAGAGAAATGGGTGCCGGCAAATGAAAAATATTCAATCCTTCGGCGAGCAGGATCGTTTCTTCATTCATCAGGAAATTAAAAATCGCGTTTGCGCCCAAAGATGCGTATGACATGACAAAATCAGCACCCGCGCGATGTAGTGTGGTGATATTGCGATCTTCACTGGCACGACTCAAAATCTGCATATCCGGCCTCAGACTGCGCAGGTATTTGGTCAGATAAATATTAGTGGCATCGTCATGTGATGTGATGATTGCGGCTGGCGCCTTTTTAAACCATGCTTTTTCCAGCGTTTGAATATCCGCCGCGTCTCCAAAAATAAAATGGCTGTCTTCCTGATTACGGCGTTTATTTCTCTCTATGATCATATAGGAGACATCCGCTTCCTTGAATTTTGCAGCAACGGCATGGCCGACACGGCCGCCACCAACGATAATAACCGGATCACCGGCGACCTTGCATATTTGATAGAATGAATAAACTTCGTCATATTTAGACAAAGCGGATTCGCTGCCGGCCAACACCAAAACACTTGTGCGATCAATAACAGTTTCCGGTTGGGGAATGATAAATTTTCCGCGCTCCCAGATACCCACCACCGTCAAACCAAACGTTTCACGAATTTGACTTTGGACAATGGTTTTCCCGATTAACGGCGTACCGATAACTGGCGATTGCGCAATAATCAACTCTCCATATGTGCTGATAATATTGGATTTGCAGTCTCCGGCAATCGTCCATGCCGCCAATGATTTACCCAACAACTCATGAAGTTGCAAAACCAAAGAACTTCCTGCCAGTTGCAGAATGTCCACCGAATGAGGAGAATCGGCAGTCGTGATAATTGGAAGTTGTTCGAAATCCTCGCGCACCGTAAGAGTGATGTTGGTATTCATTTGATCGGAGTTCGTCGCAACGACCAGGTCGGCATTCTGAACGCGAAGATTTGAATAGGTTTCCGGATCATCAATTTTACCTACAGCCACCCGGATGTTTCTGTCATAAAGCTCCTGCGCTTTTTGATATTCTTCAACAATCACAACATAATCTTTTTTATGACTGACAAGCTTTTCGACAAGGGACTCCGTAACCGGATCGAAATTAGTGATAATGACATGATGACGGGTATCCGGAGGTAAGTCACGGGGAGTGCGACTTCTTGCCTGAGCTTCCATCCAGGGCGCAAAGAAGAATTTAATAAATATAAAAGGAAGAAGAATCAGGAGCAAAACAACACCGGACAGAAGCACCAGAATGGAAAAAGCGCGGCCGATATCAGAGGTAAATGTAATATCGCCAAACCCCAGCGTGGATATGGTGACGATCGTCCAGTAAAGTCCTGTGATCCATGAATGTTTCTGACCTTCCGCATCCATGAGGTAGTGAAATATAATGCTGTAAAGAGTAATTAACGCAACGATCAGAAAAAGATATTTGAGAATCAGAGCGATATTCTCTTTGGTAATTTTACTGGATAAAATTGTGCTGATAACCGCCGGTAGAAATTTCATAGAAATAAACCTCGTATCTTAAGGCAGACTTAAATCATAGATTCAGTTTGCCTGTTTGTTCGTTAAAGTATGAGTCTAACTTTTTGTTATATAAGCAACAAACAAAATGTTGTCTATTTTCTTCGTGCCGCCCTCCGTATTTTTTTCTTTTTGTGAAAACCTACGCCATATGTGGGGCGAAGGAGGTCTTTGCTTGGCTTTTGGCTCACGCCCACGCCAATAGTTTTTCGACTGCTTCCACCCTCTGCCGCAAATCTCCGTTACTGACCATCTCCTGCTTCGTTCTTGTAATCACACTGCCTACACTGCTGTAATTGTACATCCCAAAATGACTGCTGATATCTTTCAGTGCTGCACCGGTGTGTTTCCGCATGGCCAGTGATGCAACGCGCTGGTTTCGCATGTTCTTATCTCTCTTGTGTTAACATTGTTTATATAGATCGTTTCTAATGCTGGACATGTTAACGATTGCGGGTTGTAACTTAGCATAAATTTCTTGATTTGAGAATTGTGGA
>CAYMWM010000081.1:0-15660 GCA_964394185.1 uncultured Smithella sp.
ACACGCAGCAGTTGCAGATGGCGTATTCGTTGTAGAGGTTCACTGGGCAATGAATGAAGACCATATGGAACATTCTTTTTTCATGACACGTTTTGATGATGGCCTTCCCCTCCTCCTTCGATATTTTACGGTAGCTGTCTGGAAAAGCCCTCATCCACGCATCAAAGCCTGTCCGAAAGACGATGTCCGTCTCCAACGGATGGCTGCATGCTTTGTGCCCGATACGGCAGCGGCAGGGGCCCACGGCCAGGGGGCCTTCCTGCGCATCGATGAGCGCGATGAGTTCGTCATAGGGTATGGGACGGGCGGTATCGCCCAGATACCCGAAAGGCTTCGCCAGAGTCACCGCCGCGATCTTCTTGAACAATGGCCTTTGCCCCAGAACCTTCCAGTTGCCCTGCAGCAGTTTGTAGCACAAAAGTAACAGCGGCACCTCGATATATTTTGCAAAGATATACAGAAAAAACCGCCGTATGGGATTAAACTCATTTTTGATTGAACCGATACCCATTACTCACTCCTTTTTGCCGTCTTTCGGTTCGATGGCGCACGACTGGCTTTCCTTAAAGTTAAGTTGGCAGGATTTGCCTTCCGCCGCCGCGCTTTGTTTCACCAGCCGCTCCTTTATGCCATCCAGAGCGTCCAGTCTGCTGTCCGCCTCCGTTTTACCGGGATAATCAAGATGGGCATCAAGCTTCCTGAACAGGTTATAAGGAAAGCCGGAGGTCATATTGCGCGAATCGTTCTTTCCCCAGGCGACGCCGCCCGTGCAGAAATAGCTGATGTTCGCCCGGTTTTGTTGAAAGGGAATGACAAAACTGTTGCGGCAGATACTCATGTTCGCCATATAACGGGTGATGAACTTGTCGAACAGGCGTGTGACGAAACCGCTTTTAAAAAGAAACGCTGTGAACGAATTCCATAAATGAAACCGGTTGAGCGCGTCGAGCGCGCCGTTGAAATATTTTATCGTCAGCGCCGAAAATCCCGCCGGAGGCTTCTTGTTGAAGGTGTGGAGCGCGGTTTTGTCCTGTTTGAGCTTGGCATAGTCGATGAAACTCTCCCAACCGAGAATTTCGATGATGAAACGGCAATGTTCAGGTTTTGTGCGGATGATGACGACATCGGGTGTATCGTCCTTTCTGAACAGATGGAGCGGCGCGATGTAAACACCCGGCGTACTCTCTTCGAGATGTGGTTCGATGGACCGCTCGAAATCGTTTTGAGCCTTCTTGAAACCCAGCACCACCGGAACCCATTTGCAGACTTTAACTGACTCGGAACGCACGACAAGTTCCTTGCCGAATGTGGACTCGAATACGGCCTCGCAATATGATATGCCGGAAAATTTCTCTTTGCCTTCATATGTGCCGGCATTTTTTTTGTCGAGCAATTTGATGCCTATGGGCGGCAGTTCCAGTTTTATCACCTCTGTTTTGCTCTCCTTATTCATCCACTTTGAAGTGACGCGGGTCAAGGTAACGTGGCAGTGCGTTCATTCCAATGCCAAGCGTCATCTGCAGGGCTTTCTTCGTATGGGTTCGTTCCACGCTCTCGCCCATTGCTTCGCGGACATACTCCACAATATGTCTCAGCCGCTTTCCAAAGGGATTGGCAAGCCTGAAGATGCCCAGTGTCAACAGACAGCCCGTACAGTAAATAGCCGCCTCATCAGCCTCCGCCCGGTCAAGCGCCGCAAGCCCCTTGAAACCGCAACGCGCGAGATCAAGGAGGCTGTATTCCCTGCATCCCGCGGCTACACCGCAGCAAAGCCCATGCTTTCGATTTTCATTTGTCTCGACCACGGCTAGGCCAAGTCTTTTAAGAAGCCTGCGCTGGCTTTCCAGAAATTCCTCTCCGATAATCCGAGCGTGGCAGGAATCGTGCATAACAACAGTCCCTGATAATTTTTTTTTTATTCTGAAAACGCCTTCGTCAAGTTTCCTCATGAACCAATCGGTGAAATAGATTTTTTTAAAATCAAGTTTGGCGCCAAACTGCCGGGGGAGAACGTTGGAAAACATATTATAACCGGCCGGACAAATAAAGACGAGTTCCTTGATTTTTTTATTTTGATAGAATTGAGTGAGGAGCTTAGCGGTATGCCTGACCGGCGCCAGCGCGCCCATGCGGAAGAACATCTCTCCGCAGCAGAGGTCCCATCTTCCCCACACTGGTAGCTCGTCGAATATCGCACCCTCCGCGAGCAGCGGCATTGCCAGGAGATTACAGCCCGGATAGAGGCAGGTTTTCGCGGGTGGCACGTCTGAAGCCCACTTATCCTGCAGTTCTTTTTCCTTCTGAGTGTACGACAGGCTCTGCCTGAAATTGGGAAGGCGCCCCGGCATCAGGTAGCTCGCGCGGGCCGGAAGCCCTTGCCGCTCGTACCGCTCGTTCCACGTATAGTGGATTCTTTCATAGGGATGCGCTCCGTTTGGGCAGAATGCGTCGCACGCGTAACAGCTTATGCACCCCTGCACGGCTCGTGATTCGTGATGCCCGCCGCGATTTATCTTCCTGATGTCGGCGATGGCCTCATCATGCGTGAATTTCATGTATTGGCAGTTGAGCAGGCATTCGCCGCATTCGGTGCATTTGTCCCACTGAAGTAATTCCCTGAATCTGTCCATCTCCTCTGTCATAGCATCCTCTGTTACGGGCCAGGTCTCCCTTAATCATTGTCGGTATTTTTAAAACGGCAAATTTGACGGCTTGGCGTCTGATGTCCGTCGGCTTTTCATTATGCGTTAATGTAACGCATGTCGTGAGCTGTCGGAAACAGACTTGGCGTGATGGCTGCAAAACGCGCAAAAGGCCGGATTGCCGGATTAATTGTTTGATAAGGATTTCCTTTTCGAAGGTTGAGTATAAGAGAGGCGCACCGGTGTGTCAAGGTAATATTAAATTGAATTTGTCATTGTCCAATTCGATAGAAACTTTGCCGTACTTGAGTAGTATTCGTTGACATAAGAAGTACTTCTTTATATATTTAAAACGACAAGATTCAACTGCATCCCGATCATTCAGCATCAAAGGATTATGAGAAAAATAATATTCAAAAGCCTGTCAATTTTTTTTCTACTCATATCAATTTTCATTATTCCGATATTTTACCAAACGGGAACAGCCATATATTTCAGACTGTTTTTAATTTTTTTGATTCTGATTGAAAGCCTGATGTTGTTCAAAATCATTTGTATTGACAGTCGTGTAAATCAATTTGCATCAAATATAGGGACTGTTTTACTTTCCGTTTTCGTGATTTTTTTATTTCTTGAAACGATATTCATGTTTGTTCCCAGAACGAATTTCTTCGATTTTTCCCTCTCCTCCCGCTTGTGGTACGCAAAATACGACAAGCCTCTCAACTCGCTGGGCTATCGTGATGATGAACCCCAAAACGGACATCATGTCATATTGTTTGTGGGAGATTCCTTTACAGCGGGCAGAGGCCTGAAATCCGTCGATGAAAGATTTTCCAATATTGTCGGGAAAGAACTCAATAAAGAAGGCAATAACTATAGGGTTATCAATATCGGAAAATCAGGTGTTGATACGTTGGGCGAATACAATTTAATGAAACAACTATCCTATACGAACAAAATCAAGGCTAAAACCATAATATTACAGTACTATGGAAATGACATTGAATACGTTGCTGCGGAAAACGGACTACAGTCCGATGGTTTTAAGATTTACAAAGACATCAACATTTTTTTTAAACCTGTAGTAGCCGGTTCCTATCTGCTTAATTATTTATACTGGTCATTTCCCCGGAATCATCTCAGCAATTCATATATAAATTTTCTTAATCAGGCTTATAAAAATGATCATATTCTGTCAAAACATAAAGAGGAGTTGAAATTGTTTATCGATTACGCAAGGGAAAACTCCATTCAACTGATTGTGGTCATATTTCCTTTCTTGACCGACGTGGAAATGAGCGATTCAATGTATATGAATGATATTACCGATTTTTTCCAGGATAATAAAATTAGGTTTATCAATGTTTCTCACCTGGTCAGGGACATTCCCGTTTCTGAAAGAATTGTAAATAAGAATGATGGGCATCCTTCAATAAAAGTCAACAAAATCGTCGCTCAGGAAATTCTTAAAATAATTAATAATTAACAATTTCTTGAATATTATAATTTACGCAGAATAACGGCATCAACCGTTTTCCTGTTTTGTGTTTCATCGCTCCATCTGTGACAAAGAAAATTACCGCAAAACATCGTTCCCTATTGTAATCCCCTCCACGACATATATCGTATCATATGTACCTTTTAAAACATCTTTGACATGAAGCACGGAACCGGACATACATTTTATCATATCGTTGTTTTTCCTGAAAAAAGGCGGACAATGAAAAATGATCTTATTAACATTTTTTTTAAAAATCATATCCTCGATCAGAAAGTTATCCGTGAAAGTGTAAAATTTCCCGCTTTTTTCGTTATAGAAATAAGCATCTCCGTAAATATCTTGAAGAGATCCGGAATACATCCCCTGTGTAAAAATATTTCTCCGCATATCGTCATCGTATAAATATTTATAACTTGCCATGAAATTACCGTAGCTCAGTGCGGCAACAGCAGAAGGTGTCATATAGGATGAAATTTTTAAATAATCACCATACTCATTTTCCGCTTTCCATTCAGCCGTCAACGATTCCTGTTTGACCTGAAGATAGTCCGAGAAAAGATTTTTAACGGCAACAGCTCTCCATACACCGCTGATTAAAATCACAATTGAAATAATGTATAATATTTTTGTATTATTAAAATATTTCCTTTCGTTATTCCTTTGCAGAGAAATAATAATTAAAAATAACAGAAAGCCTGTCAGACATAGAACAGGCAATGCGTAACGTTCGGCACTTTGCTTAAGCACAATGAAAAAAGTAAATATTTGCGCCAATATTATCCCTAAAATGATCCTGAAAGATATATCTCTCCATGCGGCCTTCATTGTTTTTGAACGCCAAAGGATTATGCATATAATCAACGGCATAAAAAAGAATAAAACAGGAAATACGGGGTCTGCTATGAAACCAGATAATGCATTCAGCAGATTATTCTTCAATGAAACGCTTTCTATGACTCCTGAATGACCGGTACCATACCAGCCCGTGTGAGTTATAATGTGGTATATCCTTTTCAATATACGCTCGTATTGCGAATGAATCGGCCAAGTCCAAGCCAAAAAGCTCAATCCTGACAAAAAAAGATATGCCATTTTATTTCTTAACCCCGGCAGGGCAACTAAAGGAATGATCATCAGAGGAGCAAAGGTCACTTTGGTGGCTATACCAAATCCCGAAACAATAGCCAGAACAATCATGTCCCCATGAACAGATCGGGAGAGCTTTTCGGCGGCAACCATCCTGATCAGAATCAGTACAAACAATAAACTGACAAATAATAAAAGAGGTTCGCAGGAAACCTGAATTAATCCCCATCTTAATAGGATCGTGGAAAAAAAAGGCGTAAATTGCAGTAAGAGACTCAATCCGATATTCCGGGTTGAATGATAAATCATAAGACCGATAATCAATAATATCATTGCATTCAAAGCGATCAACACAGAGTTGACGATGGTCAAATAGTGTTCGGGATTTTTAAGAACCGCATATTCCAGGCTGTTTTTTTCGGAATAATCCAGTATGTGTGATATTTTTAATGTAATCGCTCCCATCATTTGAAGGGTTGTTCCGGGATGATCGGTATAAATTACCTCCCTAGACTCGGCCATAGCGAGGGAACTGAGCAAATATATGTAATCCTGTTCGGTATCCGAACATATGTAATATGGACCATGCGCGTATCGTAAAATGAACGCGGTCGATACCAGCATGGCAGGTAATATCAGGAGGATAAATAAATATGATTTTTTCATATTCGGAACCGCCTCATTTTACAGGAAGAGCGTGTAACTTTTTTCTTTTCTATACTCCAGACACAACATTCTTTTCAAGTCCTTATGCGGATGTTTTTCATTTAAACAGGAAAACGGTTCGTTTCATTGTTTCATAATTGTTTCGCATCACTCCGCTGTCAATACGGAAGTTATCCCGGCTGAACGTACGTACAGAAAACAATTTTATTCCATGATATTGAGAAATTGTCCGGTGTAATGGTGAGAGTTAGAGCTATAAGGCATTATTGCCCTATATCTGAGGTGAATACATGAAATGACAAAACAACCGACCGGTATTTATTTTTACGTTTTGCTTAAATGAATTTTTGTTCAGGACAATCCATATGAATATTCATCAAGCATCTATTTTCTTTCATGATTCATTAATTTCTCTTGATTGAAATGATTGCCTCATGGGCTGCCTTCGATAACACAGAATCACCTCGGGAAAGATTTTTCAGATATTCTTCTGATTTTGTCCCGCCTACTTTTCCGAGCACCGTCGCGCAGGAGCATAATATTTCCATATGTTCCCTGCTGGGTTCCGCTTTCATGAATTTGAACAAACCCTTTTTTTCTTTCTGTATATCAGAAGAAATTTTGATAATCTCATCTTCAAGAAATTCCTTATTGATGCTGCTGTTGCATTTTCCAATCACTTTTAATAATCCGGAAATCATGATCGCATCAGGCAACTTTAAATCTTTATTACCCAGTTTTTCCTTCACCAGCGTCAAAAGCTTATTGATTGATTCTTCAGGAAGCCCGACATCGCTTTCTATTAAACTTGCCGCAGCGCTTCGCACTTTTTCCTCCTCATCAATTAAAGCATCCATGATGACATTTTCGACTTCCCGCTTGTTCAGTTTTGCCATAGCACCCAAAGCTTTAGCCCGGATGCTGGGGTTGGAATTTCTGACATATTTTTTCACCAGTGTCACATCATCGCTTGTACCCACATTAACAATCAGAAGCAGTGCAATGTTTATCGAAGATATAGGCTGATTCGGATCATCAAGAATTTTTATTGCCCATTGTCTTGCCAGCTCACCCTTTTTAGACATCAGATTGGTTACATTTTTCAGAACCACCGGGTCCTTGCATGTTTTAAATATAATATCCGATATTTTTATACACATGGTTTTCATCTGCATTAAAATGTCATTTATCTGATTTCTCAAATCAGGTTGGGCATAGTTGTACCGATCGGCAAATATTTCTTCACTGCCTTCAAAAATCAGATCAGGCAGTTTTGAAAACAACGCCACCGTATCAGAAGCATAATCCTTTCTTTCCGAAAATCCGTTTACCGCCTCTATTATTTTATTAATGACATTCCATTCTCCCTGTCTGATGAGTTCCGGTATGACACGTTTAAACGTAACGACCAGGGATTCCATTTCCGAATCCGATGAAATCTTCAAAGCTTTCCCGATGTATGTGTCTACTTGCGATATGACATCACCGGCTAATTTTTTCGACTGAATATTAAATCGAATTTCCCTGGGCAGAAGATCAATGCTGATAACTTCATTTTCGTATAAATGCTCAAAAAAATCTGAAATGTCCGGCAGATCTTCGGAAATAATACGCTGAGCCCCTATATTCAGTACCTTATTCAGGTAGTCCGCTTTTTCCTTCTGTTGGGACGTTGATTCATTACTGGTTGCTTCTTTCTTATTTGCTTTATAGACTTCAAAAACGGACTTAAATACAGGAATAAGTGAATTTGCCGGTAAGGAATTTGTAATCAGTTTCTCCAGTTCATCAACTTCCATCATGTCCGTGGTATGACTGACAATGACATCACAGTTAACAATGAGGTCTCTGAGCAGTTCATTGTTGTTGAGTGGCCTTATGATGTCCTCCACAATTTGTTGCTTGACCAGTTTCATTTTATCGGCAGAAGCCGAGCGGAACATGGGCACCACTTTCAAATCCTTGGCCAGACGGCGCAATATGATGGACACGCGCCAGGGAAGCTTTCCTCTGAGAAGCACCACATCCGTCTTAAAAACTGCGGACACTTCGGTTATATCCAGATCGGCCAGGGCTTTTGTCAGATATTCACCCAGTTTGGCGGCATCCGCAGACTCGGCAATCGGTTCACTCATAACATCTATGAATGATTCAAAATGTTCAGGCGATATATATTTTTTTATAACAAAACTGTTGAGGCTTTTGCGCTCAAAGTAATCCTTGAGCTTGGGGACAAACAAATCCGAAGTATTCGCGTGGGTCAATTTTCTGATGTTGAAAGGTTCATCCAGAATGCCGCTGATATGAATGTCCACTTGGTCTTCGTAGTCATGACAGGTCAGCATGATTTCCGCCGAACTGCCCAGAGCATTTTTAAAAGCTCCGTAAAGACCTTTTTTGACCTCGCCGGATACAGGATGGTTTGCATCATAATAACCGCTGCGGGAAATTGCTTTGGTAAGATCAATGACAAATTCGCATACCGTTTTGGCTTTGGTGAATTCCGCAGGTGAAAAAGATTTCTTTTCATCCGTCTTGTAACTGGTTTCAGTATTTGCTTCCATAGAATCAACCTTTTTATACGTGATATTTTTCCGGTAACAAATTACTTCCGTACAAATGGGACTTTCTTTTCAAGATAGCGATGCAGTATTCCTGTATGAGTTCTCCTCTTTACTCAAATTATTAAGCATGTAATTTGATGAATCAATAATTGTTGAATATTATTCATTGTATCACGTCTTTTAATAAATACAAACAAAAAATAAATGATGTAATAGCGGTATTGATTTTTTCTCTCGGTTGACAAATCATGAAAAGGAGTTATAAGTAAACAAACTCATATTCCATATTTTAAGGATAATTCTCATGACAGGCAAAATGTTATATTTAAAAAATAGTACAAAGTTTAGAATATTTCTGTTCGCTGTTTCTCTGATCTTTTTATTAAGCGGGTGCGCAACATCTCCCATGCCCCTTCCTTCTAAACCGGCTAAAATAGCCGTCGTGCTGGGTGGCGGCGGTTCCAAGGGATTCGCTCATATCGGCGTGCTCAAAGTTCTGGAAGCGCAGAAGATTCCTGTGAATATGGTGGTGGGAACAAGCGCGGGCAGTCTGGTAGGAAGTTTATATGCATCAGGCAAATCCGCTTTTCAGTTGCAGGAAATCGCCTTGAAAATGAACCAGGATAACGTCATCGACTATGACTGGAAAATCTGGAGCGGTGGACTTATCAAAGGAGACAAACTGGAAAATTTTATCAATTCCTATGTCAATAATACCCCGATAGAAAAACTCAAAATTCCTTTCTACGCTGTCGCCACCAATATCGGCACAGGTGAAGAGATCGTTTTTGCCAGAGGTAACACGGGCATGGCTGTGCGCGCCAGCTGTTCCGTACCGGCCGTTTTTCAGCCGCTGAAATTCGGCGGCAATACCTATGTGGACGGAGGTTTGGTAAGCCCTGTGCCTGTTGATGTTGCCCGCCGCAATGGTGCGGACATCGTTATTGCGGTGGACATATCCGGAGGACTAAACAAATCGGTTCCTGAAGGAATTGTCGAGTCCATGAAAAAATCAATTGATATAATGTATCAAAGCATTGCCGAATATCAGATAAAGCATGCCGACATCGTCATTCGTCCAAACATGAAAAACATCGGATCGACCGATCTGGAAAAATTCAACGAGGCGATTCTGGAAGGCGAAAAAGCGGCCACCTTGAAAATACCTGAATTACAAAAAGTCATTGACCGCTTAAAACTGGAAGGCAGGCTTTAAATTCCCTGTCCTTTTAAAATGGACTTTTATAATGATTATCGGTGCCAGAGCACACAATCTGGATGAAGTTATCGCAGTGAGTAAACTTGGATTTACGCTTATTGAAGTTTCGCTGGATGATCCCGCAACTGTTTCGGGCTGGTTTCCCCGTCTTCTTGAAATAAAAGAATCCTGCGGCACTGCATTTCTTGCACATTATCCCAATGAGGGAAATCCTTTTGACGTGAACATTCTCCGGAATGATTTTCTTCCCCGCATCAAAGCACTGATGAAAATATCACGTGAACTCGCCATCAGCAAAGCAACCTTGCACTTCTGGATTGATAAAAGATGGGCGTCTGCCGAACTGATCCGGGGCAAACTGGACATTCTTTCCCGTATTGTGGATTACGGCACTGCTTCAGGCATCATTGTCTGTCTGGAAAACTTAAGTGAACGTTCCGAGAGCTTTGCGCCGGCATTTGAAGCTATCCCCGATTTGAGAATGACTCTGGATATAGGACACGCCCAGCTTCTTGCTCGTCAAAACACTTCTTTCTGTTTTATTGAAGACCATTTTCCCAGAATCGCCCACGTGCATGTTCACGATAACTACGGCGGAACAACCGTCAAAGACGATCTTCATCTGCCCCTTGGAGAAGGCAATGTGGATTATAAAGCAATTCTCAAATCCATGATTAGCAAGGGTTACGATTCAACCATAACAATGGAAGTTAAAATCAAAGAAATGCTGTACACAAAAAAGATGCTGGAAGATTTTCTTCACAAGGCGGATATTTCCCCCGAATAACTTCAAATCACTGACCATTAGAGCCTGTGCATTTCTGATAAATCATGTTCTGTTATATATATTATTATAATAGTAGATTATAATGTCTGACAAAACTGCGATTAGAGCATTTGCTATACTTAACGGCACAGATTGTCATAGTATTTCTTGCATATTTCCTTGCCGACATCACTATCAATATCATTGCAATCGTTCTTGCCAACTTTATTTTCAATGACTTGTGAAAAGATGTTGTTAAATCCCCAGTCTAAATTCACACGATCTGCCATTTTCATTAAATAGGTATAATAACTGTAATTATTGAAAGTCCCTGTTTGTCCCCGCTCAATTGAAAAACTATATGTACATTTATAGCGATCCCCGCATTCGACGATTAAATTATGTTTTCCCGGGGGCAACTGAACCACTGCTTCATAATTAGTATCGGCATTGTGGGATGCCACTTTATTCCCATCAATATAATATTTTACAGAATTAAATGGTATCGGGATAATGAAGCCGCCGTGATTTATTATATTTAACCGGCCCATCAAGGGATCGTTCTGATAATTTGATTTAGAGGTAAATCCGGGCAAGGACGCGCAGGAAAAAGAAATTAACGTAAAAAATAAAAAAACAAGAAGTGTTAAAATATTTTTTGATTTGTTCATAATACTATCCTTTCATCTGAACATTCTTTCATCATAAATCCGGATCGGACACCCCGTATTTCATTCATTTCTCTGCGATATGAACCTTTAACGGATATACCATAATGATTTTACTTTTTATATATTTTAATCCCGCCTTTGAAAACATATATTTAAATTCAGCGGTGCTGTATTGTTTTACATGCTCTTTTTCCATTTTTTTGATTTGCACATCAATCCATCCCGTAATGAAATCATCTGTGGTAATATCAAGAACGTAGATTTTTCCTTTTTGTTTTAGAACCCGGTAAGCTTCGCCAAGAGCTTTTGCGGGATTCAAATAATGATGGAATGAATTTGTACAAATAATAACATCAAACCAATTATTTTCAAGAGGCAGTTCTTCTGCATTTGCCTTGTAATATTTTATGTTTGTCATCCCCCGTGAATGTTCCCTTGCTTTTTCAATCATTCTTTCGGAAATATCCACTCCGATAAAATTCCCCTGCATATTTAATAAACCGGCAGCATAACGCAGAGCCCATCCAGTACCGCAGCCGACGTCCAGGAAATTTGTATCGGGTTTTATATCGGCGATTGCAATAACTTGTTTCTGTAAATATCTAAACGGCGCAGCCCATTTATTATCAAATGATTGAGCCCATTCATCCCATTTCTTTTCATTAGATTTATGATGCTCATGGATATTATTCATCATGAATGTTCACATTTTCAAACATGGCAGTCGATATTAGCAGGCCGTCACCCGGCCATTCCTAATCCACCCATCTATTCTTTGACAATCTTTCGCTGACAACACCATCAAAAAAAATTGTTATCTTTTCATACTTTATTGCCCGTAAAAAGACTCAGACTAAGAATAAGCGTAGAGAGCCACACCATCAATGAAATCCGGGAAATACGAACTTTCGGTTGCCGTACAGATTAGTCACTGTTGTAATATCCGGGGAAATCAGTACCTGATCGGCTATGTAAACAACTGGAAGAACTACTTGTCTAAAATCGTCGCCGTAGGTACTTCTCACCAGTTGCCACACTTCTTCATTCGCTTTTGCGTCGTTGTCCAGACTTATAAATGTATAAGATATGCGATTCTGCTCCAGATTGCCTTGCAGTCCCTTACATAATGGGCAACCCGGACGCCCGTACATGGTAATTTTTATATTATCATTGTAAGGAACCCACTTGTAACAATTGTCTTTAGTCCAAATAAATACTTGTATCAATGTACCGAACAGTAGAACCGCTAGCAGTAATTTTTTCATTTTCACCCTTATTCAACCGCGTCTGACATGGCAGAAACGGTGTATTTTATCGGACAAGATTATTCATCCATTGCTTGTTATTTGTTTTTTAAAGGCAATGTTAATAAACCAAATGAATACTCATATTAAATTATTATTTTGAAGAGATATTCTTCAGGAAAATTCGCCTGCCGTGTTGATAATTATAAAATACCGCATCATCTGATAAATTCACGCACGGCAACGACAAATAATGATATCAGGTAAGCGATTATAACAATTGTTGCTATGATTTCTGTTTTTGACATTGACATATTCATTCTCCTTGCGGTTTAATCTTGAACAATAACTTATAAGTGCATTCCCTTTTTTACATTATTTCTTTTTTCCCTTCTTAACAGCGGCATCGTCTTTTTTCATCAAGACCCTTAACGCATTGTTCTTTTGCGCGTATTTGATAATATCGTAATAAATGACATTCCTGACAGTGGAAGAAAGAGACTGTCCTGTTTTCTTAGCTATAGCATTCAATGCCTTGTATTCTTTTTCTGATACCCTTACCGTTATTGCTTTTGTTGTCTTTTCTCTGCTCATGAGTATTGATTCTCCCTTTAAAATAATTCCATTCCCGTAACAAAATACATATCATAATTTTATGAATTTTTGTAAATAATTGAATTTTCTTTTCTGTTTTTCCAGCGCGATTTTTCCAGATTTTCAACTTTGAATGGCGTATTCTGCCTTAATATTCCCAATTTGTCGAACATAATTTCAATTTTTTCGCCGGGATTAATCCATAAATCATTATCCAGCCCCGTGCAACCGGGTATTGTTCCCAATCCAATGACTGTTCCGGGCAGGGGCTCGAAGACTGTTTTCAGGTATTCAAGCGCTTTTTCAGGACGCGCCGAATATTCCGATGTGCTCCCCTTCCATTCCAGCCTGTCCCCTATTTTCATTTTCACATTCAAGGTAAGGGGGTCGCCAACCTCATCGGTTGTCACGATAAAAGGCCCCAGTCCTTTACTGTGGCCGAAATCCTTGCTTCTGGCCGGACCGGTGCCCACCATTTCCCATAACTGAACGTCACGCGCCGACGAATCGTTAAAAATCGTATAACCGGCTATGGGTTGGGCTGCATTTCCCGTAACAATCGCCAGCTCCGGCTCTATATCCAGATAAGAGGAATAAACAGGCCAGTGAATCGTATCGTTGTCCCCGATCATCGCGTTATGGTTGCATTTGTAATAGAGCATCTTGCCGCCGGAAGCCGCGCTAACTCTTTTTTTGACGATGGGCGCAATTATCGAGCCTAAAATACCGAATTCATGTTTCATCAGAGTCGCCGCAGAATTTCCCAGATGCCGTGGCGTCAGGCCGAAATCAATCAGTGCTCTTGGTGTTGGGATGGGAGTTAGTATTTTTGCCTTTTCCAGAGATATTTTATCATCATCATTGAAAGATGAAAGATACGCTTCCCCGTACTTCATGAGTTCCCTTGCCGCATTTTCACTGTCAGGAAGATTTTCCAGATAAGAATAGACATCGGAAAGATATCCGCCCGTCAGCCCGGATTTCAGTTGCAGCACCTCAAAAGATACCGCGTAACCCTTAATGACTACGCCAAACTTTGCTTCACTACCCGGTGTAAATTGAAAATTCAGCAGTTTCATATAATAAACACTTTTTATTATTCAATAGGTTAAGATTTTTTTATGATATACTTATTCATTACCCATCTCCCTATAAGAGCGGATGAAACCGCAACGCCTGAAAAGGCAAAAGCCCATTTGGTATTGGTCGCCAGTCCGGAAAGCGCAACCAGTAACGGGGTCGCCCTCCTAAGATCGGCCAGAAAATACAGATGCATCATGTTTTCGAACAAATCACAGATTCCCGCCAAAAAAGGCGTCAGAATAAACCAGTTGAATTTCGGATTAATGTTGTTGATTTTAAATGCTCTGGCTATCAGCAGGCTTAGAAAGATGCTGTACCAGACAGGATGAAAATTATCGAACCGGAAATGTCGCAAATAGATTATATCCCTGTGCGACACTATCCAGCCGGAGGCGATGGCCTTGAACCTGTCGCTGTTCATGGTAGTTTGCAGGGCCAGAACCTGAGACGTGCCAAGCGGATGAACGATAGAGCCGATAATAATCTGCGAGGTAAAATAGATTATTCCGAATAATCCGAACAGAAAATTGGAATCGGATTTTCGACTGATATAATCCTCCAACTTTGAAAATATTCCCATAGCCAAACCTCTCGCAATTTATTTTATATGCTTTCTTGAACACCGGAGAAAATATAGTCGGAACATATTTGTCTGTCAATCAGGAATATAAAGATCGCCTCTGGGAACTTATAGAGGAAATCAATTCTGAGTGGCGTAACTAAGCATATGACACAGGAAATACCCCTTGATGGATTCATTGAAATATTATTGAATCATTATTAAGAGGTTCTTTCAGATAACCTTCTTTTGAAATAATAATTCTATTATGTAATATATATAATACTAGTGATAACATAGATGTTGATATTAATATTGTTAGAACTAAAATTTTAAAATTCCAAAATCTATTAATAGAAACACCCATTATTACGCCAATGACTGGTAAGGAATATACAATCATAAATAAGCGCGTGCGCCAAATTTTCTTAACAATAAAGGAATTTGGTACACAATTCATTAAACCATAAATTATGAGTAAAATACTTACGCCTGTAGAATAGAGATTCGGTCCTAACAGAACTTCACCGAATGTACCTATCGCAAGTACTCCACCCCACATAATTGAAAGCACCTTAAAAGTCGTGGAAAAAGTTTCCATAAGACCAATAAAATTCACCGATTTTTTTACCTCATTTTTCGGGTCAATAGATGGGATCATTACATTATCCAATGTCGTATTATATGCTTTGTTGACATTCAGGCTTTGGAATCACAATGTAAATAAATATACATCAATTTTTATGTTCAAACTTGTAGTTTGAACGGAAACGTTTTAGAGCAATCAACATGATTGCTCTAACTTAGAAGGAAAATCACCCGGTAATGGGAGTATTATCAGTGCGCTGACGCGTGGCATTCGTTATAAGTTTGCAATGTTCTGTTGTAGTTATTAATCATGAACACGACGGCTGTCTCTTTAGCTTTCGCTTCCTGTTCAATTCTTTTCATTGAGCGGACTTTTTCATTGAACGATCTTATTCTTTCATTCAGCATTGCAATTTTCTCATCGTCATAAGCATATCTTTTGTCTGTCTCGATGGACTCATTTTCTGTGTCCAC
>CAYMWM010000082.1:0-9031 GCA_964394185.1 uncultured Smithella sp.
GGCAAGAAGATTGTTGAAGTTGATCTGAAGATGAAAAACACTCCGCTGCATGAAGCCAGCGTTGTGGGCGACACCGTCGGCGATCCCTTCAAAGATACCTCTTCGGTTTCTCTGAATCCGGTCATCAAGTTCACGACTCTGTTCGGATTACTGGCAACGGAAATTGCGGTTACCATGACTAATCAGAATTTAAAGACCGGTTTGGCTGTCTTCTTCTTTTTGATTGCTTTGGTCTTCGTTTATCGTTCATTCTACAGTATGCGAATTTCTGAAGAAAAACTGGGCTAATAAAAAGTCACTTAAACTCTTAACCTTAAAAGGCGTCCCTGAAAAGGGGCGCCTTTTTTATTGGTTTGATGTTATGTAATAAAATATTCTAAATGAGTGTAAGGAAAAATATTTAATATTGCTTATCTGTAAAATTATAAATATCCGGATGCGTGCATACTTCGTAGTACTTTCTTAATACTTTACCGGTTACATCCAATGCGCTGGGTTGTACTTTATGAATCACGGCTTCCCGAATGGCAATCCGTTGATAATTGCCGTTGGCCAGAGGGACTTTGCCTGTATATAACTTGACATTTTCATCATCCCCTGAAGGAAAGGTATATGTTTGCAGATTGATTTCTCTAGTCAGTTTCATGAATCCCTCTTCATTGAGCTCAATTCCGTTAACATTATAGCGATAAGTGGAATCATCTATTGCGGGATCTGAAATTTCTTCGGCTTCATTTTCAAAAACAAATAAATTAAATATATCATTCTGGCTTTTAAATATTTTGCGAAGCATTTTATCGCAGCTGGACATCCGGTCGGCATGATTGATGGCCTGAGAAATCATGATTCTGGAATCGCCGTCAAACAGGAAGGTTGGCGGGCCCTGGCTGTAACAGATTCCTATGCCCAATTCCAGCGCGGGAAGATTGTTTTCCTTATTCTTTTCATTATAGCTGCGGACAATCTGCAATATTCTTATCGCCAGTCCGCAAGCCCGCGCCACGCTGTAGTATATCTGATCAGAGTCTTCTTTCTCGAATATGGATAAAATAATGGCATCTCCTTCAATAAACACTTTGGATGCCTCATATTCGGAAAGCACAGCCGAAATAGGATCAAAAAAATTCAAGCTGAAATAGGATGCCGGATTCAGCCCAATGCTTCTCATCGTATGGTTTATCGTCATGGAACCGCGTATATCAGCTTTAATGATGACGTGATTGGCAATGGGTTTTTCTTCGGTTACTCTTTCATCCGGAAGCAGAAATTCATAGAGGGAATGGTTCTCACGTGATAACGAAATGATTTTTTCATCTTCAACGAGATTGATCGAGTCCATTGCGTCTTTGATGATACGGTAATTATAAAGATCGCGGTGATATCTGAAAAAATGCTTGAGAAACATTATTAAATGCTGTTTCTTTTCTTTCGCGGAACAACGGTTCATTTGCTTGACGGTATCAAAGAGGGGTTCAAGCGTAAATTCGTTGCCGTAAAGAGATCTGAAACGCTTCAGCTGGGTTCTGAAAGATATTCTTGTCCAGAAATCAACCAGAAATTCTCTTATCTGTCTGGGCGACATCGGCGGACAGTATTTTTCATATACCGGTTTCATTTCAAAATCCGCTACGACTTGACAAATCAGACCGGAACTTTTAAACCTTTCGTAAAAATAATTCAGCAGATTTTGCTGAGTTTCTATTCTTTCTTTTAACTTATCAATATTGCTTTCTTTATTTCTTTTATCTTTTTCATACTGTTCCTGAGTGCTGAAATAGTTAAACAGCCGGTCAACATTATCGGGTTCCATGATGATGGAATCGAACAAGTAATGTTCGGCATCGAAGACTCCGTTAACTTCCTGAACTTTTCTTGGACCTGAATTCGCATGATCACTTATGAAATTTTCACCCATCAGATCAATCTGGCCGAGCAGTTCATATAAGATTGACTTGACGCTTTTGTAATTATCAATATCTTCCGACCTCTGTCCCATCAGTACATACTCTTCAATCAGAAAGAAATCATCATTAGGATTGTTTGTGTGGAACAGGGGATTTGAAATATAGAAACCCGGCAAAATATCATTCGGAGGAAAATGAGTTTCTCTCAAATCTTTTAATTTTCTTGTATTAATATCAGCTAAAAGATCAAACAGTTCGTTTCCCACCAGACGAATGATTTGATTATGGTGAAGTTTAATTTCCGATAGCTTTTCTTTAATCAGGAAAACATCATTTTGATCGTGCTTTGGGGACAGCTGAAACATTCTGATTAGAGGTTCAATTTGCGAAACCAAATTTTTGTATTGTGATTTGATTTCTTCCAGAAACAATTTTACAAGAGCTATCTGCGCCAGAAAATCTATTTGAACTTCAGCGTTTGTTTTAGCCTTGTTGATTCCCTCAAGAAGAATATCATTGCAAATGCGTTTTAAAGAATCCTTTTCTTCTTCACAGATTTCTCTCTTATACTCTTTAAAAAAGATTTCCGTTCCGCTGTGTTTCACCATTAATAGAAATGTTGTCTTTTTAAGGGTGCTGTAAAATTGAGGGCTGATGTGCACATCAAGATTAATGTTGTCCACGCCTAAAGCGAGTTTGTTCAGAGAACAATAAACCTGATAACGTTTGACGCCTAAATTTTTAACCGTTGGCGGTTCTTTGAATGATTTGAAAAAATTCAGACTTGTCATAACGTCCCTTATAAATTGATTAACGTCTTATAAAATTAAAATCAGCGTCCCAACATTATATTTTAAAAAAATACATTCATTGTCTTTGACAATCAAGCCGATATCGAATTAACGGCAGTATCCGCGGCTTTTGGTAAGTTCAAAAGCTTTGCAGATTCCCAACTCGCAGGCTTTTTTCACATCGTTGCATCCCTTTGTATTATTTTCCATCATAAAATAAGCCAATCCCCGGTTATTATAGGCATTGGCATTGTTTGGTTCCAGTTTGATTGCTTTGTTAAAATTTTCAATGGCCATTTTGTAATTTTTTAATTTATTGTAACAAATTCCTATGTTGTTATATGCATCGATAAAGTCCGGCTTCAGCTGGATAGCTTGGGTGAAATCGTCAATGGATTCTTTATACTGGGCAAGATTGCTATGCACAGTCCCTCTGTTGTAATAAGCCAGAATAAAATCGGGCTGCAGGCTGATGGCTTTATCGAAATCCTCGAGGGCAAGTTTGTTATCTCCCTTGTTTTTATAGGCAACACCTCGCTGATTATATGTTTCGGCATAATCAGGCTGAGCTTTGATGGCTTTGCTCAGATATTCAATTGCTTTACCGGGATCCGAATATTGCTTTCCATCCCATAAAAGATTGGCCTCGTTAATCATGTCATCTGCGTTTTCGGAAGTTTTGGAACATGAACACATCAAAGCCAATACGAGAAAAAAGAAAATAACTGTTTTTTGCATAAAATCCCCCATTAAACATATTTTTTGTTATCATTGTCATAATTATTGAAATATTTTAATAAAAACCCCTCTGTTCTTTCATAAACGCTATTTTACCCGCAGGAAAAATTCTGCGGGATTTATATGAAGTTTAGCCGGCTGAATTCCCCGCACGATATTTATTCCGTCTAAACCGTCCTTAGTAATTTGATCGGCCAGATAAACCATCTCTCCACGCTGCCATTTGCCGTTGCCGTCATCTATAAGACGTAAAACAAGCGGCAGGCTGCGTTCTGCTTCGTCGGGATAATCCATTACCAGGCCGATGCCTCCATCGCTGAGTTCTACAAGAGAACCGATGGGATAAATTCCCATCATATGAATAAAGCGCTTCAACAGAATTGCGTCAAAACTTTTTCCAGCTTCAGCCCACATCTTTTTCAGCGCTTCATTCGGTGTGTATGACTTCGGCCGGTATACGGTTTCAGCGGTCAGGGCTTCGTAAACGTCTGCGATGTGAAGAATCTTTCCCATAAGACTCAGATGGCCCATAAACAAAGTACCGGGATAGCCGGTCATATCAAGATTCAGATGATGTTCAAACGGACCGAGAATAATTCTCGATCTCAAAGAAGGATTGGCATTTAACATGAGGATTTTTCTCACACCCATGACGGGATGCGCCTTCAGTAGACTCCATTCTTCATCGTTGAGCGCTCCATGCTTGAGAAGAATCTCCTTGGGGACATCCACTTTCCCCAGATCATGAAAAAGGCCGCAAATAGTCAAATGTTCAAGGGCAATATCGGATAATTCGATGTGCCTTCCCAAACAGGTTGCCAATACCGAAACATTAACGGAATGGGAGTATAGATAATTGTCATAATCTTTTATGGTTGTTAATCCGATCATCAGGGAAGGATCTTCTTTGATCATATCTACCATGTTCTGGGCGACGCGCCTGCTCTTGCGTACACCCACCATTCCCTGCGCAACTTTATTCGCCACTTCCCTGACCGCTTCGATGGCAAAGAAATAATTCTTTCGCAACTTTTCATACCGCTTATCTTCCGGATTTTCGCTGTCAAGAGCATCTTCGTCCTGTCGCTGAAATATCTGCACCCATGAAAAATCCTGCTCATTCAGCATCTTTTCCAGCCACTGGAGAGGATTGTCGTGTTTTACTGAATCATTGAACAGACGTGTAAACGTCATAATGTCTTCAGGTGAAAGATTGTGAGACGATTTTAAAAAATTAACACTGCCGATGCCTCTCTTCGAGAAAAAATCCACCATATTGTAAACGACAACCGCCGCTGACCTGCGGTATGGAAGCTTTTCTCCTCCGAGATGAAAGCGGTCCCGGTAAAGACGGAGGCTGATGTCTCCGGCTGAGGTGAGTTCCTTTAGAATGTTTTGAAATGAGCTGACACTTTCCTGAACAAGCTGGTTGTTGTCCTGGTACATCCGCACGGTGTTTATCATGTGATATAGGGCTCTCAGAAAATCATGCCCCAAACGCTCTGGAATCGATTGTTTTTCAGGCATAATTATCGACCCCCTTTATTTTTCTGATGAAATTCTTTTTCCGCTTCTCGTGCTAACTTGCGTAAACCGGGATTTAAACTCCGGCTTGCTGCCTCAATATATTTCTGGGCTTCAGGGGTATTTAAAGCAGCCAGTGCAAATGCAGCTCCCTCACGGTACGCCGACTTCGTGAATAAGGCCATCCACTTCCGGTGGAAAAACTTTTCCGTAAGGAAAGGAACGGACCGCGACGATCCGCACTTCCCCAGCGTTTTGAAGCACTCAATGATGTGTTCAGTTTGTGAAGTGCCGGGCTTTTTGTCTTGGAGATACTTCAGCAGAAGGTTTTCAGCAAATTCATTTTTTGACTGGCCCATTTGTGTCAAGATAATCCGACGCACCTGAACATCCGGATCGTCAATGAATTCAAACATTGCTGCTATCTGATTGCCATGGGCCTGTGCGATCGCTTTGACTGCCATGCGCCGGATAGCGACCGACGAGTGTCTGGCAAGCTTCATTAGAAATTTTAAAGATATATCTCCTTCCAGTCTGGACAGCACAGGGATAATTTTTTCGGCGATTCTTTCGTTGGGATCATTGATCAGAGGGGTCAGGCAGTATATGTCCTGACGGGCGAGTGACGTAACGGTTTCTTCAACAATTTGTTCAAGTTTCGACGATTGTCCTATAAGAAGGAAATGAATAAGAGTAGAGGCTGCCCCCGGTTTTAGATGCTGGAATATCAGCTTGAGCGTTTCCATTTGCTGAATATTTAATTTGCTCCAGATATCTTTCAACGGTTGTAAACATTTGGGCACGGAAGAGATGTCGTTATAAAAGGATTCAATCAGCGGGCCTGCCCAGGGCATTCGTAAACGCCCGCTATCCAGAATCTTGTGCAGTCCATCGAGAATAATAAGAGCAGCCTCGAAATCACGGCGGTCATAAGAACCTTCAAATTCTTCTGACAAAACTCCCAGCACGATATTAAAATCTTTTTCTTCCTGAAACTGCAGAAGTATGTCCAGCAACATATTCAGATGTTCCGTTGTGGACAACTTTTCCTCCCGGGCAACCATTTCCTGAAGTTCGACCTGTTCTTCGGGCGTCAGCAGGAAATAGGAAGGATCAAGGGCAATACCACCCTCCGGTGTCGCAGCGATGGCAGGGCCAAGGGATGGCTCAGGTTCTTCAACTTCGCCTTCTTCTTCGGGAGGGTTTTTCTCTGTTTCCTCGAATCTTTCATTCTCATCCGATGTTTGGTCGGAAATAAAATCGTCTGCTTCATACTGAACGTGATCAAAGTGCGCTTCCCAGAAAGCTGTTACAATATCGCCTTCCGGTTCGGCTGTCAATACAGAGTATCTTTGAATGATGGATAATACTTCACGTATTTCTTCCTGTTGTATTCCTTCCTTGAATTCCAGCCATCGAATACCGTCCCGGAAAAGAGTAAAAGGCAGCGTTCCTTCTTCGGAAGGTCCCTTGTGAACTTCTATTCCCTGACAAAAAACGCGTTCTCTTTCAACTTCAATTTTAGCATTACCGTATTGACGAATGAAGGCCTGCAATGAATCGTGAAACTGTTTAATGGCGTTGTGACTTATGACGTGCCCTTCTGGATATAAAGACACGTTTTTGCATGTCAGCAACAGATGGGCGAACAATTTTTTTGTATCATCTAAAGTACTGTTTCTGACATTCATCAACGCACCGTTTTTTTTAATAGATTATTCCTGTATTCTATATTAACATGCAATGATAACGATTGTTGCGATATAAACGGTTTTCGGCTGATCATTTTAAGCATGTCGTTTGACCGGAATTTTCCTATAATACGGATATTATAAACGCTACCAGAATAATTCACCACAGCCTTTTATTAAGAAGAACGATAATTCGAATTACTAAGAAACCTCAATTTCATATTCATTTGCTGAGAAAATCATTTTGTGCGGTTAAGTATAGGAAATACGGCCTTTTCTGTCAAGATAATCTTAACAGATAATCTTAATTGCAAAATGAATGGTGCAAGTCCTGTTGCTTTGGATAAATTTTTTCTGATTTGCGGTTGTCCTTGCTGCAGTAACGATGTAAACAGCCTGGAGAGAACTATGCCAGATATCGTTTTATATCTACATTTGCCCTTTGAGCATCAATCACTCCGATGATGTCGCGCTTATATCGACCCTCCGACGTTTCAAGAAGACTGATTTCTTTTCCCGATTCTTTTTCCGATCCGTCGTATTTCGTCAATAGCAAAACGCGGGGACGAGTCAAATCACTCGTCTGATGCACGACTAACCCGACTTCACCATCCGAAAGCTGAAGCAGTGTGCCGATGGGGAAAACGCCGGTCGCATTGATTAAGGCTTTGACCAGCAAAGGGTTGAAATAGTCTCCCTGCTTTTTCGTCAGGATACGAATGACCTGCTCGCACGGAATAGAGCAATTATAATAAATCCGCATTGCCGTAAGCACTTCATATGCATCGGCAAGAGAAATAATCTGAGAAAACAGATGCTGTACAAAGGTTCCATCATCCACCTGAGGATAACCGGTGTTTCCGTGCTGATGGTGTTCAAATGCTGTCACAATGGCCATTTTTGTCAGTCCCGGGAAGTCCAAATTGATAAGCGCGCCATCGATAGGATGGCGTTCAACTTCTTCCCATTCTTCAGATGTTAGAGGTTCATTATTGTTGATAATTTCCATGGGGACTTTTATTTTGCCTATATCATGCAGCATGGCTGCGATGCCCAATTCAAAGACACATTTTTTTTCAAATGACAAACAGGTTGCGATGGACATGGACAGAATGGAAGTATTCACCGCATGGGCAAAAGTCTGTTTGTCGTGCATTTTGACGCTGATCATGCCGAGGAAAGTATCCCGATCATTCTGAATACCGTCTGCTATTGCCTGAATCGCCATGCTCAGACGCCGCATGCTTGTTTTTTTGTTCACGTGCAGATTGCTGGCTATTTCCGCCATGGATTCAATTGCTTCCTTAAAAAGATCGTTAGCCTTTTTCTCTTCTTCGTTTTGTTTGCTGCTGTCCGTCTTTTTCTCAACGATTTCGACGGCGCGGTGAAATTGGATATTAACAATATTTTCACGGGTTGCAACTTCGACAATACCGCCTTCCGCTTTTATCGCAGCCGGTTCTTTGCCCATCAGAAATGCCAGCTTGATAAGTTCTGTCATGGTGATTCCCGGCTTGAATACGATACCTTCAATATTCCTGATGATAAGCTGTTCTATAAGCGCCGCCATGTTTTCATCGATAGGTAACGAGTTGGTTTCAAAAAATAATTCCCCGTTCAGAAAATAGAAAGCGACTTCTTTCCTGCCTTCCAGAAGTCCTTGTATTGTGGCCAGCATTTTTTCAGCCAGGGAAATCAGGTAAGGATGTGATACCGGGTAAAGTGTTACATTCTTCAGCAGACCTGACAATTGCTGGAACGCTGTTTTTGTCGTTTCAAGCATTAATTGCTTGGCGGCATACAACTCTCTTGCGCTTTTTCCGCTATCGCTTTGCTGATCCGCCATTACCTTTTCTCCTCTTAATTTCACTAATCGCTTTCAGCGCTGCGGTTTTTAATTCTTTCTGGAGGCTCCATGATTTCCACCATCGAAACGATGTATACATTTTCAATACGTCCTCCGCTGCGGGCCCTCCTTTTTTCTCCAGTGTTTTAATCGCCTCCAATATCAGCGGCAGATCTTTTTTATTGAGCGAACGGCCTTGGAGAAATGTTATCAGCGGCTTGGTGTCCGCAGGTTTAATGCCCTTAAGTTCACCTAATCCTCTGATCGCAGCCATTTGCACGGCTTCATCTCCGTCCTTAAAAAACATGGATACAGTAGCAGCGGCTTTTTCCCCGCCGATGGAAAGCAGTCCCTTTATTACCTCCTGACGCATCTTGACATTCTTGTTGTTCACCAGCTTTTGAAGCTGGGCAACAGCTTCATCGCTTTTGATTTCACTTAAAATATTGATGATACTGCTAACCAGAAACCATCTGTCATCATGAAGATAATCACCTATAACGGAGGCTGCAGCTTACCGGCGGCAGCCCTGTTTTT
>CAYMWM010000082.1:9041-15591 GCA_964394185.1 uncultured Smithella sp.
CTTTGAGCAATTCAATAATAACAGCCCTGGCTTTTGGCGTCATTTCGTTATTATCGCTTGCCAGCATCTCAAGCAGGACTTCGGTACTTTCCTGTTCCATACTGGATAAGTAGGAATAGGTTGAAATGTACTCGGAAGAATCCTTACTATAATTCTGCAGATCACTAATGAGAGCAATCAGGAAATCTCTGGAAGAAGTTTTTTTCAATGCTTCCAGCATCCTGGGTTTGAAGGCCGGATCCACGGGAGAGTTAAAGGCATTGGTGATGATTGAAACGCGTTTGTAATCCTGTTTTTTTATCAAAGTAAACAAGATTTCTTCCAATTGACGGACGACTCCCGAAAACAGTGCTATCTCATTACCATCGGGCGTTTCATGACGAGGATGTTTGACTAAAGGCAACAGAGTGATAAGAGTTCTTATAGCGGCATCAAGGACATCGGACTCCGTACCCGCCTTGTTCATTGCTTTGATGGCTTCTTTTTCTTCGGCGGTGTATTCCGATATTGTTTTTATTATTTCTTCCAGGTCAGGCGTGCGTGAGAAAGAAATCAATGATGAAGATGCACCTGCCGGAGATTTTTCTCTTGCCAGCAATTTCTTTAGAATGGCTGCCATATGTTGAACCGAACATTCATTTGAAAATCGTCCGGTTAAAATTTCATGCAGTCGGTTCGGTAAGGGGCCTTCAACTTCCGCCGTTTGCTTTTCTTTATTCTCCAAATCCATATCCGCGTAAAGCATTTCTGAAATTAATTCATCGCGATAAGGCTGTGAAAGAGACATGACCGACTGAGCCAGAGCCAGAAAAAGAGCGTCACTCTCGCCCTGATGTTCTTCCTGAATCTTACGCGCAGCTTCCTGATACAGCACCATAAGACGGTCTTTAACAGTTTCATTCTCTCCCTTGGTTTGTTTTGCAAGTTCAAGCAGGTCGCTGCTAAAATCCAGAGGGTCCGTCATCAGTTCATCAATGACCAACATACGGGTGGAAGTCATGGCCCCTTTTGAAGCCGTACGCTTTATTCTGCTTTCGGCGTCTTTCCCTCTGTCGTCTACAGCTTTGATGATCCCGTCTAATTCGGCTTCAGTCACCTTGATTTTGGTGACACCTTTTTCCCACAGAAGCGAAGAAATTCCGCATCTCATGGCGATTTCTTCCTTTGATAAGGCGAGCGACTGGAAAAGGCTGAGCAATTCTTCTTCTTTCAGACCTCTACTGAAATTAATTTCCCGAATACCTTTTATGAACATATCCTGTATGATGGTCTTGTTTGCTTCTGTGTCTTTCGCCAGTGGGATATTCGTATAGGTAAGAATTGATTTTTCCACACCGAGGAAACAGTCTGGTGTGTTTTCGAGAAAGCGGGATAGCGCATCATGCGAATCTTTAAGCGTTCGGGCATAAACAGGATTGTTCGGCGGATACAATTTGATTATTCTGATGGCTGTGATAAGGGTGCGCACAACATCATAGATTTCCAACGGCAGAGTTTCTGGTTGTTTGGTTTCTTCCGGCATACGTTTTTATTTAATACCATAGATGCTAACCTTTTCGCCAAGGTTAGTGTACTACATTATGGCATTATAGCTAAGTTCTCTCCAGTTTGGTATATCAGTAAACAATCGCATCGCCACTAAAATAACGACTTTGATAAGTAATTTATTCAATTTTATGAATTATAGGTAATTTTAAAAATATGTCAATAAAAATAGTAAAGTACAAATCATCTCAAAAGATATTAACCGATGGATTGATAAAAATAGTAGTCATTACGGTTTGAATAACTTTATGAACGGGAATAATCAGAAAACAACGCGCCATGAAGAAGTTCCTGCCGCATTTGCTGTGAAGTTTCAGATGCGGACAGTCGACCTGATATTCAAATCTGACATGAACAGAAAAGAATCCTACATCACTTCCAGCAAGTCCACTTCATATATAAGAGTAGCTCCACCGGGAACATAAGGCGGTATGCCTTGGTCACCATAAGCGATACCGGATGGACAAATCAGTTTTGCCTTCCCGCCGACTTTCATTATCCCAATTCCTTCCCTCAGGCAGGCAGTGACTTTTCCCAGAGACAATTCTCTGGGCTGGCCTTCTTTGAAGGAATTTTCAAATTCCGTGCCGTCAATGAAATGGGCGGTGTAGTGAGCTTTCACGACATCGGATGCTTTGGGTTGTAAGCCGGTTCCCGCTTGGATTTGCTGATAAATAAGACCCGATGCCGTCTTCTGTGCGCCTTTTTCCCCCGCGGCTTTTTCTAAGTACGGTTTGGCCAGTTCTTTTTGTTTATTAGCAATGTCCTGCATTCTCTTACGAAGCAATTGGTTGATGTTCTCCATGTAGGGTACCGGTTCTGCCTCCAGTTTTTTTCCGGTAGCTACATCGGTCATACCCTGCTTGACAAATTCATATTCCTCGGCGGAAAGGTAAAAGAAGGATATTTTGCGTGCAAGATCTACACCCAGCGCGTATAGCGTTTTCTGATCTTCTGTTTTGGGCTGGACGGCCCATGCAGGAAGAGAAAATAGAATAACAAAAGCAAAAATAATCCATTTACGCATAGAAAAACCTTTTGAGTTATTAATTTTAGAGTAATTACTTCTTGTTTTACTTATAGGTAATTTATGAATGCATGTCAAAGAAAAACTAGGCACAAGCTAAAAGCTGTTACGTTGTTTACAATAATCTGTTGTTTGGTAAACTTCTTTGGAATTCCTTCAAATATTTAATTTTTTTTCTTGACAAATCATCGTTACTGATTTATTTACTAGTAAATCAATAGTAATAATAGTAAATTGTAAGGTTTTGAATATATGAAGCTTTCTACGAGATCACGTTACGGTTTAAGATTAATGTTGGCTTTGGCCAAAAATTACGGAAGAGGTAATACTTTCCTCAAAGATATTGCTCATGAGGAGGAAATTTCTGAAAAGTATCTGAGTCTCATCATGATTCCGCTCAAGGGGGTCGGCCTGGTTAATTCCGTAAGAGGAGCATCCGGCGGCTATACGCTTGCCCGGGAGCCGTCACAGATAACATTGAAAGATATCGTAGATGTTCTCGAAGGCGATTGTATTGTCGACTGCCTGAAAGATCCCAGGGCCTGCTCCCGGGTCAATACATGCGCCAGTCATGATATCTGGGCTTTGCTTGGCGGCAAGATTTCGGAGGTATTAAGTTCAGTCACACTGGAGCAGCTTGTCTTGATGAATAAGGAGAAAATGGAGAAGGCCATCAGTCCTTCCATATAAAAGGTAAAATTTAACAGGGAGCGTAAAAAACAAATGGGTAAAAGAGTCTTAGTGGCGATGAGCGGTGGAGTTGATTCATCCGTTGCAGCCCTGTTGCTTAAAAATGAGGGATACGATGTTTCCGGTGTAACGATGTGCCTGGGCATTGCGACGGAAGATGATGCGAAATGCTGCGGCGCTTCCGCGATTGACGATGCCAAAAGGGTCTGCGACCGGCTGAAAATCCATCATTATGTTCTTGATTATGCGTCTCAACTTGAGAACAAGGTCATTGCCAATTTCATCAGCGAGTATAAAAAAGGAAGAACGCCTAATCCTTGCGTCGAATGCAACCGGCACCTGAAATTCGGGACTCTGCTGGGCAAGGCTCTGATGCTCGATTTCGATTTTCTGGCAACCGGTCACTATGCGGCCATTGAAAAAAACGAAAATGGTTATTACCTCTCAAGGCCAAAGGACAAAAAGAAGGATCAGACCTATTTTCTCTACTCCATACCTTATAAAAGGTTGGGGCATATATTATTTCCCCTTGCACCTTATACGAAGGATGAGGTCAGAGAACTGGCTCAAAAACATTCCCTGCCTGTTGCGGCCAAACAGGAGAGCCAGGATATTTGTTTTGTCACTCAGAAAAATTCTCAGGAATTTCTTCTGGCAAGATTGCAGGAAGCAGAGCCGGGACCGATTGTGGATTTGCAGGGGAAAGAACTGGGCAGGCATCGCGGAATTATTTTTCATACCATCGGCCAGCGTGGAGGTCTTGGTATCAGCCATCCCACGCCATTATATGTCGTGTCCATCGATGCCATGAAGAACCGCATCGTTGTAGGTGAAAAGAAGGACTTGATGGGAAAGGCCCTTAAGGCTTCCCATGTAAATATGCTGGCTGAAAACTGGCCAAAGCAGGTGTGCGCGAAAATAAGATACCGGAAAAAAGAGGCGCTTTGTGAAGTAAAAAAGGAAGAAAACGCGAAACTCAAAGTAATATTTGCCGAAGAACAGGAAGCGATTACTCCGGGTCAATCCGTTGTTTTTTACAGTCACGACCGGGTTTTGGGCGGCGGCATCATAGACGAGGTTTTGCATGGAACTGGCTAAAGAAATTGAACGGCTGAAAAAAGAAAGAAACGCCGTCATTCTGGCGCATAACTATCAAATTCCCGAAGTGCAGGACATTGCCGATTATGTGGGCGATTCCCTGGGCTTGAGCATTCAGGCGGCAAAAACGAAAGCTGACGTCATCGTATTCTGCGGCGTTCATTTCATGGCGGAGACAGCGAAGATATTATCACCGGACAAGAAAGTGCTGCTGCCTGATCCGGCATCCGGTTGTCCGATGGCGGATATGATTACCGCCGATGAACTGCGCAAGCTCAAAGCGCAGCATCCGCAGGCTTCTGTCCTGTGTTACGTCAACACGTCCGCCGAAGTTAAAACGGAGTGTGACATGTGCTGCACCTCGGCCAATGCCGTGGGCATCGTTTCCGAATATATGAAAGACCATAAGGAAACAATTTTTGTTCCCGACAAATATTTGGGAACTTTTGTAGCCGAAAAAACAGGGAGGAATTTTATTTTGTGGCAGGGATATTGTCCCACCCACGCAAAGATAATGCCTGAAGACATACAAAGGCAAAAAGAAAGATATCCTGAAGCGGAAGTGCTTGTTCATCCGGAATGCACGCTAGCGTTGACGGCTATTGCGGACAGGGTGCTTTCCACCGAAGGAATGTGCAGCCACGCGGCGGCATCAATGAAATCGGAATTCATCATAGCGACGGAAGTGGGTATCCTGCACCGCATGAGAAAAGAAAATCCTGGAAAGAAATTCTTTCCAGCTTCGGAGAAAGCCATATGCCCCAACATGAAGCGGACGACTCTGGAAAAAGTGCTGTGGTCGCTGCAGGATGTGAAACACGAGGTTGACGTACCGGTCGAAATTATTAAACGTGCCCGCAAGTGCATTGACGGAATGCTTCTATGTCAACCGCGAAATTAAAGACCAGATGAAATACTGAAAGGAAATGAAAATGAATCCTGTTGAAAAAAAATGGAAAATAGAAACGCTCGCTCTGCATGGGGGGCAGGTGCCTGACCCAGCTACGGGTTCCCGCGCCGTTCCGATTTACCAGACAACCTCCTATCAATTCAGGGACACGGATCATGCTGCCGATCTCTTCGCCCTCAAAGAGTTTGGCAATATCTACACGCGGTTAATGAATCCGACAACGGATGTTCTGGAAAAAAGAATCGCCCTGCTGGACGGCGGAGTGGGGGCGCTGGCTGTGGCGAGCGGCCAGTCGGCGATTACCCTGGCTCTTTTGAATATAGCGCAGGCTGGTGACGAAATCGTTTCAGCGGATAATCTCTACGGTGGAACTTATAATCTCTTTAAGCACACCTTCGACCGGTTGGGCATCAAGGTTAATTTCGTGAAGTCCAATGACCTGCAAGCGTTGCAGGCGGCCATTACACCGAAGACTAAAGCTGTTTATGCGGAATCCATCGGCAATCCCAAACTGGACGTGGCCGATCTCGAAGGCATTGCCGCCATCGCTCACAAAAACGGCATTCCGTTTATTCTGGATAATACCGTATCTCCCTATCTGCTGCGGCCTCTGGATTTCGGCGTCGATATCATTGTTTATTCAGCAACGAAATTTATCGGCGGACACGGCACATCGATGGGCGGTTTGATTGTTGACTCCGGGCGCTTCGACTGGACGAACGGCAAGTTCCCGCTGATTGCCGATCCCGATCCAAGCTACCACGGGATCAATTTTGTCAAAGCCCTGAAGCCCGTGGGCAATATTGCCTACATCACCAAAGCCCGTGTGTCGCTGCTGCGCGACCTGGGACCGGCTCTCTCGCCGTTTAACGCTTTCCTCTTTTTACAGGGATTGGAAACCATTCATTTGCGAATGATCCGTCACGCTGAAAACGCCCTGGCCGTGGCTGACTATTTGGAGAAACACCCCAAGGCCGGTTGGGTCAACTATCCGGGACTCCAATCCAGCCCGGAACGGGAGCGGGTGAAAAAATATCTGCCCAAAGGCGCCGGTGCGATTATTGGCTTTGGAATAAAGGGCGGCGCCCGAGCCGGCAGAAAGTTTATTGAATCCCTGGAACTGGTCTCACATCTGGCGAATATCGGGGACGCGAAAACCCTGGCGATCCACCCGGCAACGACAACCCATCAGCAGCTTTCTGCGGAAGAACAACGGGCCGCGGGTGTGACGCCGGACTTCATCCGCCTGTCCATCGGCATTGAAAATATTGACGACATCA
>CAYMWM010000083.1:0-15577 GCA_964394185.1 uncultured Smithella sp.
CGTTCTGCGGTTATAATATGGGCGACTATTTCCAGCACTGGCTGGATATGGGCGATAAACTCGGCGATAAAGCCCCCCGGATTTTCTACGTAAACTGGTTTAGAAAAACACCGGATGGCCGGTGGCTCTGGCCCGGTTTCGGGGAAAACAGCCGCGTATTGAAGTGGATGTGTGAGCGCATTGACGGCCGTGCGGAAGCGGTTAAAACTACTATCGGATTGCTGCCAAAAGCCGACGGCATCGATATGAAAGGACTTAAAATTGAAGCAGAGGATGTTAACGCTCTGTTAAAAGTTGATACAGAAGCATGGAAGGCGGAAATTCCGGATATTGAGAAGCATTTCTCCCAGTTCGGTGATCGGCTGCCGGCAAGACTTAAAAAACAGTTCGAAGCGCTTAAGGAAAGACTAGGATAAATTTTTAAAAGCCGGGGCAATGATTGCCCCGGCTTTTTTTTACACGGAATTCGGATTCAATTTGTCAGAAGGCATAAAACTTAATACAGACTTCTTCCATAGAGCTCGTTTTTAAGAAACGAAAAAAACATGATGTTAAATAAAAAAAACATCAGTTCCCCAAAAAAGAAACTTATCATCTATATCTTATTAACCATCGTTACCCTGGCTGTTTTCTGGCAGGTAAATTATTGCGATTTCATAGAATTCGATGATAATTATTATGTCACAGAAAACAGTCACATCTGGTCGGGATTGACACCGGACGGAATTCGTTTTGCATTGACTACGAAATATACCGGTTTATGGAATCCTCTGGTATGGATTTCTTTCATGCTTGATTATCAATTTTATGGCCAAAAAGCCGGAGGCTATCACCTGACCAACCTGATTCTGCATTTATTGAGCGCTTTGATGCTTTTCTGGCTTTTCAACCGAATGACCGGGGCCATCTGGAGAAGTGCCTTTGTTGCGGCTTTATTTGCCATTCATCCGATGCATGTAGAATCGGTTGCATGGATTGCTGAACGCAAAGATGTTCTGAGCGCTTTTTTCTGGATGTTGACTTTGTGTCTGTATGTCTATTACACGGAAAAACCGGTTATACTAAGGTATTTGCCGGTTCTGGGAAGCTTCTCCTGCGCTCTGATGAGCAAGCCCATGGTTGTCACTTTACCTGTTGTTATGATTCTTCTGGATTACTGGCCACTGGACCGTCTTCAAGTGCAAAAGAAACCGGTTAATATAACGGAAATTAAACCGGAAATGACAAAAAAAGGGAAAATGAAAAACAAATCAATAAATAAACCCGTCAGAGGAAATTTATCTTCATCCCCTATACAGGAACTATCTCAACAGAAAATGGCTGGAATGATTCCTGTATGGCAGCTGCGCGAAAAAACGCCTTTTTTTGTTCTTTCTGCAATTCTTGCTTTAATCATGTTTTACATTCCAGGTAATTCACCGGTTAAACTCGTTTCCTTTGGAGACCGCATTGTAAACGCGCTGGTTACTTTTGTGATTTATCTTGAAAAGACATTCTGGCCTCATAACATGGCTCTCTTTTATCCTTTTCCTGCTGAAATTTCCGTGTGGCAAGTCATAGGAGCTTTCCTGCTGATTGCTTCCATTACTACTTTTGTCGTATTAGTGATGAAACGCCGGCCTTATCTCGCTGCAGGATGGTTATGGTTTACGGTAACGATTTTACCGGTTATCGGAATTATGCAAATTGCCGAGGAACCTTATGCTATGGCCGACCGTTACCATTATCTGTCTTCTGTCGGTATTGCCGTGATGCTGGCATGGGGCATTCCTTCCCTGATTAAGAATAAAGAAATACAAAGAAATTTTATTTTTCCGGCGGTGATAACTTTCGTTATGATCATGGCCGCTATTGCCTGGAATCAATGCGGCTACTGGAAAAACTCTTCCACTCTCTTTAATCATACTCTCCGGGTGACCCAGAATAATTATGTCATATACAGCAGTCTGGGCAGTGTCCTGTATAAAGCGGGAAAATTAAAGGAATCCATTGAAAATTATAACGAAGCCATCCGCCTGAGACCTGATTATGCTCCGGCTTACGGAAACCGGGGACTGGTTTATGCCAATCTAGGCAATTTTCAGGCGGCAATTGAGAATTATGATGAAGCCATCCGCCTGAAACCGGATTATGCCATTGTATACAATAACAGGGGATTGGCTTATGCTAATCTTGGCCGGCATGAACTGGCTATTGAGAATTATAAAAAGGCAACCCAAAATCCGGATTATGCCAATGCCTTTTTTAACTGGGGTGTTGCCTGCCAGAATCTTGGCCACTATCAGCAGGCCATTGAACATTATAATGAAACCATCCGCCTGAAACCGTCGTCAGGCTTGGCTTATAACAACCGAGCGGTTATTTATTTTTTACAGGATAACAGGGATCAGGGTTGCATTGATGCGCAAAAAGCCTGTTCTTTAGGAGTCTGCAAAATACTGGAAATTTCCAGAGGCAAGGGGCTCTGCCGCTGATGCGACCATGACAAAAAAACAACCTGATTAGAACTGATAACTTACAAATTCAGTCCTTACGGAAGTAAACGTAAAACAAATTCGTCGAGCGCTTTTCCCTCTTCGGTTTTCTGAGAGCTTGATTTTTTTAATCCTGCAATTTATACCCAATTTAAAAGTTTAGTGTCAGAAAGTAGAGTCCTTGATGTCGGATAAAACCCATATTAATTTCCCCACAACAAAAATAATAATTTATATCGTTTTGGCAATAGCCACAACCATGGTTTACTGGCAGGTTAATCAATATAACTTCGTTAATATTGATGATGACATTTATGTTACGGCAAACAGTCATGTCCAGTCCGGAATTACATTCGACGGAGTGCGCTGGGCATTCAGCACGTTATGGGATAAGTATCGTCAGGAATACTGGATACCTCTTACCTGGTTGTCCCTGATGCTGGACTATCAGCTTTTTGGGTTGAAAGCCGGCGGTTATCATGTGACTAATCTTATTCTGCATGTCATTAGCACATTATTGCTTTTCTGGCTTTTTTGCCGCATGACTAAAGCTGTCTGGAGAAGTGCCTTTGTCGCGGCCTTATTTGCCCTGCACCCCCTGCATGTCGAATCGGTTGTCTGGGTGACCGAGCGCAAGGATGTATTGAGCGCATTTTTCTGGATAATGACAATTTGCCTGTATGTTTATTATACGGAAAAGCCGGTGATCCAGAGGTATGGTTTGGTTCTTTTTTCGTTTGTGCTGGCTCTTTTAAGCAAGCCAATGGTCGTCACATTGCCCCTGGTACTGATGTTGCTGGATTATTGGCCGTTGAATCGTCTTACGTTGAGAAAAAATGCAACCAAAGGCGTGGAGAAAATCACTGCCACCTCAAATAAATGGGGGAAAAAGAGCAAAACAAGACATGAAGCTTCAAAAAAAAATATATCTCCGGCAAATATGTTGAAATTATCTGAACCGATGATTGCGGGATGGATTCCTTTATGGCAAATTCGGGAAAAAACACCTTTTTTTATTCTTTCCGCAATCTTTTCCGCCATAACCATTTGTGCGCAGATTGATCCAACCCGAAAAAAATTTCCTCTTTCATCCCGTCTTCTCAACGCGCCTGTCTCCTTCATGACTTATCTGGAAAAAACACTCTGGCCACATGACATGGCTGTATATTATCCTTTTTCAACTCAACTTCCCGTTTGGCAGGCCTTAATAGCTTCTTTGTTGATTATGGCTATCAGCATTGCCGTCATTGTATTGATAAAACGTTTTCCTTATCTCTTTGTCGGATGGCTATGGTATATTATCGCCCTTTTGCCGGTTATTGGCATCGTTCAATCCGGCAACCAGGCCATGGCCGACCGTTATACCTATTTAGCTCTTATTGGTATTTCCATTATGATGGCTTGGGGTGTTCCCGCTTTATTCGCCCATCAAGAAAAAGTCCCCAAAATTTTATTTGCGGCAATAGGGGCTGTATTAATGATTATGGCGGCTGTGACATGGAAACAATCCGGTTACTGGAAAGACAGCATCACGCTCTTTAGCCATGCGTTGCAAGTAACAAAAAATAATGATCAGGCTCATAATAATTTGGGAGCAGCCCTGTATGATGAAGGAAAAATCCGGGAAGCTATCGATCATTATAGCGAAGCCATACGAATAAAACCGGATAATGAGTCCTACTTCAGTAACAGGGGGAATGCTTACGCCAGGCTCAATAAATATGAACAGGCTGTCGAAGAATATAACGAAGCCATCCGCCTGAAACCGGATTATGTTCTGGCATTCTATCATAGAGGAATGGCTTACGGTCAACTGGGACGGAATCAACAGGCAATCGAGGATTATGATCAGGCCATCCGCCTGAAACCGGATTTTTTCAGGGCTTATCTCAACAGAGGAAATACTTACAATGTACTTGGGCAGACTGAATCAGCCCTGGATGATTTCAGCACGGTTATCAAACTGGAGCCGAATTTTCCCGGCGCTTACCACAACCGGGCTTTTGTTTATTTAAAACAGGGCAATAAAAAATATGGTTGTCCCGACGCGCAAAGAGCCTGTGAACTGGGGAATTGCACGATTCTGAAACTGGCTAAAGAACAGAGACTCTGTCTTTGATCCGACAGAAAGACAATAATTTCAATAAAACAAAAAAAGAAGAGGGGGCAGAAAATATTTGCTGTCCCCTCTTCTCAATTCAAATTTACTTAACTTCGTTTAGATTTTGGTTGTCAGGCCGAATCAAAAGATTGTCCTGACAACCTTAGTTATATTACAGGTTAAAAGCTATAGGAAATTCCAGCGTTTGCAGAATAGGAATTGTCGTTGCTATCGCTTACACCGAATCCTACACCAGCCTGTACGCTTAAGAAATCCCACATTCTCGCCTTAACGCCGATGGCTATAGCGCTTTCATGTTCAAAGTAACCATAGCCTGCCCCAACTGCAAATCTCTTGCAGGGCATTGTTCCGGGGATTGCCGCCAGAGCGGAAACCGAAGCAATACCGATATTGGCTTTTTCAACGGCATCTTCATACACGCGTAACTGCCGCATATTGACCGCATCGTAATCATTAACGCCGTTGGCAACGCCTGTTACACGCACCGGACCGCTGGTTGTTGAGTTGGCAAAAGCTGCTCCCGCATCGCTCAGGGTCAGAGAGGTAGAAGTCGTGCCTCCTGTCAGAACAGTGCTGGATTCGCCAACCGTCAAGCCATGCGTATTGCCTGCAGCGTTGGTATAAAGCAGATTGGCGCTTAAGTTATCAACCAAACGGAGTGACGCGTTACCGGGATTACCCGCATCGGTACTGAGACTTACATCGCCGCCGTTGCTTGTTAAAGAACCGGTATTGCTGACACCGTGAGTATTCGACATACCCGTAACATTAAGATTTCCGCCGATTGTGGCATCACTGGTTGTGTTGAGTGTATCCGTGTAGATGCCTTCCGTATTGACGATACCGTGAGTCGTCGTCAATCCGACAACATTTAAATCGCCATGCAGCGTTGTACAACCGGTGACATTAAGCGTGCCACCAATGGCCGCATTTCCGTCCACATTGAGATTGCTGTCCAGATCCGTATCGCCTGTGACATGCAATGTGTTGTTGATGGTTGTTGCGCCCGCCACGGTCAGCGTGCTGCCCAGCGTTGTAGCTCCGGCAACGGTCAACGTGTTATGCAGAGTCGTTGCACCGTAAACATTGAGTGTGCCGCCAACCGTTGCATTGCCTTCAACGGAAAGCGTATCAGTGTTGATATTCCCGTTGTTGTCAACGCCGTTGGTGGTGGTAAATCCAAGAACGGTTAAGTCATCGTTGATGGTCGTATTGCCGGTAACCACTACACCGTTATTATCCAGCGCAATGCTGCTGGAACCGCCCTCGATGAGGGTGCTGTTTGCCCCATCGACTGTAACATCGGTACCCACCAATGCAGCCGCGCCGGTTGCGCTGTCCAGAGACAACTGCGCCGCGCCCGCCGCCGCAGCAATGCCTGTATCGTCAACAACAAAGGTGTTGCCACCTGCGGCCGCACCGTTGCTGTCCACATAAAGATAATTATTAAGTGTGGTAACACCTTCTACGGTCAGCGTGTTGTTGAGGGTTGCCGGGCCGTCCACATTGATAGCGCCGTCTACATCCAGATTCTGATCGATATAGACATTGCCGTCGAGTCGGGAATTACCGGTGACATGCAGCGTTGCCGTTGTGATATTTCCGGTATTGGTCATATCGCCGACATTCATGATACCGTGAGTAGTTGTCAGTCCATCCACATCCAGCGTGCCGACTATGGTCGTGTTACCGTCCACATTGAGATTGCTGTCCAGATCCGTATCACCGGTTACATGGAGTGTGTCGTCGATTGTCGTGGCACCATCAACTGTCAGCGTGCTGTGTAACGCGGTAGCTCCGGCTACGTCAAGCGAACCACCGACGGTCGCATTGGCTGTTACATCCAGAGAATCCGTGGTGATGTTGCCGTTATTGACAATGCCGTTGGTGGTGGTCGTCCCGGTTACCAATAATGTGTCGTCAATTGTTGTGGCGCCGGTGACAAAAAGCGTACCGTCTAAATTGGTATTGCCTGTAACATCGAGATCGCCTATTAGGGTTGTGTTGCCTGTTACATCGAGATTCCCTGTTAATGTGGTGTTACCAATCACATCCAGATCTCCGGTGAGCGTGGTATTACCTGTCACGTCCAGATCTCCGGTGAGCGTGGTATTACCCGTCACATCCAGATCTCCGGTGAGCGTGGTATTACCTGTCACATCCAAAGCTCCGACGATTGTAGTATCACCATTAACATCCAGAGTGTTGTTGATTGTTGTCGCACTGTTGATGGTCAGTGTATCGCTGTCAATCGTTATATCTGTCGTTGAACCGTCATTGGATGCAGTCAACACTGTGACTTCAGAAGTCGATGTTGTTCCAACACCCAAGGTTGCGCTGCTGTCGCCCATGGTCCACGAAGAGGAATTCGTGCCGCCGGACAGGGTGGTTGTGCCGGCTGTTGAATCGATGATTAATCCATGACCCGTTGCATCCGTCAAACTGGTTGTGTTTGCATCGATAGAGAGCCCCTGAAGAGCTGTACCCGTTGCGGAGTCAGCAAGACCAACTACCACTGAACCGCTTTGGGAGACCAGGCCACTCATCACGGTGCCGTTGTCATAGCCTATATAGGCGCCATTAACAGTGGATGCACCCATTGGTACATCGCCCAATCCCATTCCCGCAGCTCCGGATGAATCCTGAGCATATGCACTTACTCCGGTTGTTCCATTGGCATTGAGCGTGACGGTCGGATAATCAAGACCTCCCGTGGTTAACGCCAGCGGACCGTTTAAATTAGTCGCGCCGTCTACCGTCAATGTTCCGGTAACCGTCGTCGTATCAGAAGCATCATTGCCCAGGAAGGAGTTACCGTTGACGTCCAGATTACGGACGTTGTTGATATTTCCGTTGGTCATATTCAGGTTTCCGGCAATCATTACATTGCCTGTAGAGCCCACGGTAAAAGTAGATGTGCCGTTATTATCAAGTACAGCTCCGGTATCACTTAATGTCCAATGCGTGGTGCCGGTGCCGCCTGTCATTGTGGCTGACGTTGTGTCCGCGCTGAATCCGTTTACACCGCCGCCCTCGTTAGTGACGCCAATGCCAATGCTTCCGTCCTGCACATTCAGCAAACTGGTGCCTGTGACATCGGTGTTAGCAACTCCATTGGTGTCAATTGTCAAAGAGGTAAGACCGGTAAGCGTACCGCCGGTCAGGGTTGCCGTTCCATCAGTGAAAGTTGTGGCACTAACCGTACCTGCGCCTGTCAGATCACCGCCGGTGAGGCTAGCCGTTCCGTCAGTCAGCGTTCCTGCCTGAATTGTTCCCGAAGCAGTCAAATCGACAAGTCCGGTAATTGTACCGCCGGAGATTGATAGCGTTCCGTCAGTCAGGGTTCCGGCACTGACCGTACCTGTTGTTGTCAGATCGCCACCGGTCAGGGTGGCTGTTCCATCCGTAACAGTTCCGGCGTTAACCGTACCTGTTGTTGTCAGATCGCCACCGGTCAGGGTGGCCGTTCCGTCCGTAAATGTATCTCCGGAGACGGTACCGTTCACATCTAAATTGCCGGCGAAATAACCATTGCCTGCATTATCCACGGCGAATGTAGTATATGTATCATCAGTGGCCATCCAGGTAGGACGATTTGTATCACTGTTAACAAAGGCGTCATCATAGAATACGACACCACTGTCGTCCAGTCTCATATCGGTGGTTGTTGTCCCGCCGCTTAAATTGGTGTATGTGCTGTTCACTTCGAGACCATGGAAGTCTGCACCATTAACATAACCAACGCTCGTTGAAGTGCTATTGGCATGAAGTCCATAGGCTTGCGTACCGTTAATATAACCAACAGTTAAGTCGTTTGCTGCTGGTGTGGTGGTAAGGCCTAACGTTGTGGTGCCATACTCAGAACCAACTTGCAAGCCTCCCACAGTCGCTAACAGGCCGTTTGATACTGAATTTGTGTCATCCCAGAAGCTGACATATGCCTTGTCGGTGCTGTCAAGACTTAAAGTTGCCTCATTGCCAGTGGCATAATCAAGTGAATTTACTACCGCTCTGCCGCTGTCAGCCATAAAGCCGTTTTGCTTTGTAGTTAAACCATCAAAGCCGATTTGCGTGTTGGTGTCGTTAACATTTAATCCCAACGAACCGCTGGCGGAAAGTAACTGTGTTGCGCCGTTTACATTTAGAGCGCCGGTAACAGTCGTGGTATCAGCGGCGTCGTTACCAAGAGCGCTGCTACCGGTTAGATTGACACCGACTCCATTCATCATATTAACGTTGTTAATACTATAGGTGCTCATATTCAAAGTGTCTGCAATCGCTACAGTTCCCGTGCTATTGGAAATAGCGCCTTGAACATTAAGCGTTCCGCTCAATGTGGTCGCGCCGGCAACATCGAGGGTGCCGCCAACGGAAACATTACCTGTGGTATCAAGAGAAGTAACTCCGGTTAAGGCACCGCCGGTAAGGGTTGCAGTTCCATCGCTTAAACTGGTTGTTCCAGTCAGAGCACCACCGGTAAGGGTAGCCACTCCATCAGTGAAAGTTGTGGCGCTCAGAGTTCCACCAACGTTAGCGTCAGTCGTGGTAGTTAACGTGCCGTTGACAGTTATAGTGTCTGTAACAGCATTGCCAAGAGTGGTATTTCCGTTAAAGGTAGCGTTATTAGCGGCAGTTAACGTACCGGTAATAGTTATAACATCTGCCGCAGCATTGCCAAGAGTGGTGTTTCCGTTTGCCGTTAAATTACCGGTAAGAGTTGTAGCGCCCGTCACGCCAAGGGTGGTGCTAATGGTTGCAGAACCGGTAATCGCTGTAGTACCTGTGCCTAAAGTTATTTCGGCAGCACCGCCACCTGCATTCAGCGTTATGCCTGCTGTACCATCGCCCAGAATCGAGGCCGTGTTTGTGGCGGACCCAAGGGTTACGGTGTTAGTTCCGGTAGCGCTGATAACACCCGCGCCCGTCAGATTTCCGCCCGTGAGGGTAGCCGTTCCGTCTGTCAGCGTTCCGGCATCAACTGTGCCTCCTGTCGTCAGATCGCCACCCGTGAGTGTAGCCGTTCCATCAGTAACAAAAGTAGCGCCAAGGGTTCCAGTCGCTGATAAATTATTTACTCCCGTGACATTGCCTGAGTCGTCTACAGCAACGTTGGATGGCGTAGATACAGCGCCTGTTCCGGTACCGTCATCAATTCTGACAGTCCCGTATGCCGCTGCCATGGCCGTGCTACTCATACCGCCTGTGGCGATGAATACCGCGAATAGCAGCAATACGAGCCAACGGGACAACCTCCTTTTCTTAAAATCTTTTTTCTTCATGTTTTCCTCCTTTCTTCATAACAATGGTTCTTTTGTTATATGTTAACAAAGCTTCAACAATTTTCGTTACCGAACAATCTGCTTTTTGATGGCGACGCAGCCGGGACCTGCGGTCATCAGGAAAACTCTCGCCTGGCCGGCGCCTTCGCGTACTAGAATATCCTTAGCCAAAGAACCCACTTTTTTAAACGTTCCGAATTGCTTTTCCGCCACTTCCGTGCATTTCATCGGCCAGTAAACAACTGTCTCATACATCCCCGCACAGCCATTACCATGATCGGGAGCGAAAGTTGTGCTGGCATAAGCAGCAGGATTGTTTTTTAAAGGGATTTCCATTGATAAGGAAACCAATTGTTTATCGACATTATTGGACGGCAGGTACATGATTGCTCCTGCGTTCTGAACTCCGGCGGCAATAAAGTTTGTAACCTGATCTATGCGGGGCGCGCACACTTTTACTCCGGCTTTCATTGCAGCCTGAGTAATAGCGTTGACCGGGGCTGTTTTACCGGAAACAGATTTTGCTTTTGCTGGAGCTGCTTTCTTTTCTGCAGCCATTGCTGTAGATGCTAATGAAACTAAACTAAAAATTGCCGCAAGTACCAAAACCACAATTGCTTTTTTCTGCATACATCCTCCTTGAGTTGTTGTGACCAATTATATATTTTCAAACTTAAATCGAACTAGTGATATAACCGGAAAAGACGCAAATCTGATTATTAAACTTAGTTAAGGGGAAAGTGGTAGTAGATGATAAAGAATTCTACTAAACATAGACCGACCTCCATGCTTTTGCGAAATATTATTTCTCTAATTTACTAAAAAGACTACGTCCATAAAAACGCATTTATATTGATCGCTAAAAAAACATTTTTAAGAGATAAAGTCAATATTTTTATTAGTTTTTAAAAAATATTTAAAGATATCGGCATTGGTTGATAAATGGAAACTGACTGGCAGTATATTCAAATACTCTGCTCATTTCATGCAATGAAAAGATCCGTTTTTTAAAGGTAAGGATAAAGGTTTAACGGACCCCCGTCTGCCGATTAATATGTTACCGAAAATACTATATTTTTCTTCCGGGAATGCTCATGGATGCGGTAATGCCGCCATCGACGGGCAGCGCCTGGCCGGTGATATAGCTTGCTTCGTCACTGGCCAGGAAGAGGATTGCCCAGGCAACCTCCTGGGGAGCGGCGGCGCGTTTCAGTTCGCAATATTTGCCCAACTGGCTTTCCTTGCCCACGCTGCGGGCAATTTCGAAGAAAGGCTGGGTCATGCCGGTTTCAATAAGTCCCGGGCATATGGCGTTAATTCGTACGTTGTGCGCCCCGACTTCGCAGGCTGACGTTCTTGTGAAATTGATCAGAGCTGCCTTGCTGGCGCTATAGGCGTTTCCGCCTGCGCCGGAAAGAAGTCCGGCAATGGAAGCAATATTGATAATTGAGCCGCAACGGCGCTCCTTCATGTGCGCGATAATATGTTTGGTGGCATAAACAGGACCCAGGACATTGATTTCGTATACCCTTTTCCATTCATCGGTGGTTTGATTTTCCAGCGCATCAAGCCCGCCACCGATACCGGCGTTGTTCACCAGAATGTCAATATTAGTGAATTTCTCCAACCCGAGATTTATTAATTTTTTGATCTCATCTTCTGAGGAAACGTCTGTTTTCCGGATGACGACATTTCCGCCCATGCTTTTTATTTCTTTTTCCACTTGTCTAAGACCGTCTTCATTAACATCGGCCAGAACAAGATTTGCCCCTTCACAGGCAAAAAGCAGGGCCGATGCCCGGCCAATGCCATTAGAGGCTCCGGTAATGATTGCATTTTTGCCAATTAAACGTCCGGGCATATTTATCTCCTTATTTGAAAATCATTCCGATAAGTTTTTCGTTAAAAAAGCATAGGGAAAATACAATTCTATGTCAATTACTAAAAAGATATTGCAATCGTTGACGAAAAAATGGATATTCTTTCAATCGAGAGACCATAATGTCATGAAGAAAAATAATGAGTTGCACAACACAATCATTCAAAGCCCCGATTATATTTTGTTGGGCGCATTATTGATTATCTGTCTTCTATACAGATTTTTTTACTTTGGATTTTTGCAACCGGGAATGGTTTTGTATCATTCGGACAGCGTTGCCTATTTCACTTTTGTCGATATACTCAGGGGCATTGTTGATTTATACCATACACCCGTTTACCCATATATAATAAGGTTTTTCGAGTATGCATCTAAAGATAATCTTGTTCTGAATCTTATCTTCTTTCAGCAGACCGTATCCTTTTTATCAATCATACCGTTTTATTTTGTATGCAGGAGCGTCATTAAAAATAGATACCTGATGATTATCACGACTCTTTTCTATGGCCTGTGGCATCCTATTCTTATTCAGAATGTTAATATAAGTCCGGAAAGTTTATGTTTTGCGGGTTCCACTCTCCTGCTTTTTATTTTGGTAAAATACTTTGAGAAACCGGGAAAATTGAATGCTTCATTGCTTGGACTGTTTCCTTTTTTACTGATTATGCTGAAACCCACTTATTTAATTCTGATATTTTTGGTTTTTCTTTTCATGGTTTTGAGATTTGCTCTTCTCCGGGAAGAAAGAAAAATCCTGTATTGGGGATTGCTGGGACTTATTTTGTCATCAGCTGGAATATTGGGATATTGTGAAATGAATAAAAGGCACAACGGGCAGTTCGTTTTAAGCAATATTTTTTTGAACAATACTTTGGCTCATATCAGTCAGAGCGGAGCATACAGAGAAGGAGGTGATAATGAATTTATTGCCATAATAGACGCTACAAGGCATTTGGGTTATTACACCTCTCCTTTTATGATAAACAATGATATAATAGATAAATACCAGGATTATATCAAAAGATTTCCCGGCAATCTGCCTCCGACAGATGACATGCTTTATTGTATGGCCATCCCCAATAAGGCGAATTATTCACCGGACAGGATTAAGAAGTTTGTAAAAAACTCCATTTGGACATCGGCATATTTTAAATATATGTTCAAACGGGCGGCTGACATCATCATGGCCTATGGCAATTTATTTATTCTGCTGGCTATACAGTCGGCAATTATTATCGGCATGTTTGTGAAATACAAAAAAAAAGCGTGGGCACAGGGCTTTTTTATTTTATTTGTTCTGGGACAATTTTTTTCCATATTAATCGGAGGGCTTGATGATATCGACCGTTGTTTAAACCCTGCGTACCCTTTTATCATTCTCATAACGGCTTCATTTTTTGCATTTTTAATATCACTTTTGAAAAAAGAAAATATAGCTGAATTAATTTCATGATGCCAGTGATCTGCGAATAATGCCATATGGCCTTTATAATCCCGTCAGGTTATTTGCGTTTTCTTACGGCGTGTCTCTTCTAATCCGGGAAAAGTAATCCGGTTTATTTAGAATATATTCTGAGGAGTTCTTTAAGTTTTATTTTGAAAGATATTTTTGTATAACATTGCTGTAATTTTAAGTGCTGCTTCGATGTAGGTTAAAAATTGAGAAAAAGATTGCATGTTTAAAATATGCCTGAGAATGAGAGCAGGGCGCAGATAAAAATCACGATAGCTTTTGTAATAGTATTTTATGACTTCTTCAGCCGATACGGTATCCAATTTCAAGATCGGTTGCGCGGCATTATATAAATCCCAGTTTTGATGGAGAAGCTTATTTTTTACCGAATACTCCTTGAACATAGCCGTTCCGGGATATGGGGTGGTAATATTAAACAGTGCAAATTGAATTGACGAATTTTTTGCATAGTTAATGGTTTTTCGCATGCTGACGGATGTTTCTCCGGGGTTACCCAGCATGAAAGCTCCTCGAACGTCAATCTTTGCTTTTTTCATCCAAGTGAGCGTGTCCTGAAATTGTTCCAAAGTAGTCCGTTTGTTGATGTTGTTTAAAATTTGTTCGTTCGTCGTTTCAAAACCGTACATAATTTGATGGCAGCCGGCCTTTTTCATTAGCCGCAACAAGTCAGGGGTTACTGTATCCACCCGTGCAAAACATGACCATGAGAGTTTAATTTTTTGTTCGATAATCAATCTGCAAAGTTCGGCGACACGGCGCTTATCGACGGTAAATGTATCGTCGTAGAAAGATATTTCTCTGATATGATAGTTTTTCTGAAGATATTCAATGTGTTGTATGATTCGGGCAGGAGACATCATTCTTATTTGAGAGCCGAACATTCCCGAAAAACAGAATGTGCATTTGCCGGGACATCCCCTGGAAGTAATCATTCCGATAGACGGCTGATGTGTCGCCGCACCCAATGCGGAATGATATAAACGCATAGGCAACTTGTCATAAGCGGGAAAAGGCAATAAATCCAAATCCACATATTTTTCGGAATCAGGATTTACAATGACGTCATTTGCCTCATTTCGCCAGGTAAGATTAGGAATCTGGGCATAAGGAGTTTTCTTGGCCAGCTCGATAATCGGAATTTCTCCCTCATTACGAACCACCAGATCACAGACTTTGTTCCGTACAAGTTCTTTATGAAACACGGTGGGATGAACACCGCCCATTATTAATTTAGTGTTTGGAAAATTTTCGCGAATCTTCCGGGCAATCGCTGACGCAATAGAAATCTCCACGGTCGTTGCCGTAATGCCGACAAAATCCGTAGCCGGACTGATTCTTCCAAGAATTTCCTGAATATTAAGGTCCAAGGTGTCCGCGTCGATGATTTGAGATGTGTGGCCCTGTTTATCCCAGACAGCTGACAATAGGGCAAGACCAAATGGAGGCGTTTTGGAATTGATGATGCTCCATATATTATTTTCGGCAATATTAAGCGGTGGATTAATAAAAACAAAATTCATTAATATAGTGATAGAATTCCCGGTGATTAGTTAAATTATTATATACTTGTAATATAAAATTATATTATTTATAAAGATTTTTATTGTTTTCTTAACACTCTTATTACTATCACATCAAATTAAATAGTAAAAGATTTTAAGAAATCATGAGCGACAGCAATATTAATACTATTTCTATTAATGGACAAACCGCGGATGTCGAAATTGCATAAATTGATTTCTTTTAACGCCGAAATGAAAGCGCTGAAAGCAATCCTGGCCTACAAAATATTCAATAAACGTACTCCTCTGTCGGTGACTTTTCTTACAACCAGCAAATGTAACTTCGAATGTCAGGCTTGCGGTATCCAGTCTGTGGTCAAACGCGATATTCCCCATGAACGCTTTATGTCCCTTATTGATGAAGTGACAGCCGCCGGAGCCATCCGCATCAGCTTTACCGGTGGAGGCGAACCCATGATGCGTGATGATATCGGTGAGTTAATTCTTCACGCCAAGAAAAAAGGATTAATCGTCAGTATGGTCACAAACGGTTATTTTATCGACAAAAAACTTGATCAAATCCGCAACCTGGACCTTTTGTTGGTCAGCTATGATAAGACGAAACAATATAAGCAGAAGAAAGATTCCGTTTTGGGGAAAGTTTTGGAAAATGCAATTTTAGCCAGAAATGGCGGTATTCCCGTATGTCTCCAGACTCTTCTCACAAAAGACACCTGCCTGCATATAGATGATTTTTTTTCCATCTCGCGACAACATGGATTTGTTCTTTCCCTACAGTCACTGGAAAGCTGGGATCAAAGCACGGTTCCTGAGGATATTATGCCCA
>CAYMWM010000084.1:0-15178 GCA_964394185.1 uncultured Smithella sp.
CTGTCCCAGCGGACCGGTGGTAGTTTCCACTCCGGGCGTATGGCCGTATTCCGGATGGCCGGGCGTACGGCTGCCCATCTGGCGAAATTGTTTTATATCATCCAGGGTCAGGTCATAACCGGTAAGGTGTAGAAGGGAGTATAAAAGCATCGAGGCGTGACCGGCGGAAAGAACAAAGCGGTCGCGGTCAGGCCACTGCGGATTTTTCGGATTATGTTTCAGGTGCTTGGTCCAAAGGGTAAAAGCTGTTGCGGCGGCACCCAGCGCCATGCCGGGATGGCCGGATTTTGCTTTCTCTATTGCGTCAGCCGCTAAAAACCGGATGGTATCAGTGCATTTCTTTTCTAATTTATTATTATCAGACATAGCGTCTCCTTATAATATTGTCCCATTCCGATTTCTGCGGCTAACTTTGTTGGCATCGTCGTCGGCATCCTCAACATATGTATAATATGTCTCGCCGCCTCCCCCTTGCCGCCTCGTTATCCTTTGAACTCGAAATGGTAAAAGAATAATGCTAATCTACTAACATATTTAAAAATATTTTTAAACTTTTCTTGAAATATATTTTGGATAAAAAAAGCTGTAATTAAATTACAAAAGATTATATATTATAAACAATAGTTTAGCTTAATCAGACGATTTATTTAGCAGTGAAAGCAGATTTATTCCTTTGCATAGGAGCTGGAAAATATCTTGAAAATCGTGTTACACAAAAATATTTAATAATTTATTTAAATTCATGAAAGGAGATTCTTATGGACACATATAAAATTGCCGTTTTCGTTGGAAGTCTTCGTAAGGATTCATTCAATCGCAAATTGGCTAATGCCATTGTAAAACTGGCGCCGCCGGATTTCTCCTTTCAACAGGTCCAAATCGATAACCTGCCGCTCTATAATCAGGACGACGACGCAAACCAGGCCGAGTCCGTCAAAAGGCTGAAGAACGAAATCAATAGTTCGCAGGGAATCTTGTTCGTTACACCTGAATATAACCGTTCGATACCCGGCGTTCTCAAAAACGCCATTGACAACGCTTCGCGTCCGTCAGGCCAGAGCGCCTGGGGTGGCAAACCAGCCGGTATTTTGGGTGTTTCGAACGGCCCTATCGGCACGGCCGCGGCACAACAGCATTTGCGATGTATTGTTTCTGTTTTGAACATGCCCGCACTCTGTCAGCCTGAAGCTTTTATCCAGGCAAAGGAGGGCTTATTTGACGAAGCCGGTAACATCGGAGCGGGGAGTATACAGTTTTTTCAGAATTGGATGGACAAATATTGCGCATGGGTGAAAAAGCACGCAGATTGATGCATTTTGGCTGACAAAACGCACTGAAATCTTGATGATAACAGGATAAACGGCTGAAATATCAGTCAATGGGAATCAGATAGCCCTGTTAATCTAAAGAAACACCATGCTGGATGGACGTGTAAGGCAGCTGAACATAATCAAGAACGGTGGTATTTACATATTTTTGCAGGATCTTGCTTACGTTAATTCCGACACCCGCATATAAATGGCGGTGGCGTTCGTCGGGGCCTGTTTTCTCATAATGGTCGTAACCATGAGCAGAGTATCCAAGCTGGAGCTCCAGATATCGCAGATAGGGATTTTCGATGAAATCAAATCCGTCGGCTTTTGCAACGATTAAATATTTATGCCTTTCATAACGTGTTCCGATTTTCAGATCTTCGGAATCAAATTTTGGTGTATATTCCAGTCTGAAGTCAATTTTTCTGGCCAGATCCGGGTATTCTGCCCGGATATAACCGAATCCGCATCCCAGAAGATTCATGATTGTATCTTCATAAGAAAAACCCTGCGACGGACTAAATCCATCGGCTACTTCCATGACCGCATTTACACCGAAACTGGATAACGTTCCGTATAAGTTTGCTTCCTTCTCTGTATAATCCCATTTTTGGTATAAGTAGGAAAAAAGGTGACTCATCACATAGCACGACCATGCATGGCTCAGCTTGTCTAATCCTGCATAAGATGTGTCTCTGCCAAACCAGCCCTCATTTTTAAAATGAAAACTTGATTTATTATAGTCCCATTCAGCAATACCATAGCCCATAATCACCGCCCATGATCCGCCATTCAGTAACATTACTTTCTGGCCGCCGGTGAGAAAATCTTTTTTCTCTGGCTGAATTTTCTGTTCAGTCTTAATGGATTCCTCGTTTTCCGGTTTAATCTGCGTGTTGCTCATGGAAGACTTATCATTATCTGGTTGGGATAAGTCGTCCGGCATGGACCATGAATATCCCGCCAGGAAAAAACATATAAATGTGATCATAAATAATTTTAAAAACTTTTCCATTTTTACTCTTCTCTTTGCTTTCAGGTTTTTAGCTCATCATTTAACCATTTCAAATATTCTTTGCTTCCTTTAATAACCGGTAGGGCAATGATTTCCGGTGTTTCATAAGGATGCAGATTTTTAATCGCATCTTGAACTTTTTCAAACAAATCATCCCTCGTTTTAATCAGGCACAGCCACTCGGAGGCTGTTTCGACTTTCCCTTTCCAGCGGTAAGTGCTTTCAATCGGGCCGGTAATCTGAACACAGGCGGCCAGTTTTTGTTCCACCAGATATCGGACAATCCTTTGAGCGTCTTCTTTGTTTTCCGTTGTCGTTGATACCTGAATAAAGGATTTCATAAAAACACCATCTATTTAATAATGACCTTGCAAAAAACTTCAGAGTCAAGACGCGCAAAAACGAGGGTTAGCTTTTTGTGTAAGCCGCAGCGACAATGGACGCAGCGCAACGCAGAATATGAGTTGTTTTCAAGATCATTGCTGTTTCTTCGCACATTCATACATCATAATGGCGGCCGCCTGTGGCAGGCTCAACGAATCGGCCTGGCTGTTTCCGGAAATACACCATTTTTCATCCGCCGCCTGTAAAATATCATCCGGCAGGCCGTGGCTTTCATTGCCTAAAAGCAGGGCGGCCTTTTTACTCACCTTGTGAGGAAGATTACCTTCACGTACATCAGAACCGATGAGTAAAAAATATTTTTTTATTTCCGGCAGCACAACGGATAAATCAATTTCGGGAATAATTGTCAAATGGAAAATGCTTCCCATGGAAGCGCGTATGACTTTCGGGTTGGTGTAATCCACCGAATTGGTGCTTAAAATTATTCCATCAAAGCCGAACCATCGCGCGCTGCGTACCAGCGCTCCGAGATTAAGCGGGTTACTAATTTCGTGCAATATTAATATGTTTCCGGAAGTTCCAGCCAGCCATGAAGATAAATCCGGGGAGTGTTTCATGCCGACCACCGCCATAATGCCTTCCGGTTCTCTGTCCTGTCCGATTTTTTCCCACTGAGTTCGGGTAAGCTGATAATTTGGAATATCTTTGTCCTTTGGCAGATCAAGCCTCTTCCAGTACTTTATTTTTTCCGGCATGATGAGCATGGCTCTAATCTGCCAACTGCTGCTAAGCAGTTCTTCGACCACCTTTACGCCTTCGGCCAGGAATAAATTTTCTTCCCGGCGTATTTTCCCGTCATCAAGCCTTGCCCATTTTTTTAACTGAGCTTGAGAAGCGTTGGATAAAACGGTCTGCGTCAAAATGTTACTCCTTCGTTGTTATATGAGGAATGTCTTCATACTTTGTATCCGGCCAGATCATGGACGCTATGACAGATATCACAAGAATAGAGGAAATCACTATCAGGGAAGTTCCGACCGGCACATGGAAAAAATCTTCAATGAGCATTTTCATTCCGACAAAACATAAAATCGCCGCCAGACCATAATGCAGCAGGTGAAAGAGTTTCATCAAACCGGAAATGGCGAAAAACAATGAACGCAGTCCCAGAATTGCAAAAACATTGGAGGTATAAACAATAAACGGGTCTTTGGAAATAGCCAGAACTGCGGGAATAGAATCAACAGCAAACAGAATATCGGTCGTTTCCAGCGCTAAGAGAACTGCCAGCATAGGGGTGGCAAAACGTTTACCGTTTTGAACGATAAAAAATTTAGCTTCCTGAAATTCTTTGGTCACAGGAATAAAATAACGCAGCATTTTGATTGCGATATTTTTATCGGGATGGACTTCAGTCTCTTTGTTCAATGCCATTTTGATGCCTGTGAAAATCAGGAACGCGCCGAAAATATACATGACCCAGCTGAAAGCATTAAGAAGCGCAACGCCCGCAAAAATAAAAACAGCGCGGGTTATCAGTGCCAGCAATATTCCCCAGAAAAGGGCCTTGTGTTCATAGGCGTGCGGCACGTTGAAAAACCTGAATATCAGCATGAAGACGAAAAGATTGTCGATGCTCAGAGAATATTCAATAAGATAAGCGGCAAAAAACTCCATCGCCTTGGAATGGCCGTCACTGTGGAAAAAGTAAATACCCGCGCAGAACATAAGCGCCAGCGTTACCCAGAAAGCCGTCCAAAGCAGGGATTCCTTCATCTTGATGACATGAACCTTACGGTTGAAGACACCAAGGTCCAGAGCCAGCATTGCAAAAATAAATACACCGAATAATATCCACCACAAAGTCATTTATTAAATCCTTTTTAAGTCATCCTGTGCCAGAGAACAAAATGCGACATTTGATATTATTATGAAGCTGTTTGAAAGTTATCTTTTATAACCGTTACACGCCTGCGCCAGACAATGATAATTATCCCGGTTACCATCATCAGCGCGCAAAGAAGCTGTCCGATGCTTACCGGACCGACCATAAAATCGGGTTCGCGGAAAAATTCAATGATAAAACGGAAAAATCCATATCCCAATATATATAATCCCGCAAGAACGCCTTCGGCATATTTCTTTTTTCTCATCCACCACAGCAGGATAAAAAGAACAATTCCCTCAAAGAAAGCTTCGTATAGCTGTGACGGGTGGCGCAGGCTCTGTGCTGTATCAAGCGGGAAGTACATTCCCCAAGGCATTGTGGTCACTCTGCCCCAGAGCTCACCATTGATAAAATTTCCGATGCGCCCAAACATATAACCAAGAGGAACGGACGGAATAAACAAATCCATAAATCTCCAGAAATCAATTTTTTTGATACGCATGTAAAATATGGAAATGATGATAACACCAATGACGCCGCCGTGATAGGACATTCCGCTGATACCAGTAAACGTTATGCCGTTGGAGAAGCTGAAAGGAAGAAATATTTCCAGAGGATGACGGGCAAAATAACTGAAATTGTAAATGAGCACATCGCCCAGTCGTGCGCCGAATATGACGCCTAGCATTGCCCAGACAAGATAATCCTGAACAGTTTCCGCAGTGTATTCATAATGTTCCTTTTTTATGCGGTAAACGGTGAGAAGATATACGATGGCAAAGCCGACAAGATACATCATGCTGTAATAACGCAATTGAAATGAACCAATACTGAATATGGCGGGATTGATGTTGAACGGTAACTGTTGCCAGGTGTTTATAAAAGATTCCATGATTTACTTCTTTCTCTGCTTCATAATTAGTATGTTTCGCCTTTTAATTCGTCGACATACAGCTCTGCGCTGTATATGGCGTTTGCGCCGTCACCCGTCGCTGTCACTACCTGCCGGAATTGCTTGGCGCGGCAGTCGCCTGCGGCAAATATGCCGGCTGCGGACGTGTGCATATTTTCATCGGTTATAACATAACCTCCCGCATCCAGTTTTAATATATCTTTGAAAAGGCCGGTATGCGGTATTCTTCCGACAAAAATAAAAGCGCCTTCCGCTTCGATGTTTTTCATTTCTCCGGTTTTAACATCGGCCGCGTTGACGCCGGTGACAAACTCCTGTCCTGTTATCCCAGCAAGCTTCGCGTTCCAGACAAATTCTATTTTCTTTTCCGCAAACGCCCTTTTTTGCAGGATGGCCGCAGCTCTTAAACGATCGCGGCGGTGAATGACCGTGACTTTTTTGGCAAAATGCGTCAGAAAAAGTGCTTCCTGAATTGCAGTATCGCCGCCGCCCACAACCACGACATCTTTATTTCGATAAAAAGGACCGTCACAGGTGGCGCAGTAGGAAACGCCTTTACCCGCAAATTCTTCTTCGCCCGGAACCCCCAGTTTATTCCACTGTGCACCGGTTGCGGCAATAATGCTTAACGTCCTGTAAGATTTTCCTTCCGCATCAACATCCCAGAGTAGCGGAGATTCGGCATTTTTTTTGATTGATTGAACATCGGCAGCCATTATTTCCAGGCCGAAATGAAGAGCCTGTTTTTTGAAAAGCTGCATCAAATCATAGCCGTTGATGCCGCCAGGGATTCCCGGATAATTTTCTATCATATCCGTGATGGTTATCTGGCTCACCGTTGCCGCGCCTTCCACGAGTAATGTTTTCAATCCGCTTCTGGCGGCATAAATACCAGCGGTATAACCGGCCGGTCCACCGCCGATAATAATCGTATCATAATCATATTCGGGCAATTTTACCTTGCTCATGGAAGCACCCCCCCCAATAAAAATTCATCCCCTTTAATCAGGATATAACTGTTTTGTAAAGACTAAAAACAGCCCCATATAAGGTGATTTTTCAATTTTCCACGGGATAAATGTTTATTATTCGATTTAATTATGGTAATGAGTGAATAACACAAGGATAATCTATGGAAAAACTGAAAGGTTCGCAAAAAAAGTATCTGCGCGCGCAGGCGCATCATCTAAAGCCGCTGGTCATTATTGGGGCGAAGGGGGTTACCGGTTCGCTCATCGTCTCGGTTGATTCGGCTCTTCAGGATCATGAACTCATCAAAGTAAAATTCGGCGAATTTAAGGAAGCCAAAAAGGAAATCTCGGAAGAAATCGCTAAGGCTTCAAAAAGCGAGATTGTCGGCCTTATCGGCAACATCGCTATTTTGTACCGGCAGCATCCCGATCCGGAAAAAAGAAAAATTAAATTACCTTAGTGCATTACAAGCCGATTTAAGGTGCTCATGTCAGCCGAACTGTCCAGATATGAAATTAACAGAAAAATAAGACAGATCCTTATAAGTCACAATGCTGATATGACAAAAATCAATTACTCCTTTATCAATAAGACGGTCTATATGTACGGCAGTCTGGTCAGGGAATCTCAGGGGGAATTTAGCCTTCCTGTTCTTGAAAGTATCATTAGAGATTTAATGAAGCTGCCGCGTGTGCAAAAGGTTCAATTTGATCTGGATAACTGGGTGATTTCCAATGAGCCGGGAGAATTAAATATTGTAAAGAAAAAAATACCGGGGCAGCATGTTTCAACAAAACACAAATGGTAAACGGTATTTTGTGGGGAAACCTGCCGTTTTCTTCTCATTGCAGCGACGATTCCTGACGGTAAACTCTCTCACCTGATGATTTTCATTGGTTACAGGAACTTCTTTATTTCTTCAAATAAGGCCAGTCAATGTTGTATAGTGTCACATAACGTTCCACGGCCTGCTCAATCGTCGGAAAGAAATTTTCCACGCCAAGTCTTGCAAACAGGCCATAGCGTTTAAGCATGTCCTTTACCGGGCCTTTCATTTCCGCGAAAACTAAATCCATTTCCGCCTCGTGCAGAGTATTGTCCAGCTCGGCGAGCATTTCCGCCGCCGTCGTATCCACATCGGTTATCGGCTCGGCGGTCACGACAACCCATCGGGTTTGCGTCGGGGCTTCGGCTATGGCGAGCAGGATGTTTTTACGAAATGCTTCTGCGTTGGCAAAAAACAGCGGCGCGTCCCAGCGAAACAGAACAAGTCCCGGGATGAGTTTCGCTTCGGGATGGCGGGATATGTCATGGTAGCTGTCGAGCCCGTCCACATGACCCAACACGGCATCGTAAGGATGCCATGCCCGCCAGATGAAAGCAAATAGTGCCAGGGCGATGGCGATAAAAATACCCTTGATGATGCCCAGAGAAACCACTCCGAGAAAACACGCCATGGAGAAAACGAATTCTTCCCGCCGCAATTTGTATAAGCGCACAACAGCGCGAAATTCAAAAAGATTGATGCACGCGCAGATAACCACCGCTCCCAGTACTGCCTTGGGAAGATTTTTGAGCAGATTCGGCGAGAAGATCAACAAAAGAGCAATGCATAAAGCGCCGACCAGTCCGGTGATTTGAGTTTTGGCCCCCGTGGATTCAGCCACCGGAGTACGTGAAGCGCTGCTGGTTATCGGGAAACCCTGAAAAAATCCCGTGGCCGCATTGGCAATTCCCAGAGCGATGATTTCCTTGTTGCTGTCCACTTCCTGACCGGCGCGCATAGCAAATGTCCGGGAGAGCGTGCTCATATCCGCAAAAGAAACCAGCGCGATGGCTACGGCGGCGGCGAACAATGAGCTTAATTCCGCGAAGGTAACCGATGGAATGTGAAATTGAGGCAGTCCCCGTGGCAGAGGACCGACAACAGCTATTCCGTAATTTATGGATAGATTAAGCAAAGTAGAGATAATGGTCGCGCCCGCGACGGCAATCAATACACCCGGTATTTTGGGCGTCAGCCGTTTGAAGCCGATGATAATGATCAAACAGGAAAAACCAATTATGCAGGCCACGGGATTGATTTGTCCGTTAATGATGCCCTGAATCAGGCCGTTGGTTTCCAGCAGAAAGTTATCACTGCTTACCGAAAATCCCAGTACCTTCGGCAACTGACCGACTAAAACCGTGAGCGCTATTCCGTTCAGATAGCCTTCGCGTATCGGTTTGGAAAGAAGGTCTGTGATGAAACCGAATTTAACAAGACCGGCCACAATACACAAAGCGCCCGCGAGCACGGCCAGCATTCCGGCGAGAGCAATGGCCTTGTCGACGTTGCCCGCGGCAAGAGGCAGAATAGCCGCCGCAATAAGGCCGGCCAATGCCGAGTCCGGTCCCAGAACAAGAATCCGGCTGGGTCCGAAAACGGCATAGGCGATTAGCGGAATGATTGAGGCATAAAGGCCATAGATGGCGGGCAGGCCCGAAACCGACGCATAGGCCATGCCGACGGGAATAAGAACCGCCGTAAGCACAAGTCCGGCGACAATGTCATTCATCAACCAGTTGATTTTGTAGCCCCGTAATGTTCCAATCAGAGGAACAAAGCGGGATAATCCGCGGGGACGGGACTGAAAAGCAAAGGGTTTAGCAAGGGGACTGTTTTTATCTTTCAAAATATATCTCGTTAAATGAAGGATTCTTCATTCATGAATTATTTTTTTCTTCCGGCTGATTATTTATCTGAAGTGTTTAAAAAAATAAAGCGTTTTTCATATATTTGGGGGAGGTCACAAAACAATGATAAATTGTTTCATAACGTATGCTTATGATGATGTTTAATCATAAGCATGATATTCCTTGGTTCGGTAGCCGGTATTAATTCGGCTCGAATTTGTATCCGATGCTGTAAACGGAATAAATAGCGGTTGATTCCGGATCAACTGTTTCAATTTTTCTGCGCAATTTTTTTACGTGGCTGTCTATCGTCCTGTCGCTTACAAATCGTTCTTCATGATAAATTTTATCCATAATCTGCTGACGGCTGAAGATACGGCAGGGATTTTCCACCAGGAGTTTCAAGAGCTTGAATTCCACAGCGGTTAAATCCAAATCCCGGCCATGAAGCTTTGCCTTGTATGTGTGGTCATCCAGAACAAAACCCTGCGCCTGTACAACCTGACCGTCACGGGTTCTCCGCAGAACGGCTTTTACCCTTGCCACAACTTCGCGAGGGCTAAAGGGTTTGCAAATGTAATCATCCGCACCGATTTCCAGTCCTAGCAAACGATCGATTTCTTCAACTTTTGCAGTCACCATGATAATCGGCACACGGGAAAAAATCCGTATATCCTTGCAGATTTCCGTGCCGTCGCGTCCGGGTAACATAAGGTCCAGAAGGATCAGATTGGGTTTGTTTTCCCGTACCCATGACTCGACTTTCGTTCCATCGGATATTATAAAAGATTCAAAACCGGATGCTTTTAGATAGTCCGCGAGCAAAGCAGCAATTTTGGGTTCGTCTTCCACAATCAAAATGATTTCTTTCATTTGTGTCCTCCCAAAATAGGAATGCTGATTTGAATCCGTAATCCACCGAGTGGCGACGGATGTGCCGATATTGTTCCTTCATGAGCGTCAACAATGTTCTTGCATATTGTTAAACCGAGCCCGGCGCCGCCGGAAGTTCTGCTACGGGATTCTTCCACGCGATAAAACCGGTCGAATAATTTCCCCATGTATTTTTCAGGCACTCCCGGTTTGGAATCCTGAAATTCTATGATGAGGAAATCATTGCTGACTTTCGCTATAACTTCGAGAATGCCTCCTTTGTCCGTGTAACGCAAAGAATTTTCTAGTAAGTTTACAAAAAGCTGACTCATTCTTTCTCTGTCAGCAAAACAGTTAACCATTAAATTTTTATCAATGCTTTCCTTAACAGCAATGCCTTTACGATCAAATTCCGCGCGGTATGATTTCAGGGAATATTTTATGACTTCCAACAGATCAAGATTTTCCTTCCTGTAATTCAAAGCGCCCAGATCGGACAGGGAAATCTGATAAAGGTCTTCCACCAGACGTTTCAGACGCAGTGTTTCCGCATGGAGAGAACGAATGGTTTCCGGAGTTATTTGACGGATACCATCAAGAAGCGCTTCAATTTCACCCTGCAGTACGGAAACGGGAGTACGTAATTCATGGGAAATATCGGCAACCCATTGACGCCTGTCTTTTTCATGCTTTTCCAGAGTAAGCGCCATGATGTTGAAGTCACGCGCCAGTTGACCCAGTTCATCTGTGGAAGAAAAGGAAACCCTCGTGGAATATTTCCCGGATGCGATATCATGGGTGGCAGTAGTCATTTCCTTAAGGGGTTTTACCAACTGTCTGGAAAGGGGAAATGAAATAATGATAACAATTAGTACGATTCCCGCCGCACCCCAGACAAGAGCTAATTTTTGCTGACTGAGAAACTGAAGCTGCATCGGGTCGAGGAAATGCCTGGGCGACAGAAGTCCTACATAACCGACTTTACTCTTATTGACGATAACGGGATGTAATTTTATCTTCTCATTGTGCGGATAAGATCCATAAACCGGTTCTTTATCGGCATTTAAGATAACCAGGGGATCAGGGGGATGCGGACCCATTGGCGGTTTATGATCGTGTCCGAATTTATCAGGAAGAGGCAGAGGCGGACGATTCATATTATGTCCCTGGGGCGGACCCATGGGTGGTTCGTTGTTATGAAGTGGTATTGGCGGAGGAACCCTATCCGGTTTCCACGAACTCATCGCACTGCCTGAGTACCAGCGAGGAGGTGTTTGTTTGAGAAAGTCCCAGTTTCCCTTTTTCGCATAACTCTTTTCCAAATCGTCTATAAATTGGGTTAACCTTTTTTGATCGACCTCTCCGAGATAGTTATAAAACCCCTGATTAATATTCCACCACATAATCAGCAAAAGGAAAATAATCGCCATACCGGTGGCGCAAAGAATTAATAAAAACAGGCGATAAGTGATTCCCAATTTCATTATAATATATTCCTTCCATATCAGTTTATTAATATCAAACTTAAGCGTCAAGCCCCCAAAAGCAACGGACGGTCAGCGGCAAAAAGAGAATAGCGCGTCTGAATATACAAAATCCATTTGTTATTAAATATTTACAGACCTGATAAGCATTCGTAATTGGAATTTACCATAAAATATTTCCTCATTTCTTTCATATTTACATCATATTTGCCTGCTATGAATTTGCCCGTAAAACGACAAGACATAAGAACTTAGTATTGAAAGTAGTAATTAAAGAAAACAAGAGTAGTTTAAATGAATCAGATAGAAAAAGATCTCACAATTTTTCCTGCAACTTACTTAACAGATATAGAAACCATAAAGTTAATGAAAAGGTATGACACAAAATTTATTTTTCACCGGGACAAACTGCAATCTGTTTTTAATTATTTACGTCCTAATTATCAGGTGCTTGAAATAGATCACAAAAGGTCTTTTAGATATGAAAATCTTTATTATGATACCGACGACCACTTTTTTTATCATCAGCATCATAATCAGAGAGTTAACAGATATAAATTAAGATGTAGAAAATATATCGAATCCAATAACTGTTATTTTGAGATTAAATTTAAAAATAATAAGAAGAAAACAATCAAGAACCGCATACTCTTAGAAGATAAAAACATTAATCATGTATTATTGAAAGACTCCAGGGCTTTTGCCCGGAAATTGGTTTTAATCGATCACGGCAATATCGTCGATGAAGTTAGACCCGCATTATGGATCGACTTCAACCGGATTACATTTGCCAATGTAGTAAAAAAAGAACGTCTCACCTTTGATATCAATCTTACCTATACCGATATGAACGCTAATAGCTGTAAAATTAATAATTTGATTATTGCCGAACTGAAGAGCGAGCACGCTTCATTGGACTCTTCCTTCTATCAATATCTAAAATACCTGCAGATATTTCCGACAAAGTTCAGCAAGTACTGCATGGGCATAGCTCTAACGGAAAAGAATATCAAATGTAATAGATTCAAGAAGAAGCTATTAAAACTTTATAAATATAATTGAGGAGACAGTTAAAATGATTTCCAGCCTTGATCAATATTCTCTGTTTGGAATCCAATTAATGAATTTTAATAATTTTGGACTTTTATTATTAAAATTAGGGACAGATATCTTTTTTACATTTATAATCATCAGAATAATCTTTTATCCCATCTATAAAGAAAGAAATTATCTATTTACGAGTTTCTTAATCAACATAACTGTATTCCTGATATGTTTTTTACTGGCCAATATCAAACTAAAAATCGGTTTTGCTTTTGGACTTTTCGCTGTTTTTTCTATCATTCGCTACAGAACAGAACCAATTCCCATCAGACAAATGACCTATATGTTTACTGTCATCATTGTTGCGGTTCTCAATGCCCTTTCCGATGAGACAATAAGCTACGCGGAACTGATTTTGGCAAATGTGGTTATCCTGCTGACAATCCTTATCATGGAAAAAAATCTGTTGCACAATAGAGATATGGTTAAAGTGGTTAAATATGAAAAGATTGAACTGATTAAACCGGAAAATTACGGCAGGCTCATCCAGGATTTAAAAGATCGTACGGGATTTAATATTATTAAGGCAGAAATAGAATCCATTAATTTTTTAAATGATACCACCAAATTAAAAATATATTACCGGTACCCGGATAACTTTTCGGTTGATAAGGATAAATAAAATGAAAAAAACCTCCGATAACATATCATTTATAATACCAATGTTTAGCCTGATATTATTTCTGACAGCATTGCCTTCATATAGCCCGGCACAGACGGTAATTCCGGAATCCGGTTTAAACGAACGTACTGAAAAAAACATTATAGACCATAAGTCGGAGTTGTATGCTGAAACCGGCTTAGAATACGCGGATAACGTCTTTCGTCTTAACGATTTCCAAATATCCAGCATGGAGACAAACTCTATTGAGGATAGGGCGGGCGGCCGCTATAAAGACATGGATTCTGTCTCGGATTACATTGTAAAGCCGGAGATAGAATTGAAATACAAATCCGACAGTCCGCTAGGCGGTAAATTCGGACTTTCATCATGGATAAAGTATGTCTATTATACGAAGAATGAAAAAAAAAGTTATCCCGAGGGCGGAATAAAATTAAAAAATTCCATTGGGGAAAATGGCACTCTGACTTTGGAAGGGACTTTTTTAAACGGATTTTTCAAAAGAAATTATCTTTCAGACGTTGATGACGCAAGTGGTGACGGTAATATCTCCAGAGGTGAACGTATTTACGCGCCCGCGATTTATGACGAATACGAAGGGATGTTTGCCTATGAACATGAAATAATCAAAAGTAAGAAAGATATCATTTCCGAATTGAGCATTCGCCCTTTTGCCGGTTACCGTTCCCGTATATTTAATTCAACCTTCAGTAATCGGAATCAGGATATTGGCATTCTCGGTGTGGGAATAAATCTTGGATTCATTTCCAGAGTGAATCTGGAAATGATATATCAATATGAGGATGTATCCTGCACCGGCGATAAGGAACTTGTTTTGTTTGATGAATATATTCCCGCAACAGATATTAATGGCGACGGTGAAATAAGTAAAAATGCATCAATAGTGACTTCCCTTGACAGGTCTTCGAAAAGACATATGTTGGAAGTTAATTCCAAATTCAAATTGACTAAAGATGTCAAATGGTTTGTTGGATATAAAAATAGAAGAACGTCTTTTACTTCAGACAATGAACTGGATATCGAACATCATAATAATCACGCAACCCGTCAGGAAATCAAATCGGGCATCAATTATGATTTTTCAAAAAGATGGTCTGCTGCGCTTGAATACATCAGCATAGACGATGAAGATGATGAAGACGGCAATTATGCTCAAAATAATTACATGTTTATAATAAAATACAGACTGCTTTAATTTATCGTAATATTATGTATCTCAGATTTTTTCCTTATTTCCTTCATATTTACAACATATTTACCTGCTAGGTTTCTCTTTAATCAATATGAGATGATGCATGATGAAAAAATGCCACGGCTTATTATCGGAGAAGAAATGATAATTATTATTAAATACAACCAGTGAGACCCCTATCTCACATGGGCAATCACGGGAAGAGAACAAGTCTTGCCCGTGACTGCCCTCCTTGGTGTTTATAATTTACGCCGGTGAAAATTTAAAGGCTGGTACTATAATGAAAATTCGTATATGAGTAATAATATGAATAAAAGGAATGAACTGACTCAACTTCTGGAATGCTATATCGAATTACAGGAACTCCTTGAAAAGGATTCCGTTAATCTCGATGCTATTAACATAAAATTAAAACAGATTGCGGACGTTAGAATTGAAGCACAATTGAACGTTATGAAATCAAATGAAGACAACAAAGTAAAATTGAATCCTGATCATCTTGAAGTGTTTAAGCATATAAGATCAACAGATTCCCTGATGGGGCTGCCTCCATTTTCAGTGCTAATGTAGCATTATTACAAAATTGAAATAAAAATTCATCTTCTTGTCAATTGCCGATACTTGATGCGGTGCGGCTGACTTGCGGCGGCGCCAAGTCTTCTTCTACGGTCTTCTTCATATTCAGAATAATTGCCGTCGAAGAAAAGCACCTTGCTGTCGCCTTCAAACGCCAGAATGTGCGTGCAGATTCTGTCCAGAA
>CAYMWM010000085.1:0-9704 GCA_964394185.1 uncultured Smithella sp.
TGGCGTCTCCCACGGCCATACAGGAAATCGTCCTGCCGTCCCAGAAGTCGCTGGAGGTGGTCACCACGTTGTCGATATCGTCGATGGTCATTCCCGCATCTCCTAGGGCTTTATTCACGGCCTCCCACGCCATGTCTGCAAAAGTTTGGCCGACTTTTCTTTTTTCAATTTTTGTCATTCCGACGCCGATTATTGCTGCTCTATCCATATTTCTGGCTCCTTCTTATTTGACCGGTTTGAAATGTGAAATATCGCGAATGGTTCCTTTTCGCTCCCCGGAGAATACCGCTTTTACGCGCATGCCGATTTTCACATCTTCCAGTTTCACTTCATCCAGATAATGCAGCATGGCGGTGTCGGCACCGTCCAGTTTGACAAGCGCCCAGATAACCGGAACTTTTTTGTCTTTTGGTATCGACGCAAACGGCCGCCGGGCTATCGAAAATGTAACCACCTCACCTTCGTCGGACACATCCACCCATTGGGTGTTCTCGGTAAAACATGCGGGACACACTTTGCGCGGCGGTATATACACCTTCCCGCATGTTGCGCATTTCGTAGCCGTTATTTTCTTTTCGTCCCTGAGCGCGACAAAAAACGCGGTGGCTGTGTTGCCGGCCCACCATGAATATGGGACGTTAATCTTGCTTGCGTATACCATCGGCTCAATGCCTTTGAATTGATCGGACATAATTGATCTCCTTATATATGTGCCCCGGTTGATATCGTTGATTTACCTTCCTATGATGTACCGCTGCGGATCGACCTCTTCGCGCAGGATTCGCAGTTCATCAGCTTTAGGCGGTTCGGTTTCAGTCAGTTTATCTGCCCAGAGGAGTTCGAAGCCGCAGTTTGCCTTGATGTCTTCTCTGCTGTAACCTGGATTGATATTCAGTACTTTCATCCGCTTTGATTTTTCATCAAATCCCATAATCGCCATCTGCGTAATGATGCGGTAGGGACCGGTACCCTTGGGCAGTCCCGCCTCGTAGCGCGAATTGCCGCCGGTGAGATAACCCGGAGAGGTGATAAAATCCATTTTTTCGGTAAAACGCTTGGAGTCTTGAACCGTCATCATCATGGTTCTCCAGCACAGCGAGGCCAGATCGTTCGCTCCGCCCGAGCCCGGAAAACGGACTTTGGGTTTTGCGTGGTTGTCACCGATCATGGTTGAATTGATGTTGCCGTACATGTCGATCTGGGCACCACCCAGGAATGTATAGTCCACCATGCCGCGCTGGCAGGTTTCCATAACGTCCGGCATGGATGTCGCAAGGATTGCCCGGTGAAAAGTCCGCGAGTCACCCACGGATATCGGCATGGAAGGCAGAATCGGCGCGACACCGCCTGCTTCGAACATAATGCACAGATTCGGTGAGTGTGTTTTTTGCGACAGCATCGCGGCAGCGCACGGAGCACCAGTGCCCACGACAACTGTGGCACCGTTCTCAAGATTTCGTGCCGCAACGCATATCATTAATTCCATCGGATTGTAGTCCGCCATGTCAGTCCTCCTTATTCATTGTTGGTCAGATGCTCGATGGCACGCAACTTCAGCATTTTTTCAATGCCGCCATTGAGCTCGAGGTATTCGTAAAAATTCTTCGTATCAAGGATTTGTTTCTTAAAAAATTTCCTGAACTCTTCGGGATCTTTTTCTATGGAGAGCCATTGTCTGATGTGATCTTCATCAGAGAAATATTCGTACGGCATATTTCCGGGATAGCTGCCGTAGGGCACTTCCACCACCGCATCCACACACCAGAACGGAATGAATGTCGCGTGCGGGTGGCGCCTGATTTCTTCATTGGCAATGATTTTCTCCGTCGTGATGACGACTTTTTTTGCCGCCCGGGCCAGGTCCTGATCCGATACCGAAGAACCATAGACATGAGCATTTCCATACACATCGCACTCATGAACGTGGATGGCCGCGAAATCTGGATAGAGCGCCGGATGCGCGACAAATTTCTGGCCGGTAAACGGGCAGATCATCTCTTTTGCCGCGCTGTACTTGAACGTATCCGTCCCCATAATATTGCGAGCAGGCAGGAATGAAAGCCCCATGGCCGCGGCCTTGATCCGCCACGACAGGGTGGCATTGGTCCACTCCGTAAGTTTAATTTTCCCGCTTTCCACCGCACGCCGTGCATTGGGTGAAAGCCCTCTGGCTTCCAAACCGATAATGTAAGCAATATCCAACCGATCAACACATTCCCCGCCGACCAGAATCTGCATGTCGTGGGTCGCGGTATGGCCGGCAAAGGCCAGGTTTTTCTTTCCCTGGCGCACGATCTCATGCAGGATGGCCGTGGGAATCCTGTTGGCGCCAAAACCGCCGACCGCCAGATAATCCCCGTCCTTGAGCAGCGTCTTGACCGCCTCTTCAACGGTGGTGACCTTGTTGACCATCGCACGCGATTTGCCCCGGAAAAACTCTCTCGCTTTATCGGCATCGGGATCCGAAAACAGTTCGTTTTGCCCCTGCTTTAATTCAGTTGCATTGTTCATACGTCTTTCTCCTTGTGCTCCTTGTTTTTCATAGATACATTCTCAAATTTGAATTTTCTCTCCATTTTATTTATTATACAGCTCGTCAACGGCCTCTTTCCCATACATCTCATCAATAAGATTCTTGTACTTCTGAAGTACAACCTTACGCTTGAGCTTAAGAGAGGGTGTAAGTTCTCCGCTACTCTGGGAAAACTCATTCCTGACAATCCGTATATTTTTTATTGTTTCATACTTCGCCAGATGCTTATTGCAGGCATCGACGTGTTTCTGGATGATCTCGAGTATTTTTGGATTATCCAGCAGATCCATCGGCTTTGAGAAGGTTATGCCTTCCTCGTTCGCGATCCTTTCGAGTTCTTCCATGTTTATATTGCAAAGGCCTGTCAGGTATTTCTTCATTTCGCCGATACAGACAAACTGTGTGAAAAGTGGATCCGATTTAAAAAGTCCTTCAATCTTCTGCGGGGCTATGTTCTTTCCGCCCGACGTAATGATCAGATCCTTCTTCCGGTCGGTAATGAGAAGGTTTCCCTCTTCATCAAACATACCGATGTCGCCGGACATGAAATATCCGTCAGGCGTAAAGGCTTCGGCCGTCTCTTCCGGCAGCTTCCAGTAACCTTTGATAACATTTCCGCCTTTCAACAATATTTCGCCGTCTTCGGCTATCTTGATATCCTGTCCGGGTATCGGCTTACCGGCGGTTCCTATCCGGTAGTCTCCCAAGGATTGCATGGTGGCCGGTGCCGTGGTCTCGGTCATGCCGTATCCCTGAATAACGGTGATACCGGAGGCGTTGAAAAACCGGATAATCTCAGGGGCTGTAGGAGCGCCTGCTGCTGTCATCCAGGTCACGCGTCCGCCCAGCTTATCCTGGAGTTTCTTGAAGATAATCATATAGGCTATCCTGTATTTCATTTTCAGCATGAACGGTATCTCTTTATGATTTTCACGAAGCTGGCTGATCTGATTGCCGATCCCCTGTCCCCAGCTGAAAACCTTCTGCTTGAACGGAGACTGTTCATGTACCTGTGATATGATTTTTTGATAAACCTTCTCGCACACCCTCGGTACCGCCAGCACCATGGTGGGACGTTTCTCTTCAAAGTCGGTAAGCAGTGTGTCTATGCTCTCGATGTACGACGACGTAATTCCGCAGTACATACCATAGAAATGACCGGGAATTCTCTCGAACACATGGGAAAGTGGCAGAAACGGCGCGGTACAATCCTTATCCGTTGCGTAATGCGGCCTGACCGCGTCGAGGGATCTAACCACCCAAAAAATATTCCCGTGGCTGATCATGGCGCCTTTGGGAAGACCTGTAGTGCCGGAAGTGTATACAATTGTAGCCAGATCATCGTCGGTTACTTTTTTCGACAATTTTTCAAACAGCGTAGGATCTTCAGAATGTTTTTTTCGTCCCAGTTCCATCAGGGCATTGAAACTCATCACTTTCTTGTGGCTTTGAGCATCCTGTTCTTCCATAACGACTATTTTCTCAAGGGCTGGACACTTGTCCACTATTTCAAGAGCCTTTTTAAGCTGTCCCTTGTTTTCTACAACGATTACTTTTGATCCTGAATTATTCAGGATATATCCAACTTCCTCCGCAACCAGAGTCGGATACACAGGAATAACGACAGCGCCAATCCCCAGCGTTCCCATGTCGGTATAGAGCCATTCCAGTCTGTTTTCGGAAAGAATGGATACCATGTCCCCTTTTCCCACACCCAGAGACTGCAATCCCAGACCGGTGGAACGCGCGCGTTCATAATATTCGTTCCAGGTGGCGCTGTGCCATACACCTTTCATTTTTTTCTCAATGGCAAGACGGTTACCGTACTTGCCGACGCGATTACGGAAAACATCGTTTATTGTATTTTCTGATAATTCCACGTGCTTAACCCCATATAAGTATTAACTGTTAATTTTCTATTCTGGCCCACCTTCTGTATCATTTTGTCCGGCAAGCCATGCCCCTCTTCCCCAACTATCAGAATACTTCTATGTAACTTCCTCATTTACCTTTAAAGTTCGGCTTGCGCTTCTCCAGAAATGCCGCAACCCCTTCTTTTTTGTCTTCACTTTCAGCAAGGCCGCCAAACAGTCTGCTCTCCAGTTTTAAACCGTCCGGAAGACTCATTCGTCCCCCCTCCAGAACAGCCTCAATGATTGCGCTCACCGCGAGCCTGCTTTTAAATGAAAGTTCTTTTGCCAGTTTCATCGCTTCGTTATTCAGTTCTGCCTGTGGCACAACCCTGTTGACCAGTCCGATCTTCTCGCATTCCGCCGCGGGCAGGAACTTGCCGGTCAGAATGATTTCCAGGGCTTTTGCGGGTCCCAAGAGCCTTGCCGCTCTCTGTGTACCGCCGAAACCCGGCATGATTCCCAGCATGACTTCCGGAAGACCCATCTGCGCCTGGTCTCCAATGAGTCTCAGATGACAGGCCATGGCCAGCTCCGTTCCCCCACCCAGGCACAAGCCGTTAATGGCCGCGATGACCGGTTGTCTCAGATTTTCTATAAGATTGATGATGCCCTGAGCTTCCGCGGTCAGAGTTTCGCCTTTTTCTCTGGTATCGACTTCCTTTACTTTGTTGATATCCGCACCGACGATAAATGTTGGACCTTCTCCCGTAATAACCACGACCTTGACCGAATCATCAACAGCGATTCTTTGTATCGCATTTTCCAGCTCGCGCATGGTCGTCTCATCAAGAGCGTTCATGGGAGGATTATTGAATTTTAGAACGGCGATGCCCCGTTCATTGACTTCATAGTTGCATTTTTCGCTCATTATAATACCTCTGTGTCACACAATATTTCGCTTTTTCTACCAAAACCCCGAAAGGATTGAGGCGAAGGTGGATGATTTTAAATCCACCCCCGGCCTCTTTTATTGAAATAAACAAGTCAAAATTTATCTCTTTTTTGTACCCATGATCAGGCGCGCTTCATCCGTCGTAGCCACCGGACGTCCGAGAGCGTTGGCAATATTGACCGCCACTTCCACCAGCTCATAACTGCCCTTGGCCAGTTCGCCGTTCGGCATCTTGATGTTGTCTTCAAGTCCGACTCTCATGTGACCGCCGAGGAGACAAGACTGCATGATACAGGGGAACTCGTCGTTACCGACACCGCAGGTGGTGAAATTTGCTTTCGGGGGAAGGGCGTTCATCATAGCGATAAATGCCTCGGTCCTGAACTGCTGTCCGCCTACAACGCCCCATACAAAGTTGAAGTTCATCGGGTCGCTGAAAATGCCCTGTTTCGCTATGATCAGGGTGTTGTCCAGTCCGCCCATGTCATAGCATTCGATTTCCGGTTTCACGCCGTTTTCTTCCATGGCCTTGCCGAAATCCTGCAGCATGTTGAACGTATTTTCAAACACGTAATCAATGAATATTTTCCCCGTCTTGCGGTCAACAATACTGAAGTTCATGGTATTGGTGTTGAGCGACGCCATTTCGGGCTTAATGGCCACGATCTGGGAAATGCGCTGTTCCGCTGTTTTACCCATGCCGACTGCGGAACTCAGGTTGACGATGAGTTCCGGACACTTGTCCTTAATAGCATCGTGGGTGGCCTTGATCCTGCCGTGATCATGGGTGGCCATACCGCCGGATTCACGCGCGTGGACATGGACCATGGCGGCTCCGGCCCTCCAGCACTTGTAGGCTTCTTCCGCGAAATCCTCCGGCTCATAAGGCACTGCCGGGTTCTGGTTCTTCATGGTGGCGGCTCCGGTGAGCGCTGCTGTAATGATAACAGGCTTTGACATATCGGGTCTACCTCCTCTTCGTTTTTCTGTAGTAGCGGGTTCGTCTGAGGGAACCCATTTTTTGCGGCTGGCATTGATCTCATGAATGGAAGCCCTTTCCGCCGCCGGTTTAAAATGATCAATATCGAGGATGGTATTCGTCGTTTCCTTTGCAAATACCGCCTCTACCTTCATTCCTATTTTCACATCTTCTATGGCGCACCCTTCAACGATATGCATGAAAGGCGTATCCGCTCCTTCGAGCTTGATCAGGGCCAGGACAAAGGGAGCTTTTCTCGGCAGGTGTTTGTCATCATAACGCACCACCGTGAAGTTTTGCACCGTACCGTTATTACTGACTTCGACCCATTTATCGCGGATGTCGGTAAAATCAACATCGCATACCTGCCTCGGCGGCAGATAAACCGTTTTGCAGGCAGGGCATTTTACTCCCATGATTTTCTTCTGATCCCGGACGGTCGTTATGAATTTGCTGCCGACCCGACCGGCAAAGTAAGTATAAGGGAGCGCCATTTTGCCTTCAATTACATAGCTGTCTTCAAATGCATTTTTTTGTTTTGTTGTCATTATGCCTTCTCCTTACTCGTCGATCTCGAAATACTTTATGTCCCAGATATCACCGGTCCGGTTCTCTTCCCACACGGGTCGGACACGGGTACCCTTCTTTTCATTCCAGCCCCTCTCAATCTTCTCAATTTGATCCTTCCGGATAAAGTGCGGCAGGGTCTCATTGCCCTTGCAGCCGTCCAGAAGGATAAAGATTGATCCATAGGGTGTTTCTCTGGCCACACCGGTCAGCGGGTCAGGCATGGCATAATAAACGACATCCATATAGCGGACTTCGCCCTTGGGCCCGACCTCTTCTATCTCGCCGGAACGCACCCGGCATTCGGCACAAACTTCCCGCGGCGGCAACTGTAGGCGGCCACACGAGGGACATCTGTTCGCGTATATTTTTTTATCTTTCAGCCCCTTGAGAAATTTGCCCATGATGGGACCGGTTGAAAACTTCTGATTTACGGATATGGTCTTTTTAAGCACCAAAAGTTCCTGTTCCTTGACGTTTCCGGCCATGGGGTCTTTATATTTATCAAACAGAACGGGCCATTTCGACGCCATCATGTTGATATCGCCCTTGGCAGCAGCTTTACCCGCCGCCAGAATGCTCTGGGCATCAATCTTTCCGAGGATAAAATCAACGTAATCCTTGGCATCGTTGAATTCCAGTGTAACGGTTGGCGCTCCTTCGATGGTCGTTGTTACCGTACATGCCTTATCTTTTATGAAGACGGTCCATTTGCCTCCGTCCGGTCCGCCGAGATCGAATCCAAAGGATGCATTCAGACCTTCAGCTTCTTTAGCCTTGAAGCGGGGCACAATCGTCGCAAACATATCCGCGAGATACTCCTTGGTCGTCATTTCCTTCTTGGCAATGACGAATTTGCGGAAAAGCTTGCCGGTTTTCCCGAATGCGCCCAGATCACCTTCAACCTTGACCTTGCCGCTCATGAAGGCGTTCGTTCCGTCAACATTGCCGGTATTCACGCCGACAAAGGTCTCACCGTCGGCCTGCATCACTGCAACGCAGCCGGAAAGATCGTCGGTCTTTTCGAGCGCCATTTCATTGTTCTTTACTGTCAGTTTCCATTTGCCCTCGTCTTTGATGTCGTAACCGAATATCGCATCGACATCCTTGGCACCTTCGGGACGGAAACGCTCTTTCATCGTATTGAATATATCTTCTACTTTTATTCCCCAGTATTCTGCCATGATTATCCTCCTACCAGTTAAGTTCCTTTTCGAGCATTGTCAGCACAGTCCACATGGTGCCACCAAACCCTGACGCAAGAGCATGATTGACCGGCGTCGGTATCTGGTGCGAACCGGCATTGCCGCGCACCTGCATAGCGGCTTCGGCCACTCTGATCAACGCAGTTGCCCCGATCGGATTCGACCCGATAACACCGCCTGACGGATTAATCGGCATCTTGCCCCCGATCATAATCTCCTTGTTTTCAACGAGCTTGAGATGCTCATCACCTTGCAGGCCAAAGAAATCCCTGATCCAGTCAATGGCCCACCATGAGGCCGGATCATACATTTCAAACACATCGAAATAATTTAAGGGTTCCTTGATGCCATTGCGTTTGAACAACTGTTCCGCCGCAAATTTATGTGATTTCGTAACAGGATACTTCCTGTCATAGCCAAAAATAGCGAAGTTCTCTTCCTTGTGAACGGTTATATGGTCGCGTATCCAGACAGGAGTCTTGGCCAGCTCTTTTGCTTTCTTCTCGCAGGCATAGATGACACAGCATGCGCCATCCGACTGGGAACACATTTCGATAAGTTTGAGATTGCCGACGAGTTTCGGTGAGGTTCTGATGAGGTCGTCAATCTGGCTAAAATCAAGACCAAATGCGCGGTGCGCATTGGGATTAAGGCCTGCGTGCTTGTCCATGATGATACGATAGGTCATCGATGCTTTGTCCGCGCGTTCGACGCCGAATTCTCTTTCGACATCATATGCCGAGGAGCCGGTGAGTGCGCCCGCCTGTATTTTTCTGAACCAGAGGGGGCAGGCCATATTTGTAATACCGCCTGTCGTGTGACCTTCCTGCAGTTTTTCAAAACCGATGGCCATGACGATATCATACATTCCCGATGCCACCAGATTATCCGAGGCGCATGACAAGGTTGCTCCGACCGTTCCACCGGTGGTGATTCGGATAGAATCCTTGCCGTAAGCGCCGGTTCCCAATACATGCCAGAGATCCGGCTGGTGAATCATCTCAAAAAGTTCCATGTTGCCATGAATGACGCAATCGATGTCTTTCATGGTCAGATTTGCATCTTTCAGCGCCAGACTGATGGCTTCGTGAATCAATTCAGGCTGATTGACATCCTCACGATGGCTGGAATGTTTTGTCTGTCCGATACCTATGATTCCAACATTTCTGTTTTTCTTTTTATGTGCCATTGTTCATCCTCCCTACCCTTCCATTACGATTACGGCTTGATGTTGCCCGGCTCCGCCGGTTGCCGCCTGGGCAATCGCTTTTTTCACGCCCTTCACCTGTCGGTCGCCCGCCTGATTGGCCAGCTGGTAGTAACATTCAATAGCCCTGGCAGCGCCTCCGAGAAGAAGCGGGTTACCATTGAGCTGTCCTCCGGACAGATTGACATTAAATTTGTCCATCCCACCTTCGTCTATCCACTTACCGCCCTGACCTTCATCGGCAATGCCGACGCCTTCCGCCCACATGGGAAGCTGGTAGGCAGCCTTGTCACAAAGCTCGAAAATCTGGATTTCTTTTTTGGGATCTTTTATACCGGCCTTGGCATACGCCCGCTGAGCGGCATTTTTCAGTGAGAAATTCGAGGCAAGGTCCCGGTCCCCGAGGAA
>CAYMWM010000085.1:9714-15065 GCA_964394185.1 uncultured Smithella sp.
GTCCATGCAGCTTCCGTATCCGGAGATCCACACGGGTTTTTTTGTAAACTCTTTCGCCCGCTCTTCACTGCAAAGCAGCATCCCGTATGCCCAGTCGGTAACCGGATAAATGTGAAGTTCGCGCAGCGGATCAGAATACATGGGTGAATTCAGAACTTCTTTTTCAGTTAAAATTTTATTTTTTCGTCCGTAAGGATTCTTTTGCCCGTTTTTCCTGGAGCGAACCACGATTTGCGCCAGTTGCTCGTCCGTCACTTTCGATTTTTCCATGTAGGCCCGGGCCTGCAATGCATCCACATTCTGATAATCCATACCAAGAGGCCTGCAGTAAAACGGATCGTAGGCAAGGTTGGAAATCATTCTGCGGCTTTCTCCCTGCGACTCTTTGCAGTGACCCATGAAAAGAATCACGTCATCGTGGCCGGATAGAATGCACGCCATCGCGTAGCCGAGGCCGTTGATGCTTTCCTGAGCCATTTTTTCTTCACCACGAAAGTGCGCACCCACGACATCTGTAATACCGTTGTCGGATATGGTACGCGCATCGAATACATCATCTGAACAGGTGATGATGGTTCTAATGCCTTTCTCCATGTCGAAGGTAACCTTGGTTTGGTCCATGATGGACTCGAAACACTCGAGTAACATATTCTGGAATCGAAGATCTTTGTATTCCGGATCGTTTTTTATCTGCGCCACGGCGCAGACGGCAATTTTTTTCGCCATTACCATTCCTCCTATTTTGTGACTTTACCAAATAATTATTAATCAACCCTCTATTATATGTAGCAATTCCAGCATCCTCCCTGTTTTATCTCCCGGATGATGGAATCTTTATCCCGACTGGCATCCATCTCTATCCATGCCCTTCCGATGCCGCCCAGAGTATGGGAGTCATCCGATGCCAGTTTGGGATACGCTATATCCAGTGATTCAAAAACCATATCACGATATCCTTTGGCTGTTACTTCCACTGCATCCAGGGGATACATCTTTTCCAGTTCAGCCAACCGGACCAGCAACTGCTCCGGTGTAAAATCATATTCGCTGATGTGGTTAAATACGTGAAGCTCTTCTTTCTCTCCCTCAATTTTCGATACATGGATGTATCCATTTACAAAAACGGTTAACTCAATGCCGTGGAAGATAATCATGTTTGTCTTTACCCGACTGTACACTTCCCGGTAATTGGGTTTAATCAAGTAATCATGATCCGTAAAAGCTATGAAATCATATCCTCTTGATTCGTATGCATCTGCGACTGCCTGCGGAGACATTTTGCCGTCCGAACAGGTTGTGTGCGTATGAAGACATCCTTTTAACAGCATACACGCCAACGTTTTCTTGATTTAAAAGAGCAGGTCAATTCCAAATGAAATAACATCAACATTTTTGATTCAAAAGCCGGCCAATATTTTATTTTCAAGTTCAGCCCCTTTGCGGTAAAAAAGTATGTTGATTAATTATCCACCTTTTTGATTGGACGGCCAACCAATGGCTTATTGGTACTCCAACATTGAGTCGTTGTCAAGAAAAAAATGTTACATTTTGCAAAAAAATAGTGTCCTGACACAATGGCAGATTAACATATTATATTTCATGCCTTTTTTAAAAAAGGCTACGACTGGATTCCTCCAAGCGGTTGAAAAGCATTGAATCGGTCTTGTAGTAATCTCCCGTTTTTAATCCGGAATTTCACAAAATTTGAGTTTCAGGAATAGCACCCCTATATTATTTATCCGGACCTCTCCATTTTTCAGGTTCACCATAAAGAACAAAGGGGGCGGGGTTTATCGGTCCTCCGCCGATACCCATATAGCCCATGCAGATAAACAGCTTGTCATTAACTTTCCTGACCTCATCCTGCATTCCATGAACGACGCCGGAATTATATGAGCTGTAATTGAGAATATAGGATTTATTGCTGTCAATCGGAGAAATACCCTCAAAGGTGTTCAGACGTCTGGTGCGAGCCATTTTCATCTGCCCGTCTTTCTGTGGCACCGCAAAAAGATTGTAGCCCTGGCCTTTATCTTTGCCTTCAGGGATAAATGCCTTGCCTTCCCAGTGACCGGGGCCAAAGAAATGATGTGTAAAATAGTCGGCCGCAAACGCCTGAATTCCGACGGGTAGAGTTTTGGCCTTGTATTCGCCTCTCATACTCTCCGTATCCGGAGCCGGGGCCGCGTAAAAGAGTTGCATGATTTGGGATTTTGAAAGCTTCTCTATATCCTCAGGCATTGCTTTTTCGGCAGGCACTCCCAGGATTTCCGTCAAAGATTGTCCCTTGTAGCCGCCTCCTTTTTGAATAATGTTGATGCCTACGAGAACGACATTCAAAAGAACAAATAAACAAAAAACTAAAAAGATATTTTTCAGCATGCCAAAAAATTTATTCTTTTCAGGAATGTTTATTTTATTTTGGAAAAAGTCTTTCGGCATGGATTGCTTATCCGGTAAAAGACTCATGGCTCTTTCCGCGAGCGCCGTTATGGTTAGGGCGGGATTCACACCGACGTTGGCCGAAACAGCCGCTCCATCAACCACATAAAGTCCCGGATAACCGAATACCTGATGAGAGGTATCAATAACACCATTATCGGCAGACGATCCCATGTGGCATCCGCCCAGGATATGCGCGGTTGTCGACATATTCATCAGGCTCTCGTTACTGACATTGATCGGAATACCATTGGATACTTCCGCGAGAATAGTGCAGGCTCTGTTGGCTACAGGGATGTTAACGGGCGCCTCTTTCCCCTTGACGGTGTATGACTTAAGACGTCGTTTGAGAAAAAGGAAAGCCGCGCTTCTGCCATATTTGAATGAAAGTTGATTATCGTGATTCTGCATGACCGTCAGGACAGTAATGCGTTTATACCATTTCCTGGCAAACAGACAACGAAACATATCAAGAGGATTCATCATCATCTTTCCGATGGTGCGCAGTGCTCTCGGGACAGGCTTTGGATCGTCTACAAGAGGCACGCCAAAGTTCTTCATAAAATTGTATCCTTCAGGAAAACGGTTCTGGGTAATATGTGTGTACTGGTCCGGATAAAAATCAGAAGAAATTGTCGTGCCATGTGACAGATCCATTGCTTTGTTGCGGGACAAAGCCCCCACAATGGATTCGCTGTTGGTTCTGACAACAACGCCCAATTGATCGGACAGATTTGGCAAAGTACCTGTTATATTCTTGCAGCTCAACAGAAGCTTCAATGTCCCCAATGCTCCGGCGGAGACAATAACTTTACCGGCCTTGATATCGGAAGCTTTTTTAAATTTTTTGGCAGAATCTTTCACCTTCAGGCAATAAGAACCATCCTGCTGAGGAATAATGTTAGTGACTTCGCGATTGGGCAGAATCACAGCGCCATATTTTTGAGCCAGGTAAAGGTAATTTTTATCCAGCGTATTTTTCGATCCATGCTTGCACCCCGTAAGACATTCGCCACACAGATGGCAGCCGGCACGGGATGGACCCTGTCCGTCAAAATACGGGTCACTGGCGAGTATTTCAGGTGTTCCGAAATAGATGCCGTTTTCTGTGCGACCGTAAGTGTCTCCGGCATTCATTCGTTTAGCGACCTCTTTTAAATAGTCGTCCTGAATATCAAGGCATGGATTTGTGACGACACCCAGCATTTGCGAAGCCTTATCGTAATGGGGTTTCAGTTCCTTCTCCCAGTCGATGCCCAGTTTGGACCAGGAAGGATCCTTGTAAAACGGTTCTTTTGGTCTTAAGGTCGTTGCGGCATAAACAATACTTCCGCCACCTACTCCAACACCGCCAACGATAGAAACATGCCGGAAAAAATCGTATGTAAAGAAACCCTGCATACCAAGAGCCGGGTTCCACATCAGGCTGAAGATATTTTTGGAAGCATCCTCCATATCCTGAGGCGTGACCCACTTGCCTTTCTCCAGAACAACGACGCTGTATCCTTTTTTTGCCAGCCGCAGAGCGGAAACGCTCCCTCCAAAACCACTTCCGATGATCGCGAAATCAAAGTCCATGAGAACCCTCCATTGTGCATCAGGATTTTTCAGTTATTGATAATAGGTTTCTTTCCTATAAGAGCAGCATAAGGAAAATGAATTTGTCTGTCAATGGAATGCTGGCCGGAAAATTGATCGCATACTGCATTCCGGCAATTGCAGACAGATACCTGAGGAAACAGTAAATCCTTGGCTTAAATTAAGCTTTGAATCTTGTTGTCAAATAGAATGGTGATGAGTTTATTACAAAATTCTTAATGAAATTGAATGGAGTGTTTCTGTGAATCCCCGAAAGCGGGGATTCACAGAAGTTGTGATTTGTTGCACTACAGGCAGAGTATTTCATCATCCGTGAGGTCTTTCACGCGGACAATGTCGATGCCCTTAATCCGGGCAGCCAGTTCGCGGGATGACATTTCGGGAATCGTTGTCAGAACGATTCTCCACTGTCTGTCATGGAGCCAGCCGAGAAATTTCCAAGCATAACAATCTTTGCAGTTGACAGCCTTTTGCTTCAGGTATTCTTCACCTTCAAATCCTTCCAGAGCTTTGTGCTGCTCACATTTAATATCCTTACAGAACGTTCCCGATTGATATCTTTTACTCATATTTATCCTCCATTGGTGCTGGTTAATATCGTGCTTGCACCAGTATTTTTTCATCTATTTTATAATGAAAATTTGATGTTTTGTCAATAATAATAGTAATCTGCAATCAGGTCGCTCATGGACAGCGGCTGAATTATTTGGATCTGAATCCAATTTAAAATCTATTTTTTCATGCCCTCCGGAATCATATGATCGGGCAACTGCACGGCGACCACTTCACCGCGAGCGCAAACCTGACCGCCTGCAATAAGGCGTGATTCCACAACCACCTTGCGTCCTTTTATCTCTTTCACCCGGCCGCGAATTTCCAGCGGTCCATCCAGAGGCGTTGGCAGCAGATAGTCGACATGCAGGGAACCCGTCAGAAAACGCAGGGGGGGCAGGGTATCCATTTCGCGATTTTCTAAGCGGTATTTTGCCGCCGCCGCAGTGCCTGTGGAATGACAATCAATCAGAGATGCGATGAGCCCTCCATAAGCAAAACCCGGAATAGCCATATAATAAGCCTTTGGTTCGTGTACGCAAACGGATTCTTCTCCATCCCAGTAACTTTTTATTTTCATGCCGTGTTCGTTGAGGCGACCACAGCCGTAACAATGGCTAAATTCGTCGGGATAATAATCCTGAAATGCTTTCTTAGTCATGTAATCTCCTTTCTAACGGCAAGAAATTATTTTTAGGAAAACGTAAGTTTTGTGCCCGACATATTCAGAATAAAACGGTCTTTAAAAGACTCCTCTA
>CAYMWM010000086.1:0-5700 GCA_964394185.1 uncultured Smithella sp.
GTACTGCATGGGCGACTGTGTGGGAGAGTAGGTGCCGCCGGATTTAAAACATGAAAAGCCTCTCTGATTCAAATCAGAGAGGCTTTTTTTGCACCTTTGATATCGTTCGCATAACTTTGTTGGCGTAGCCTGCCCCGGCGCAGGCCGGGGTCGTCGGTGTCCTCAACGTATGTTTAATACGTCTGTGGCACCTCCTCCTTGCTGCCGCGTTCTACTTTGGATATTAACAAAGGTGCAACTATTAAGAATTACTGCGGGATATTGAACCTTTTGAGAGCTTCTTCAATATTTTTCCTGCTTGCCTGAACTTTATTGATAAGTTCTCTTCCCGACTCTTCAGTTAATACCTTTTTCTCAATCTTTTGTTCCAGTTCCTGAATATAATCGGAAAGAAGGTCATAATCATTCTTCAAGGTATTAACAAAGGTCCGCAATTCTTCTATCAGTTTGTTGATGTGGTCCGCAAGATCCTTGAGATCATCCCATTTTCTTAATTTTATTACGACGCTCAAATCTCCATTGGTTATCTGCGTGAGAGCTTTCTTGATACGAAACAATGGTCCGGCGACCTTATGAGAAACAAAAATGCTTATGACTCCGAAAAATAAAATAATTCCGCCAAGCCAGGGCCATATTGTTCCATGTAAAAGAAGGATCACCCTTGCAGCATCGGCTTTTTCAGCAATAGGATAATCAAAATACAGTGTGAACATGTATGGGGCGAAAATAATTACGACAAACAGGAATGTGTAGGTCAAAAGCATAAGAACGGTCAGAAGTATGTATTTTGCTTGGAATCTTTTTTCTACAAAATAATTTCTACGCTTTGTAAAATTCATGATTAGTTGCCTTGTTTTGTAATTAATTTAGGAGTTAAGGTCAGCAGAGTTCTTTTTGTATCTTTAGCATAAGCCGTTAAGGTATAACTTGTCGTAGCGGAAGAGTAACTTTCTATCGAAGACAAATCTCTTTTTAATTGATCACAGAGAGCCGGAGAGAACACAGCCTGATTATTGTCATCAACGCAACTGGTAAAATCGATACTTGCAGGATATTTTGAATTATCATTGTAATAGATTTCCAAGATATCCCTGGCGTTGACGAGGGTGCTTTCAGCTATGGCAATTTTTGCTTTGTTCAAGTAGGCAGAATAAGTAATAAATCCAATAATAAAAATGATTGCCAGAATAATCATTGCCGCCATTAACTCAATCAGCGTGAAACCGGCGGGATTACGTATTATTTGAAGCAGATTCAGTTTTTTACTTTTTATGCTTTTTTGTATCATTGTGTAATCCGGATTGTAGGCAGCTATATTAATGGCAAAAATTACATTACATGCGAAAGCTTTTTATGAAAAGAGAATGATATTTTTTATAACTTTTTAAAGTATAAAAAAACACTTTTATTCTGTCAAGAGATATAAAAATAAATAAAAATCAGGCAGTCATCCATATTCGTTGGCTTAAAACTATAAAAAATTAAAACTCAAAATAAAAATTAATTGTCGGTTCAATTATTTTCCCGATGGTTTCCAGTGATTTTATTTTCGTGTCATCGTAAATCAGCGATGTCATGGCATCAATAACTTTGGATAACTGTTCCTCATCGCTGTTTGTATATATCTTTTGTTGGTCGACTGTATTGTCGGTCGGTGAAATTTTTATTTTGATATTATCCAGAAAGGACTTTTTCTCCGGTTTTTGAGCCTTAGCACTATCCTTTTCCGCTGATAAATCGAATGTACCGGTAATCTTATCCTCAGGGACCGCCGCTTTCAAATCTGAAATCGGCAAATCACCGGCATCAGCCTTCTCCTCCTTACTGATAAAAAAAAGTTCCTTATCGGCTTTGAACGGCTCCCATTTGAAAATAAATCCCGCAGAGTGTGCCGCCGCGGACGTAAAAATAACAAATATAATAATCGTCAAATAGAACGATATTTTCCTGATGTGTTTCATTTAGCTTTCTTAATCATTTAAAGGTATCTTGATTTTTTGTCCATACAACAGAGGATCTGTAATTTTCATATTATTCATCTTGAGCAATTCCGCAAGGGTTGTTGAATGTTTTTTTGCCACAAGAAAGAGCGTATCCCCTTTTTTTACGGTATAATATTTCGAAGGTTTCTTTTGAATTTTCAACTTCTTTTTGTTTTTCAACGATTTCCCATCCCTGTCTTCATCTTCATCGGTGGTTTTTTCTGCCGGGACGAGTATTTCCTGGCCGATAAAGACAGTGTCTTCCCGTTTCAGATTATTAAGCTTTAAAAGGACATCGAGTTCCGTATTCGTTTTTTTCGCTATGGAAAAGAGCGTATCCCCTTTTTTTATCGTATATTCCGCGGTTTTCACCTCATCGTCCGTTCCGGGCGATTTGCCGGTTCCGTCAAAGTAATCCTGAATGGAGGAAGATATGGCTGAGGCCAGTGTTTTTTGAAAATGGTTCTTTTTCAATAGGCTTTCTTCCTGGACGTTGGAGATGTAGGCTGTTTCTATCAATACAGCGGGAACATCGGGCAGTTTTAAAACGCGGAAAGGCGCCTCCTGAACGACTTCGTATTTCAGGTTGTTGACTTCATTGAGGTGTTTTATCAGCGTTTCGGCGTATATTTTTGACATGTTGATAGTATTGGTCTGAAACATATTCATGATAATCGGATTGGATTCGTTGCTGCTGTCGATGTCGGTTTCGCCGCCGAAAATATCGGACAGATTTTCATTATGCGCCAGAAGTTTTGCCGCTTCGTTGCTTGCGCCTCCGGTTGACAGGCAATACACGGAAGACCCTTTCGCTTTGCGGTTTCTGGCTGCGTCCGCGTGAATGCTGATAAACATGCTGGCTTTCAAATCCTTGGCTTTTTGCAGTCTTTTTTTGAAGGAAACATAATAATCACCTTCGCGGGTCAGCACAGCGCGGTATCCCGGCATTTTGTTGATGATTTTTTGGATTTCACGGCTGACGGCGAGCACGATGTCTTTCTCATAGGTCTTGTTTTTTCCTACTGCGCCGGGATCTTCACCGCCGTGACCGGGATCAATGACGATTATCCTCTTCTTTTTACCGGGAACTTTCTTTTCCTTTATCTCTTTCTTAACTTCTTCCAGCATGATATCCACGACAATCCTGTCGGGCTTGCCCTGAAATTTCTTTAACTTAAATACGTTGATACCCTGGTGTTTATCCAGAAAGAATTCAATTTTGATATTGTCTTTGCCAACCTGACGAAAAACGATTTTCGTGATTCCCGGTTTGTTGAGAGCGGCATCCCGCGGCAACGCCTTGTTGAAAGAGGCGTCTTTGAAGCTCAGAATCAGGAGATTTCCCTTTTCGATGGTTTTGTAAACCGGTTCGCTGTCCACATCCAGAACGATTCTTGTGTGATCGGGCGCTGTCCAGTAGCGGTAGTTCAATATTTCCAGAGCCGCGCAGCAATCGGAAGCGGCAAGAATCACGGCCAGAATCGTCAGTAAGGAAGAAAGTCCCTTGAGGGCGTTTACCCATTTGTTCATCATACGGGAAAAATAGCAAATTTGTCCGGCAACTGCAACTGTTAGATAGAAAAGATATTGACAAGTTCTTATTATGGTGTCATTTTCACCGCACTGAAGTTACACGGAATATTTTTTGCGGGCTTCCTTTGCCGGGGGAAAATCCCGTTTGGGCGGTTTGTTGCAAGCGGAAACCATTATTGAGGGCATCCATGGGGGAAAACATTTTTAAAGAGGCTTTATTGAATCCTGCCGTGTTTCCTGTTACATGGGAACTGGTTCCGGGGAGAGGCGCGAAGGAAAGCGCGCAGGAAAATACCCTTGCTCTGGCCAAACAGGCAGCGGAAGGCAAAAAAATATGCGCCCTGACCCTGACGGACAATCCCGGAGGCACCCCTGCCATGTCCGCCGATTTCATGGGAGCGGAAATCCTCAAACTCGGCATCGAGCCGGTGGTCCACTTTACCTGCAAGGATAAAAACCGCAACCAGATTGAAAGCCAGCTTTACGCCCTTGACCGGGCGGGTGTCAGAAACCTGCTTGTAATGAGCGGCGATTATCCCGTATCCGGCCATCAGGGAAGGCCGGCGCCGGTGTTTGACCTCGACCCCGTTCACACGCTCGGGCTCATTTCGGAAATGAACGCGGGACTCACCTATCCGGGCCTCAAGGGGCCAGTCACCCAGAAGCAAAGCGATTTTTTTGCCGGAGCTGTCGTATCGCCGTTCAAAGCGACCGAAGCGGAACTGATGGCGCAGTATTTCAAGCTGAAGAAGAAAATCGCCGCCGGCGCGCAATTCATCATTACCCAGCTTGGCTACGATGCGCGCAAATTTCATGAAGTCCTGCTGTTTATGAGGCAGAACGGCGTTAATGTGCCGCTGGTGGGGAACATTTACATCCTGCCCTTTGGCGCGGCCAAAATGATGAACCGTAATGATTTGCCCGGCTCTGTCGTAACTGACAAGCTTCTGGCGGAAATTGACAAGGAACGCAGCGAGCCGGACAAGGGCGAGTCGGCGAGAATCCTGCGCGCGGCGCGGATGTACGCGATACTGAAGGGAATGGGCTACAGCGGCGTTCATATCGGCGGACACAACATCAAATGCGAACAGGTGGAAAGAATCATCAGCCAGGGCGAAGCGCTTGTTTCCGGGTGGCCTGCACTGGTCAGATTTTTCGACTATCCCATCGAGAACGGATTCTATTACTTCGAGCGCGACGAGGCAACGGGACTCAACCGGGAAATTCCGGTGGAGCGCAAAAACCGGTCGCTGGACGCGAAAGTGGAATGCGCCTACGGCTTTTCAAGGTTTTTCCATAAACTGATGTTCGAGCCGGGCAAAAATCTATACGGCCTGATGAAAGGGCTTTGCGGCAAGGTTGCCGGGTCAAGAGCGGAAGGCATTTTCCACAAACTGGAACACTTGAACAAAGTACTGCTCTTTGAATGCCGCGACTGCGGGGACTGCGCCCTTATCGATACCGCCTATGTCTGTCCCATGTCACAATGCCCCAAAAATCAGCGTAACGGGGCCTGTGGCGGGAGTTTCAAAGGCTGGTGTGAGGTATACCCCGGTAAACGGTATTGCGTGTATGTACGGGCTTATACCAGGCTGAAAAAACACGGCGAGGAAGCCCAACTGGAAAAAAACATCGTCCCGCCCTGCAACTGGGATTTGTACCAGACCTCCGCCTGGATTAATTATTATACGGGCAAAGACCACACTTCCAAGAAAAACAACAATCAGTCGAAGTAGTGCGCACCTTCAGGTGCGCCTTTTTGCGGGTCTTCCGATTAATCTTTTCCTGTTGAAACAGGATATTATGGGTCTGTTGAAATACCGCCAATTTAGGGGCTGTTCAAAAATGCACAGATGTAAGGCGCGCAAAAAACGAACCGCGAGGCGTATATAGAAATACCTTGAGTGGTGCGTTTTGCGGCGCAACGCAGCAGATGAGCGCATTGTAAAGCCTTTCAGGCTTTACCGGTAATGTATATATTTTATTATTAAAAATAAAACCTCTGACCTGTCCTCCGCTGGCGGAGGTGTCGCACAGCGACGGAGGTGGATAAAATTATAGCATGTAGTGCGTACCTTCAGGTGCGCCTTTTCTACTTCCCGTATGTTAATATTATTCATTGAAGATTACGCCCGGATAGTGTAGAAGCCTCAAACGTGGGCGATTAGCTCAGCTGGATAGAGCA
>CAYMWM010000086.1:5710-15060 GCA_964394185.1 uncultured Smithella sp.
TCGCCCACCATAAAAAACAAAACAGGCGCGCCGGATGACCGGTTCGCGGGAGAATAAAAAACATTTGCTAAAAAGGGGTTTAGACGGTTATAATATAGACAAATAACAGGGACTTTTTTAGCCTTCCTCGAAGGGACTAAAAGCCTGATTTTTGCGGAAACGCAGGAATCAGGCTTTTTTACTTTATGACGAAAGGAGAAGGACATGCAAACGCCAATCGGATTTTGAAGAAGTCAATCGCAGGCCGGAAAAAACGGAAAGTCAATGAAGACGCGGGATACGGAGACAAAAAGTAAGAAAATGTAATGAATGTGGAGGATACCCATGAAACTGAAAAACAGACAATTAAAAGCCATCCCGATATTACTGGGGAGCGACACGGTTGAAGGCGCGGCAAAGAAAGCGGGAATTAATCCCAAGACCATCTACACATGGATGGAGCAGAAGGAATTCAGGCAGGCTGTTTCCGAGGCGAGGAATAAACTGTTTGATGAGGCCATGCACAAATTGACGAACTCATGCATGAAAGCCGTGCTCACGCTGGAGAAGCTCCTTGACGCCCAGAGCGAGGCGGTAAGACGCAACGCGGCCAATGACATTCTGGGGCATGTTCTCAAATACAGGGAACTGACGGAATTGGAAGATCGGCTGGAGACGGTTGAAAAGATTGTATTGGAAAGGAAGACGTATAAATCATGAAGAGCTTAAAGAACCGGGTACGGCGAATTGAAAAGTTTCTGGATAAAACAGAAAGAATAACCGCCGAGGGTTTGGAATTGATACTCTCGGCACTGCCGCCGGAAGTCGCGGATAACGTGCGTCAGAAGCTTTTTGATGCAGTAGAACAGTCAGGGGACAAAGACATGGTTTATCAGTCTTGCGGGCGGCGCGGCGGGAAGGGCGCATGCAGAAGCCTGTACGGGAGGAAAATCAACCTTATTCTTGATGACTTACCGCAGGAATGCGCCGACCAGGCACAGGAAAAAATGGCCCAAAGAAAAACCTGAGATGCAAGTGGAGATACCTTAAACGTATAGGGTTATTTCGAGTGCGCGTCAACCTGCACGGTGATTTTAATGGTGTCGTCACGGGAAATATAGTAATTATATAATAATTACAAATGTTTATGTGATATGGCGTAATGTTTGTTTGTCCTGTTCCCCGGGGGCATCGCGTTATTGATGGGGTTGGTAAATCCCTGTATCAAGGGAGTGAAAAACCAGTATGGCGTCCCCGGGTTTTCCGGTTAGGTTTTAAAGTAGGGCACGGTTACAAACCGTGCCTGTACCCGACATCCTCTAGAGGCGGTGTCACGTAGCGTTGGAGAAAAGTATTCAAAAACCAGTATGGCGTCCCCGGGTTTAAACATCTTGACTTATCGGCAAAATGTTATACTATACAAGACATAGATAGGCTGTAGAGACTATGAATGACTTGCAAAATATAACAAAAGGCCAGTTGGGGAAGATGGAGGCTGCGTTTCTTGCCAAGGTAGGCGTTCATCCAACCTTTACATTAAGCTTCGCCCGACAAACATTGGGGCATATAAAGGACGATCCGACGCCTCAGTTTCTTGAGCGGCTTCAAAGCAAAGGCTGGATACGACGCATTCGCCGCGGGCTGTTCGCCGTTGTTCCGCTATCTTCCGGCGAAGACCGTTCACCGCAACTGCATGAATTTGTGGTTGCCATGGAACTTGTATCTCCGGCAGTGATTGCATACTGGTCGGCGCTCAACCACCACGGTATGACGGAACAGCTTCCCCGTACGGTCTTTGTGGCTACCGATCATCCGGTGCGCAGGCAACCGGGAGACGTGCTGGGCGTGACCTACAAGATAGTGTCGCTGAAGCCGGAAAAGTTTTTCGGTATCGCGAAAGACTGGATAGACGAGCATCCATTCAGCGTCACCGACAAGGAGAAGACAATCATCGACGGATTGGATCTTCCCCAATACGCAGGCGGCGTTAATGAAATCGCTAAGGCATTGACCGGTTCCTGGAAAACGCTGGACGAGACGAAGCTCAGAAAATACGCCGCTGCCATCGGTAATTCCGCTGTTGGCAAACGTCTCGGGTTCATGATGGAGGCCTCGGGGCTGGGAGACGTCGAAGCGTTTCGCAAAGCGATGTCACTTGCCCCGGGTTTTTCTTCCCTCGATCCGACCATGCCGAAGCATGGTAAATACAATAGAAGATGGGGCCTTCTGATAAATGCGGAGATACAACCATGATTACGACAGCCCAACTGCATCATCTGGCCGAAAAGGAAGGTCTCCGTTTTGATCAAGCCGAAAAGGACTACGTCATCCTCTGGCTTCTCTCAGGATTAGCCCATTCAAGCGCGAAAAAGCACGGCTGGGTCTTCAAGGGCGGGACGTGTTTGAGGCATTGCTATTATAAGGGCTACCGGTTTTCTGAGGACATTGATTTCAGTTGCAGATCCGGTGGAGACAACCTTGATACATCGATCCGCCTGCTCGATACTGTTAACGCATGGGTTTTGCAGGAATCGGGCATTCGCTTGTCCATGCGCGATCCCTTGACGGCGCCGGGTGATTTTCAGATTGAGATACCCATGTCGTATAACCGGGGCGGGACAAGAAGGCAAGGGTTGCCGCAGGTGAAAGTGCATCTGACCTTTGATGAACCCATTCTTGATAAAGCGGTTGATTGTTCAGTTACGCCAGACTATCCCGATCTTTCACCATTCGGAATCACGGCCTATTCCAAAAAAGAAATCCTTGCGGAAAAGCTGAGATCGCTTTTGCAGCAGCAGAAGAAGTGGCCGCGACCGAGAGATTTGTACGATCTATGGTATATCCTGTGCAAGTCGGGAGAACCTTTTTCGTGGAAAGAACTGAAACATCTTTTTGATGAGAAATGCCGCGTCCGGGGTGTGCAGCCTGATATTGCTGGTCTAACTTCGGACATACTACGGGAGTGGAACGAAAACGCATGGCACGATCGATTGGCGCCGATGCTGCAAGACGTGCCGGATTTTGACCGCGTGTGGAAGGAATGGGTCAAGACCTTTCACGGATTTGTAAAGAATACAAAATGAAAATTCACTGCATGAAGCTCCAATATGGAAAATGACTTCAAAATTCATCTTTTTAGCGCAACAGCAACGAATCTGGACTTCGATAAATTATATATAATCTATTTTTTCCACCCTGCTTGAGGGTGGTATAGACGTGATATGGCGTCCCCGGGTTTCCCGGCGGGTTTTCTTCCCGGGTTTCCCGGTGTTTCCGCATTTATTTGTTACGCTTGACCTTTGAGAATTTATCCTGCAATATTATTAAAAATATTCAGGGAGGATTTCTATGCCGAGTTATAAATGGATTGTTCACAAAAGCAAAAAAATTCTTTACGCGGATATAGCAAGCCAGAAAACTGAAGATTTGTTGGACATCATAGCAAGGTTAAAGGCAGAAATTGAAAAGGAACCTCCCGGTTCGGTGCTTGCTGTCTGCCAGGTGAAAGGCGGAAGACAGAATTCGGAAATGAACCAGGCGCTTAAAGACTTTACGAAAGAAATTGATTCCCAGGTGAAAATGATTGCTATTGTCGGCCTGGAAGGGCTTCAAACAATTGTTTTCAATGGTCTTTTAATGTTCACGCGAAGCAAAAAGGTTACATCAAAAAGTTCAGAACAGGAAGCCTTTGATTTTCTCGCCGGGCTGTAAAGACCATTGTCCCTCGAATGAAATCTTTCACACCTCATTGAAGATAAAGAGCAATGAATGGTGAGGGGCTAAAAGATTTCGTTTGGGATTCATAATTATGATTTCTCAGAAAGGATTAAACAGATTTTTATGGGATTTCTTGATTTTTTAAAGTCAGAGAAGAAACGGAATTTATATACCGGCGGGAACGGGGAGACCATTGAAAACGCCGTAATAATCAATACGGCCACTTCTCTTCAGGGAATTACGGCTGAGTATGATTTTGTTGCCAGCAAGTGTGGTCAGAAGGATGCGGACTGGACACTTGAATCTCAAATGGTTCTGCGCTCCGGCAATAAAAATTATGACTTAATAAACGTGCAACTTAAGAACGGGGATGAAAAGTCCTTCTATTTCGACATTACACAGTTCTACGGCAAGTTCTGATAGTCAGGCGCATAAAATGGCGGAAAAACCGGACAACAAAGAAATAGTCACTGCCGAAGAATCACTCATGTCCACAGTAATCCAGTCGGGGGCGCTGATCAACCTGCTGAATAAAAAAGTATTATCAGTAAACAGGACTTGCGGGAAGAAATGAAAATAGTTAAATCATCAATGGTTAAAACTTGAGGTTACATTATGCCTAATGGTGGTTCAGATTGCTGCGGCACCTGCTGGTTTAACAGCAAAAATAATGGTGAAGTTGGACATGGAGGAGCAAAGAAAGAAGGGATAGTAAAATGTATTATAAGAAATCTGGAAATACCCAATCCATTTTGGACATACTGCGTAAACCACCCGTATCATAACCCGCAAAAAATTGATCTGCCTCTGGGGCCTGTTTACATCTGCGACAGTTATCCCTATTATCGTAAAATATGGAAACTGCCGCCTGACACGGAAGAAATCAGAAAAAAACTATTGGAAATCCTGGATAATACCGATGCTTCCGAAAAAGAAGAATATTCAGAAATGAATCTTGAGGAAGAGGCAATTCATCAGCTAAGGATATTAAAGGACAAAAGAGCCTTACCGAAATTATTAAAAATTACCAAATTGGACATCAGTAACTATAAAAAAGAGAAACATCCAATGATTCATAATAAAGCTATTACCGTCGGATTGGCAATCGAAGCATTACTGGATATTAGCGGCGGCAATTATTTAAACCACGTCATGCATTTTATTGATTTGGGCGTTGACAGGGGTGCTGTTGACTATAATAAAGAGGAAGACGGCTTCCGTTATGTGAGATACCATTTGATAAGAGGTTTGGAATACTGTAACGCTCCCAAAGCTGATGATCTGCTTCGGCAAGGACTTAACGATCCGGATCAAGTTATAGGCGCTTTTGCTCAGGAAATATTAAAAAAGAGAACCCGGCACTAAGATGTAATATGCCAGTGACACACATAGAATCCATCTGCGAAATACAATCAATCAGCTGTCCTAGCTCTCCAGCGGCACCCTCAATCCAAAGATAAAGTTGTTTCCCATAGATCACAGCCGAGATACGGACAATGAGCATTCAGGGGTCATAACACTGATAGCCATAAAAAAATTTGATTTAATTATGTGTTATGTCCCGGAATTAGCCAAAATTTAATTTTTAATATTTAATTGACATATTAGATTATTTTTCTTATGTTTTACTCGTCTTTAAAAATGTCTTATAAAATTTAATATTATTCGTGTTAATAATGAAACTTCATTGAACAGGAATTATGTTCATGAATGACGAATATTTCGCCCACACCTTACCAGACACGCCAACTGCAAACTGGCAAACATTAAATATACATCTGAAAAAAAAGCAGAACAAGCAAAGGAATTTGCCAGTATCTTTTGTTCCGGCGACAGGGATTATCGGTTGGTCTTTGAATTCTTAAAGACAGTGTAACGTCGTTACGGGTATATAGTCTGTCTAATCGATAAAGAGCATTAAATCGAGATTATTGAGGGAGTAGGTCGTAAGAATGACTAAGTACATTGCTCATAACAACCAAGAACTTTACGCACATTCGGCTAATACTTTGGGTTATTGGCATAAACTTGATCAGCATTTAACTGAAGTCGCTGCCCTAACAAAAAAATTTGCGGACGAATTTAATGCCGGACGATTAGCTGAATGGATAGGCCTTTGGCATGATTTGGGAAAAAGCAATCCTGCTTTTCAGAAATATCTGGTTGCATGTTCAAAAGGAGAAAATGCGCAGAGCGCGCCTCATGCTATTTGGGGCGCAGCACTTGCATATATGTCACTGAAAGATACCGGCAGATGGCAGGAAATTGCTTTGCCTATCGCGGGACATCACGCCGGATTATATCATCCGGGAGAATTGTCTCAGAAAATTGTAGCTTCTTTGGATAGTCACGCGGATTTGATTAGAACAGTTTTTGCGACGGCTAATGCACTCCCACCACTTCCAAAGTGTAGTTTCCCGGAATTTACAACAATGGAACGAGAATTTTTCATTCGCATGCTCTTTTCTACCTTGGTGGATGCAGATTATCTCAACACAGAGAATCATTTCAATTCAGACATATTTAAGAAAAGAAAAATATTCCCAACGATGTGCGAATTACAGGCGCGATTCAAAGAAAATCAGGATGCCTTGCTCAATGAGGCAAAAGAAAGCTCATCAGTAAACCGTATTAGACATGAAGTCTATAATGCTTGTTTCAAGGCCGCTATTGGATCTGCCGGTATCTATCGCCTAACCGTGCCGACAGGCGGTGGGAAAACCCGCAGTTCTCTTGGATTTGCTCTTGAGCATGCAGCAATTAACAAGAAAATAAAGCACATAGTATTTGCAATTCCATATACAAGCATCATCGATCAGACTGCATCGGAATATCGTAAAATATTGGGATACGATGCAGTGCTTGAACATCACAGCCTTGCGCCTGTGTCATCGGACGAAGGACAAGAGCCCGAAAAAATAGCATTGCGTCTTGCCGCAGAAAATTGGGAAGCGCCGATAATCGTCACCACAACCATTCAGCTCTTTGAAAGTCTCTTCTCAAATAAGCCATCTCGTGTTCGAAAACTTCATAACCTTGCAAATAGCGTTATAATTATTGACGAGGTGCAGGCATTGCCGCCAGAAATTTTGTCTCCTACCCTTGATATTATTAAAATTTTAGCAGCGCCCCCATACTCTGCCACAATTATACTTTGCACAGCGACTCAGCCCGTTTTTGAAGACAGCCATTTCATTGATACATTTGCAGGTGTTGTTGTCCAAGACATCGTTCCCAAAGATATGCAGGGAAACCATTTTAGCGCGATGAGAAGAGTATCTTATGAGTATCGCAAGGAGCCTGTAAGATGGGATGCCCTTGCAGAGGAGATAAAATTAATACCGCAAGTGCTTGTCGTTTTAAATACGCGCAAGGACGCTCTGGCGCTTATTGATGCCATCGGGAAGGATGACGCTTTGTTTCATCTTTCTACGCTTTTATGCGGCGCACATAGGAAGATGGTTCTGCGCAATGTTCGCAGAAGATTAAAGGCTGGCTTGTCTGTAAAGCTTATAAGCACACAAGTCATAGAAGCAGGTGTCGATATTGATTTTCCCGCTGTATATCGATCAATCGGACCGTTAGACCGTATTGTACAGGCAGCAGGTCGATGTAATAGAGAAGGGAAGTTGTCGGGTCATCAAAAGGGCAAGGTTATAATCTTTGAACCATCTGAAGGTCGTGCACCAAAAGGACCATATAAGATTGGTTTAGAGAAGGCAAGATTGCTGCTATCCGAAAATGACCCTGAAAAATTACATCAGCCGGAAATCCACCAAATATATTTTCAAAGGCTTTTTGCTGATATCGACCCTGACAAAAAAAGAATTCAAGAGATTCGAGAGCAACTAGATTTTCCAGAAGTTGCCCAAAAATATAAACTTATTGAACAAGACACCGTACCTGTTTTGATTAACTGCAATTCTGCTGATAAGAGATTGAAACAGTGGAAGGTGAAACCCAGCAAGACAAATTGGCAAAAACTTCAGCCTTTACTTGTCAATATGTTTGATTATGAGATCAAGCGGGATATGGGTTGGGTTGAACAAATATTGCTAAACAACAAGCCGATTGATTTTTACAGGTCAAATGGGAAATATGATCAGCTTAAAGGGATAGTCCATGCTTTTGATGACCCAAGTGATTTAATTGTTAGTGAGGAGGAAACATGAAAGAAACAATTTTTTCAGTAAAAGTTGGGGGCGATTTTGCCTGCTTTACAAATCCGGGTTTGAAGGTTGAGCGGTGCAGCTATCCTGTTATCACACCGAGTGCTGCAAGGGGTTTGCTTGAGGCGATCTTCTGGAAACCAGAATTTAGATGGGAGATTAGAGAAATTAAAATTTTAAAGCCAGTCAAGTACATCAATATCATGCGCAATGAGATTGAAGACAGGCAAAGCAAGAAACCAATCATAGTTGAAGACAAAAGACAACAGCGCGTCAGCATGATTTTAAAAGACGTAGAATATATTATCAATGCTTCGATAACCCTCCGAACTTCAGAACATGCATTTGGGAAATATGCTGCGCAGTTCCAAAGGAAACTGGAAGGAGGCCAGTGCCATCATACCCCCTATCTTGGAACGCGCGAATTTGCGGCATGGTTTGAACCTGCCACTGGAAAAGAATATCCGGAACAGGCATTTAATATATCCGTTGGCAAGATGTTGTTTGATATCGCTTATCGTGAAGATGTCAAACGGGGCGAAATTGAATTTCACCGTCATGCAGAAAATACAAAACGTGTTGCAGCAGGTTATGCCCATGCACTGTATTTTGATGCAGAGGTTCTTGATAACACCATGGCAATACCCCGTGAAAAATACGAAGAACTTTATAGGCTGGAGGGGAATCATGTTTAATGAACTAATGGAGCTTGGTCAAAGGCTTGAAAAAGATAATAAACTCTCTTCGCCTGGCTTTTACGATTATAGCGAGCCAATAGTATGGGAAGTACATATTGCTTCAGGTACGGAGGTATCGTGCCACATAGCTAAGCCAGAAATTAAAAAAATTCGGCCTTTTTGTGGCAAAAAAAGCGATATTCAAGCACACCCTTTGGTTGATGAAGCTGCTTATGCTTTGGGCGTAGAACGGCAAAAAAGTGGAAAAGATGAGAGGGCAAAACAAAAGCATGAAGCTTTCATTAGCTTACTTGAAAAAATAAAAGAAAGTCCTTTAGTCAACAGCCAAGCCCTCAAGAAGGCAATATGTTTGCTTGTGGAAGTTTTAAATCAAAAAGTACCCCAAAAAGATCCCAGGTATAAAGATATTTTAAATAAAGACTGGGTGTCTTTTGTGTATGAAGATGGTTCGGCTACCGGAATACGTCTTTTTGAGCAACCCGACGTGAAGGCATTTTGGATTGAAGAACTCAAAGAAAGAACGATGCAAAAAACGGAAACCGGCGAAATCGTAACAGCAGAGTGCTCTATGTGTGGGAAATTGATACCACTTGCAAATAAAATCCCTGTCGGCGTAAAACTTTTTAAACCGAATCCACTTCATTCTTACAATAAAGATGCTTTTGTTTCTTTTATGACGGGCACAAGTATCTTTAAAAAAGCACACCTTGGGCAGTGCGTGGTTTGTGGCGATACAATTGCCAGAGTTTTGAATTATCTTACTGATGATAACAATCAACACCATAAA
>CAYMWM010000087.1:0-14438 GCA_964394185.1 uncultured Smithella sp.
GGAAGTATTCGCTTTTTTTAAGATCATCTTCCACCCGTTTACGCTCGGTAATATCCATAACCGAGATGAGTCCGGCAATATGTCCTCCCACGAATATTGACGCTCCCGAAAGATCGACCCATTTGACCGTGCCGTCTTTGGAAATAATTCTGAATGAATAGCGGTTGGCAACGGATTCCCCCTGCTGACGTTTTCGTCCCCGCTCCTGAACCAGTTGTTTGTCATCCGGATGGACAATATCCCAGAAATTCATTCCCAGAAGGTCCTGCGAGGTATATCCGGTGATTTCTGTCGTAGCCGGATTCGCGTAAACCCATTTATCCTGTTGATATAACATAATGGCTGTCGGGGATGATTCCGTCAGGACACGGAATTTTTCTTCGCTTTCGCGCAGGGACTGCTCCACTTTCCTGCGTTCGGTAATATCGCGCAGGTTGATCATCAGCGTTTCGACAACATCACCATGAGGCAGACTGATGCCCACGGCCTCGAACGTGTGCCATATTCCTTGAGCATTACGGATTCTTATTTCATCCCGCAGGGGAGGGGAGTTTTTATCGCTGAGCAATATTTTAAAATTACGGCTTACAATGTTAAAATCATCGGGATGAAGATTTTCAAATACGTTTTTGCCGAGCCTTTCTTCCGGCTTTAATTTTAAAATTTTATTGACAGCAGCATTTTCATAGAGAATCTTCCCCTGCCGGTCTATAAGAATAATCATGTCGGAGGATTGTTCGGCGAGGGTACGGAATCGCTGTTCCTCATCCCGCAATTTTTCTTCCGCCTTCTTGCGTTCGGTGATATCGATTCCCATGACAAAGTTGGCGGGGGAACCTTCATAGGATATCGTTTTGGAAAAGGATTCCACCCATTTCGTTTCACCGGATTTTGTAATGATTCGCCATGTGTAATTTGCAACAACATCCGGATCTCCCTCCTGTTTCCGGCGGACCTGGTCCATCACAAAGGCTCTGTCCTCGGGATGAATCATTTGAATATACTGCTCCGGTTTCCAGCTTAGTACCTCTTCCATTGAATATCCGGTAATCAGGGTTGTCGCGTAATTGACATATTTGAACTTCCAGTCCTGCAGAATATACATGCCCATAATCGATTGATCCGCAAGCAACCGGTATTTCTCTTCGCTTTCCCTCAGCGCCTGTTCCACATGTTTGCTGTCGGTTACGTCGATCGCGATCACCTGATATCCGGCGGAAACATCATCCGGATCAAGCTGGCAGACATATAACAGCACATCAAACGACTTGCCGTTCTTTTTTTTAAGATGGGCTTCCGTGATGCCGACTCCGGCTTTCATGGCCTGTTCGTAAACGATTTTGCCTACCCGTTCATATTCTTTTTCATCAGGATAGAGAATGATGGCGGACTGACCGAGGAGTTCATCAGATGAATACCCCGTCATATCGCAAAATGCGGGATTGACTCTGGTAAACTTTCTGTCAGACAGCAGCAATGTGCCCACTGGAGAATTTTCAAACAGGTTTCTGAACATCAATTCATTTTTTCTTAAATCCTTCTCGAACCGTTTGCGGCTGGTAATGTCGTGAATGATGGAATGGAGCACTTCCTTTCCCATAAAATCGATGCTGCTGCTGAATACTTCGACGTCTCTGATGGTGCCATCCGCCAGCCTGTGCGTGGACTCATAATGCATTTTTTTATTCTGCCGGATATTTGACATTCTTGTTTTCAATTCTTCAGGGGGCAGGGTATTGATGTCCCAGATTTTCTTTTGCACCATTTGTTCATGCGTCCATCCGTAATACTGGATGGCTGCGTGATTGGCGTCGAGAATCATGCCTGTATCGGGATCAATCGTTATTTTTACAGCGGAATGATCTTTAAATAATTTTCTGTAGTCTTCGCGGCTTTGCCTGAGTTCCTCCTCTGCTTTTTTGCGTTCGGAAATGTCCTGCATGATAAAAACAAGACAGTCTTCTCCGCTGATGTTAATGGGACGGGCGGAATAGATGCCCGTGTGAACAGAGCCGTCGCGATGCCTGAATGCAAATTCGTGGTGCAGGACTTCCCGGCCTGCTCTGAGTTCCGATATCATGTATTGCCGCGCCGAGATATCCACCCAGAAACTGAAAGGCGGCAGGGTGATATTTTTCCCGATAACCGTTTCCCTCTCCCATCCGACCTGGTCTCTGGCTCCCTGGTTGATATCAATGAGGATTCCGTCTTCCATTCGGGTAATGGCTATCAGGTTCGGCGACGTCATGAATATATTGCGGAATTTTTCTTCAGCCTGTATGCGCTCGGTGACGTCCTGCAGAATAAAAATCAGGCATTCTTCTCCGTCGATATGGATGGGACGCGTGGAATAGATTCCATCGCGTATTGCGCCGTCTTTGCGCCGGAATTTGAATTGCCGGTGCATGACATTCCTGCCTGCTTTAATCTGCGCAACCATAAATTCCCGTTCCGCTGAATCCACCCAGAAATTCATGGGGGGGGCGGTGGATTTTGTCTCCCTGACTTCCTCCAGTTTCCAGCCGATGATGTCCTCGAATCCCTGATTGCCGTCAAGAATAAGACCGTCCTTCAGTCTCGTAATGCCGATGCAGTCCGGTTCTGTCATAAATATTGTGCGGAATTTTTCTTCGGACTTCTTCCATTGTTCTTCCGCCAGTTTGCGCTCTGTGATGTTCAGTAAAATCCCGTTGAAGACTGTCTGGTTTTCGAGTCGTACAGGAGTGGATAGTCCCTGGAACCAGACGATCTTCCCGTCCTTTGATACACGTCCTTCAAATGACCAGGGAGCGGCATTCTTCACCGCTGTATCGATTGAAGAGAGAAATTTCTCCCTGTCTGCTTCATGAATACGCGAGATTAATGAAGGAAAGGTAATATCCAGATTGGTTATCTCTTCGTTGGTCATGATTTTTAAAAATTCGCCTGACGGTTCGCTGACGTAATTCACGCCGTATTCGCCGCTGTCTTTTGCATAAAACTGAAAAATCACTCCCGGCAGATTCGCTGTAATGCCGCGCAGACGTTCCTCATTGTCTCTCAATAATCTTTCAGCCGTCATGCGGTCGGTCATATCACTGGCAATGACACAATACCCCGCAGGTTTGCCCGCTGAATCCTGAAGCAACGAGACAGAGCCATCGAGATATCTTTTTGCACCGTCTTTCCTTAAAATATGCCAGTGAAGCCCCTCGCAAGGCTTGCCCGTTTTTTTAACCCTGCCATAGGCCTTTCTCAGTTTTTCCTCATCATTTTTATTGATAAACTGCCGGCTGTCGATACCGATCAATTTTTTTTTCGTATATCCAAGTGCGCGGCAAACCGCGTTGTTCAGAAAGGTAAATCTGCCCTTGAGGTCGATTTCAAAATAACACTCCTGAATATTGTCGATCATTTTGAGGTATCTGTCCGATAATATTTCCCGGGAAGATTTGACGGCACGGGACGCTGGAAAAGCTTTCAACGCCGTTTTACTTGTTGAGGTTTTCTTTTTATGGGACAATAAAGACTTCCCGGAAACAGGAGCTTTCTTCTTTGTCGTTTTGGCAGATTTCTTTTTGCCGGCGGCCTCTTTTGATTTATTTTTCATATCAGGAATTTCCTTCCAAAGAGATTAAAATGTTCGATACTTATTACATATTCCCGTCATCAGAGCAAATTTTCCCTTTTTGCGTCTTTTTTACTTTATACATCAGCTGATCCACCCGGTGGACAAAAGCTTTTGCTTCTTCTTTAAATTTGAATTGAGAAAGGCCTATGCTTACCGTGATATAAATTCGCAGGCCGGCCTCAGGGGAAAAAGCCTCTTTTCTTAATTCCGACTGAATTCGTTTCGCTATCGCCATTCCTTCATCTTTGCGGGTCATGGGCAGCATAACCGTGAATTCCTCGCCGCCGTAACGGTAGGCCGAATCGGCATCGCGCAGACATCGCCTGATTATCTTGCCGAACCGCGACAGCACATTATCGCCTTCAACATGACCATACGTGTCGTTGTAAGCCTTGAAATTGTCCAGATCAAGGAGCAGAAGCGTCAAGGGCTGTTCATAACGGTTCGACCTCCCGATTTCTTTCTTGAGCTGCGCATAAAAATATCTGGAATTGTAAAGACGTGTCAGGTCGTCGACCATGCTCATCTCCCGGTACCGGTGTTTGCTTTCCTGCAGGGCGTGTTCGTATTTTTTGCGTTGCGTGATGTCATGAAGGTTGATGATCACTGATTCAATGCAATTATCAGATAACAGATGGCTTGCCACCGCTTCAAAGGTGCGCCAGCCTCCATTCTTGTGACGAAGACGTAATTCCGCTTTCTGGAAGGAGACTTTTTTATCGTTGCACAACGTATTGAAAGTATCGGACAGGAGTTTTAAGTCGCCGGGATGAACAAGGCCGAATACCGTTTCGCCGATTCTTTCTCCGGGATAAAATCCCAGAATTTTTTCAAGGGCCGGATTCTCATAGGTGACAAATCCGTCCCGGTTGACCAGGACTATAATTTCCTGAGACTGCTCCGTGAGCGTTCGGAAGCGCTGTTCTTCCTGACGCAATCTCGCTTCCGCCTGTTTGCGTTCGGTAACATCCCGGACATTCATGACAAAACCTTCGATATCCGGATTGTTGAGGCAGTTTCTGCCGATGCATTCCAAATGAACTTCTGAACCGTTTTTATGGATCACCCGGAATGAGGTATGGGCGAGCGCGGCATCATCCGCCTCAAGTGCCTCGGTGTAAGCGTCAGCGGCGAGTCGAAGGTCATCCGGATGAACAAACTCAAATCCGCTTCGGCCAACGACTTCCTCCGGTTTATATCCGATAAAACGTTCAAATGTAAGACTGCAATATTTTATGATTCCGTCTTTATCCGTGATAAGGAGAATGTCCGAGGAATTTCTCGTGATTTCCTTAAAATATTTTTCACTTTTCCGCAAAGCATCGATGGCGGCATCCCTCTGGAACTCGAATTTTTTTCGTTCGGTGATATCGCGAAGATTGACAATAATCGATTCAATGATATTATTTCGTTTAAGACCGCTGGCGATTTCCTCGAATGTCCGCCAGCTTCCGTCTTTGTGGCGGATACGCACCTCCGTTTTGAGAGGAGAGACATTTGCGCCCTTCAATAATTTCTTGAAAAAATTTCTGTTGAAATATTTATCATCAGGGTGAACATAATCAAGCGCGTTAGCGCCTATTCTTCCCTCGGTTTGATATCCCAGGATTATTTCCATTGCCTTGTTTTCGTAAGTAATCGTTCCCTTTCTGTTCACAACAACGATAATATCCGAAGACTGATCCGCCAGAGCCTTGAACCGTTGCTGCTCTTCGAGCAATTTCGCCTCAATCTGTTTGCGATCGGTAATGTCCCGCACAACCCCCCTGAATCCCATTGGTCTGCCTGATGCATCTTTCATTAATGACGCGGTAATATCGATGTGCCTTCTTGAACCATCTTGTCTGATAATCTGCCAATCAATGTCTTTGAGGGGTTTCCCTGTTTTAAAAATGCCGTTAAATACACGAAAGGCTTTTTTTGATGTTTCCTTATCCATATACCGGTGATTCATGCCTGTCATGTCCTCTTGTGAATAACCGAGGATTTCACACATGGCATCGTTAAAGAAAGTATAATTGCCGTTGAGGTCTACTTCGGAATAACCCTCCTGAATATTTTCCAGGATGCTCCGGTATTTTTCCTCGCTTTGGCGCAGCGCTTCCATTATTTTTTTGTTTTCAGTGACATCTCTGCCTTCACCGAGAATCGCAACCGGGTTGCCGTCTGCGTCCAGAATGAAACTGAGCGTATTTTCGATAAAGGAAGGCCGTCCGTCCCTGGAAAAACACTCGAACTCCATAATGACTTTATAGGAAGAAGGTGGCGGACCTTTTTCTATCATGGACATTTCTCTTGAGAAAATTTCTATGGCATTCTCGAAAGATGCCGCTGTCAATATCTTATCCAGCGGAGTCTGTTTGAGTTGTTCAAGGGTGTATCCGAAATACTTCTCTATTGAGGGGCTGATATACGTCCAGTTCATGTCCAGATCCATAATCCACACATAATCTTTCATGTGGTCGGCAAGCAGGCGGTACTGCGCTTCACTTTGAATATTGACGATGATATTATCGTCAACGCCCGGTGTTTTAAAGGGGGGAGAGCCAACCGTGTGCCCGTTGGAAAGAACGTTTAACGCGCTTTTATTTCTTACAATATTTTGAGATTTTTTCTGCGGGTGTGATGATGATTTTTTTGAGAGCGGCTGATTTTTCTTTGCGGCCATGACGGGTTTTTTCTTACTCATAACGCAAATTCCCTTATTTTAGTTAAGGATAGAATTAACTTATGAATAGCCGCATTTAAAAAACCGAGCTCCTTAAATCTTAGAACAAAGAGATTTGACGAAATATTATGACAACTGCTTAATATACTTGTGGATAATTATAAACTTAAAAATCGTAAAGTCAATAAAATTGTTGTCCGTTATAAGGGATTATCGGCTGGATATAAAGGGTTGTATGTGCAGCTCATTGCCGTCGGTTATGAAGCTGATGGCGCCGTCACTGTCGGTACGGAAAATCTCAACACCGGCATCTTGATATCTTTGAATGACTGATGGATGCGGATGTTTGAAGATATTCGATTGACCGGTGCTGACGGCAGCCCAACGGCAGGAAACTGCGTTTATGAAATCGGAACTGCTGGATCGACCGGAACCATGGTGGGGCACAATCAGTACGTCGCTTTTCAGGTCGGTTCCCGATTCGATAAGCCTTTTTTCTATACTGGAGGAAATATCGGCGGGCAGCAGAAAACTTATCTTTCCGTAGGTTATCTTTAGAACAAGGGATGAATCATTGACAGCATCATAAGTGATATTGAGAGCATCGGGACCGGAATAGCGGGGCGGCCACAGGACATTGATGCGGACACCGTTGAACATTTTTCCCGGTGATTGATTGGATAGCTCAATATTTTTGATTTTATTGGCTCTGATAGCTTCTTCCCATCGGGGATATATCCGGATGTCGACCGGAAGATTTGATTTCCAAAGGCGACGGACATTGAAATTATTCATGATATAAATCAGTCCCAGAAGATGGTCGGGATGAGGATGGCTTAAAACCACCGTGTCGATATGACTTATTCTTTCATGATGCAGGAAGGGGGCAACGACAGATCTGCCGACATCAAAGGAACTCTCCGAAAAACCGCCGCCGTCAATCAGCATATTTCCCCCGCGGGGAAATCTCACCAGGATGGCGTTGCCCTGTCCGACATCAATGACGGTGATTTTTAAATCGGAGGACAGCCGGTCCCTGAACGAATAATAAATAATGTCTGCGGCAAAAAATACGGCAATTAAAATGAGTAAATATTTAAAATAATGAAATCGGACGGGCAGGACACCTTCCTTTATTTTTTGTTTTACTCCGACAAACTGAAAAATCAGATAAATCAACAGGTAATAAAGGGCGATTTCAAAAATGCCGGGCTTGAAAACATTTATGGATGACCATTCAAGGGATGCCAGTTTATGGATGATATCGACGGATATTTGCGTAAAGAAGGAAGCCAGACGGATGAAAGCACCGGCTATTGCCGGTGAAAAAAAGGAAAAAAGAATGAACATCATAGCCGTTCCCAGCGTTAATGTTCCCAGAAGGGGAACCGTGAGCAGATTGGCAAAAACGCTGACAAGGGATATCCGGTTGAAATAATACATGATAAAAGGCAACGTGCCGAGTGTTGCCGCCAGGCAGACAATGACAGAGAGATAGACATATCTTATTACTTTTTGAATCCATGAAGGAAAATCCGGGAACTTGTTAAACGGAATATCACTTATGCGGGGAACGATATAAATAATGGACAGCACCGCCATAAATGAAAACTGAAAGGAGATATCAAAGAGAGCTTCCGGTGCAATAACAAGGATAATCAATCCGGCCAGCGACAGCGGATTATAGAGGTCGTTTTGCTTCCCTGAAATCAGCGCCATTAAAAAAATCAGCGCCATGAGGCTGGAACGCATGACCGTAACGCCCATTCCCGCAATCATTGCGTAGATGAACACCATAAGAAAAGCGGCCAGAGAGGCTATTTTGATTATGTTGAATCTAAGCATCATATATTCAGAGGATTTTAAAATTAAATAGGCAAAGAAGAAAGCAAAGGCTGAAACCATACCGATATGAAGCCCGGATATGGAGAGGATATGCGATGTGCCGGTCCTGTTGAAAATATCCCTTACCGCGGCGGGAATTTCATTTTGCGTGCCGATGGTCATGGCCGCGATGATTTCCCGCTGGGGCGAAGAGGCGTTTTTATCGATGATTTGCTTCAAGTCATTCCGGAATGATTCGAGTTCCAGCCTGATGCCGCCGGGAGGGGCGTGCCTCAGGAGCTGGATTCCAGAAGCATCCTTGATAAAAGAGGCCGCGTAGACGCCCTGAAGATTCCAGTAACGCTTGAGGTCATAGCCGCCCGGATTATTGAAATTATGAATCTGCCTTAATCCCGATTGAAAACGGATGTAGTCGCCGTACCGGAAATTAAGATCATGCGGCACGGCCAGCCGCACCTTGCCCGATACCGGAATATATGAACCGTTTTTTATAATCCGCACGCACTGCACGATCAGGATATTTTTATCCGGAAAGGCGACGGGGCTTTTGGCGATTATGCCCTCCATCGTCAGATTGCCCTGCTCGATAAGGGCGGCAATGTTCGGGTCATCTTCGAAAAAATAAAATGGTTTCTGAATATTGAAAATCCCCGTCAGAAAAAAGAAAACAGCAATCAGGAAAAACCCCGTCTTCATCCGTCTCTTGCGGATGCATATAAACAAAAGTATAAGAAGGCAAAATCCCGTACCCATCAGCGCATAAAGGGGGAAGACGCCATAACGGCCGGCCAGGATGCCGGCTATGAACGCTGTCAGAATAAAAATGAGCGGTCTTCGCATGATGTCATGTTGCCTTTAAACGGAATGCGCTAAATTTATTAGCTAAAAATGTTGGAATGTTATAATATACAAAAATACGTTTCATTTGTAACGGGGAATTTTGAATGCTTGCAGATAATGAAGATGTTTTGCTGAAAGAAAGAAAGAATCGCCGCCTGCTGATTTTAATCATATCAAGAATCGCCATTATTACGATTTTTCTTGGTATTACTATTTTCATAGACATTAAGAAACAGTTTTTTAATATACCGTATGCCACAATCATTTTATTTTATATCATCGTCGCCACGATTTATTTCTTTTCAGCTGTTTATATCTGGCTTCATAAACTCAATGTCAATTTCAGCATCAATCTGTATTTGCAGATAACCGTAGATATCATCGCCGTCACTGTTCTCATATTCATGTTCGGCAACACGCAGATAGATTATTCTCTTTTTTACACGCTCATTATCATTTATTCGGCGCTTTTTCTGGGCCGCCGGGGAGGGATGCTTGTCGCTTCCGTCTCCAGCATATTTTACGGATTCTTTCTTAATCTTGAATTTTACGATTTGATACCGTCTTTTTCTTATATAAAATTCGAGCATGCCATTAATCCGGCCGACGCACTGACCAATCTGATGGTACGCATAACATCTTTTTATGTTCTGGCATTCCTGGTCAGTTTCGTTGTTGAGCAGGAAAAGAAGGCCTCGATTCTTCTGGAAGAAAAAGAATCGGAGTTCAATCAGTTGGATTTGCTCTTTAGGAGCATTATCGAATCGGTATATACGGGCGTCATGACTATTGATTTTAACAATGTTATAAAAACCTTCAACTCGGCCGCTGAAGATATTACCGGATTTTCGCGGAGAAAAGTGCAGGGAGCCAAGGTCAATGATGTCTTTCCGGAATTTCTGCCCTATCTGAATAAGGACACGGTCGAATCGAAAATCACTAACCGCAATGAAATTCTGATCAAGGGCAAGAATAATGAAAAAATCAATCTGGGTTTATCCGTTTCTCCCCTGAAAGGTAAATCGGAAAAACAGATCGGGAACATTTTGATTTTCCAGGATATTACCAAAATCAAACAGATGGAAAGGGCTCTGGAAAAAAGCAGGAACATGGCCCTCATCGGCGAAATGGCGGCGGGCTGGGCGCATGAAGTGAGAAATCCGCTTGCGGCCATCACCGGTTCCATAGAACTCCTGAAACAGGGGATGGAACTGGAAGGCACCAACAAACGGCTGATGGAAATCGTTTTGCGCGGAAAAGATCAGCTGGAGAATTTTGTGCGCAATTTTCTTTTACTGGCGCGTTCGGTTCCCGAGTCCCGGGAGTTTATTGATTTGAATGTGATTATTGAGGAAAGCCTGGAAAATTTAAAACTGAACAGGGAATTGATTGACCATATTGACATCAAAAAAAGTTTTTCCAATAATGCGGAAGTATTTGCCAATAAGGAACAGGTAAGACAAATCATCAATAATCTGATCATGAATGCCCTGGAATCCATGGAGAATGAGGGAGTGCTGTCCCTCGAAACAAGACGGGTTCAGTCGGATGACGGTAAAACGTACGCGGAAATCGTCATCCGTGATACGGGGTACGGCATTCATGAAGATGATTTAAACAAAATATTCGAGCCCTTTTTCACTAAAAAAGAAAAAGGAACCGGTCTTGGACTTGCTATTGTCAATCACCTGGTTGAAGGCTATAAAGGGAAAATAGAAATAGAAAGCGAAGTCGGCAAAGGAACGGCATGCCGGGTCACGCTTCCGGCGGATAAGGGAAAAAACAATTGATTTAACCTTCTGATTTAATCGGCATGAGGAGAGAAATAAAATGGCGAAGATATTGGTTGTTGATGATGATGACGGTATAAGAGAGTTCATGGAAATCATGTTGCAGAAGGAAGGCTATGACGTGACGAGCACCGGAGAACCTCTTAAAGCCGTCGAGCTATGCAAAAAGAATGATTTCGATCTGGTCATCACCGATTTGAAAATGCCCAAAATCAACGGAATTGAATTTCTTAAAATCATCAAGGATCATAATCCCGATGTGGTTGTTATTCTCATCACCGCCTATGCTTCCGGGGAAACGGCAATCAACGCCATGAAAGAGGGTGCATATGATTATGTGGAAAAGGGGAAAAGCATCGATGAACTTAAAAAAGTCGTTTCTTCCGCTCTAACGAAAAAAGGATTGATTGAAAATGATGCTTCCCGGCAAATAAAAACGGATGAAGATAAACCGGCCAATAACACCTTCTGCGGCATGATCGGAACAAACCGCGAAATGGTTAAAATATTCAGCACCATCAAAAAAGTAGCCGACACCCCGGCTAATATTCTTGTTCTGGGAGAAAGCGGAACAGGCAAGGAACTTGTGGCGAGAGCCATTCATGAAAATTCGTCACGTTCGAAAATGCCGTTTCTGGCTATCAACAGCGGAGGAATTCCTGAGAATCTTCTGGAGAGCGAACTTTTCGGATATATGAAAGGATCATTTACCGGAGCCTATGCCGACAGACAGGGCTATTTCGAGATGGCGCGGGGCGGCACGATATTTCTCGATGAAATAGGCGAATTGTCACCGTCGCTTCAGGTCAAGCTTTTGAGGGTGATTCAGGAAAGGACGTTCAGACGTATCGGCGGCGCGGAAGACATCAAGGTCAACGTACGTATTATTTCGGCCACGAACAAGAATTTACAGGAAAAGGTCAAGAAAGGGGAATTCCGTGAAGACCTTTATTACCGGTTGAACGTCATTCCGATTTTTTTGCCGCCTTTGCGGGAACGCCGGGAGGATATCCCTCTGCTCATCGACAACTTTATCGAAAAATACTCGAAAATGTTCGGCAAGGAGGTCAGGAATATTTCTTCCTATGCGATGGAATTGCTCATGAATTACGATTTTCCGGGCAATATCCGCGAACTGCAGAATATTATCGAACGCGGCGTGGCGATGGAAAGTTCCAATATCATCCTGCCGGAAAATCTGACATTTGTTCTTCCGAAATATGATATCGATATCGCGGACAACGGAATAGACCTGAATACGGAACTGGACAAAATCGAAAAATCACTGATTGAAAAAGCCCTGCAGAAAACCAGGGGCTCGAAAAAGAAAGCGGCCGAATTATTGAAGGTTACCTTTGATTCACTGCGCCACCGGATCGAAAAGCTCGGCATTGAATAGAGACGTTCATCAAGGACTGCTGTTGTCCGGTTTAAAGAAAATATTTCTTTTTACTTGACTTTTCGGGTATATTTGCACTATATCGTTGCCCCAAGAGGCAATATTGAAAATGTTAAACAATCATTTGATTAAAAAGGCAGTCTTTTTTTACTTTTTTAGCTTTAATAAAAAGGTCTGCCTGATAGACTCATGACCATAAAGAAATGGGAATGAACCGTGGGCAGAAAATCACCCCACGGTTTTTTTTTGCCATGATTTTGGCAAAACAAATTAATAATAAAAAAAGGGAGGGAACAATCAAATGAGAAAAAGAGTACTGATTGCAATGTTATCTGCTGTTTTTCTGATCGGAGCTTTTGGCACTCTGCAGGCCAAAACGATCAAGGTTGGAGCCGCGATCAACCTGACAGGTCCCGCTTCAACATGGGGACAGTTTCATGAAAAAGGACAACGCGATTATTTTAAATATGTCAACGAAGTCAAGGGTGGAGTATACGGAAACAAGATTGAAATGATTACCGTGGATACCGCCTACAAGGTTCCTGAAGCGCAGGCCGCCGTCAATAAATTCGTCCTGCAGGATAAAGTGGACATGATCGCGACCTGGGGAGCGGGAGAAGGGCTGGCCGCCAAGCCCATTATTCAGAAATACAGGGTGCCGACCATCAACTATTCCACCAGCTGGGAAATTCTGGAGAACCCGGTTGATTATATGTATCTTCCCTTCGGCAGTTATAAAATGGACTGCCATGCTGTGCTGGAATACATCAAAGTCATTCATAAGGGAAAAGATGCCCCTAAAGTCGGACTGCTGACCTACAATAACGCTTACGGGCGTTCCATTCACGCTCCGAGCAAGGAATACGCCAAGAAACTGGGAATCAATCTGGTGGCGGTGGAGGAATTTCCTCCGAAAACCGTCGATCTCAATACCGAGCTTCTCCGCCTCCAGAAAGCCGGTGCGGAATATGTCTTTATGCAGATGCTGCCTTCCGCAATTATTACGGCTTTCAAAAGTGCCGACCGTATAAAATACAATCCGGTTTTCCTGGGAACCTGGACATCAACCGATCCCGATTTTTTCAAGATGGGCAAGGGGCTTATCCGCGACAGGCTGACGATTCAGTTCCCCGGCGGATTGCCTGTTGACAAATCCAAGGGCATCGCCGTCATGCAGGATCTGTGGAAACGCTATAAAACCGTCAGCAAATTCGATGCGTCTTACTGGGAAGGTGTTGTCATCGGCATGATTATGGAAAGAGCCTTTGCCCGCGCGTATGAAAAGAGCAAGGATATTAATCCGACAACCATCAATGCCGCTCTGGAATCATTCAAGAATGAAGACTTCGGCGGTCTGGTGCCGGCCATAACCTATACCAAAGGCGATCACGGTGCATCTTTCACGGCGCGCATGGTCAAAGTGAAGGAAGACGGAACTTATGTGCCGGTGACAAATTTCTATGTTCCGGGCAAGGATAAAATTAAGCTACTCGTTAAATAACTGCTGTTATACTTGAGTTTAAAAAACTAAAATTTGTAAAAAAGGCATTGCCGGAAATCTCCGGCAATGCCTGCATTAAAAAGGATTGGAATATTTATAAGAGGTTTTAATGAAGGCTTTTCGCAGCCGGCCCTCTATAATGATTAACCGGCCGGAAGATGAAAAAAAAGCTGAATTGGAGATACAGAGTTTACGTTTGAGCTTTGGCGGAGTTATTGCCGTTAAGAATGTCGATCTTGAAGTTCATACAGGCGAGTTGATGGCGATTATCGGTCCCAACGGGGCGGGTAAGACAAGCCTCCTCAATTGCATAACCGGTTTTTACCGCGCCCAGCAGGGCAAAATAATCTTTAACGGAAAAGATATTACTTCTTTGCACACCCATGAGCTGGTCGGCGTGGGCATCGGCAGAACCTTCCAGAACATAGAACTTTTTCCGGGCATGACCGTGCTGGCCAACATGACGCTGGCGCGGCACATCCATTGCCATTACAGTTTCGTCGATTCCTGCTTTTTTTCATCGGCAGTCAGAAAGGAAGAAATCCGCCACAGGCAGGTTCTCGAAGAAATCATCGATTTTCTGGAGATGCAGTCGATCCGCAAGAAAACGGTCGGTTCCCTGCCTTACGGAATGATGAAACGGGTAGAGCTCGGCCGCGCGCTGGCCCTGGAACCGAAGCTCCTGGTTCTGGATGAACCTTTCGCGGGGATGAATATGGAAGAGAAGGAAGACATGGTGCGTTTTCTTATGGAATTGAATCATCGATGGGGACTCACGATGATAC
>CAYMWM010000088.1:0-14385 GCA_964394185.1 uncultured Smithella sp.
TTTAAAAAATATCCTCATGCATACCATAAAAATATTTCTTGTCATGATTGTGACGGTTTTATTATTTTATTTAACCGTCTTCATCTTCTATGGCAGAATGCTTGATCTGAAAGCATTATACCAAACATTAAATATTTTTTCAGGCCTTGGATTCTATTTACTGCCGATGTCCCCACTCCATCCCTGGAATATTGTGGTTCTGGCTTATATTATCGGAATAGGCATAAGTGTCAGGGCCATGCTGGAAAAAAATATAACCCCATGGTCGAAATATGTATTTCTGGTAACCATCATGGGAATCGGAATGCTTCTGTATTATCAGGGAAGAAGCCATGACTGGGGACTCTTTGGACCAAGTTTCTACTTCTTTATTCTGTTGGCATTGCTTCTCGATAAAAGTCTCTCTTATTTACAAAATAACAGAAATTTATTGTTCACCTTTTCATCCTTTCTCCTGACCTCTATTCTATCTCTATCGATTATATTGATGTTCGTTAATATTAAAGATGAATTTGCTGTTTTTAAAACGGTCATCCATAATGTTCATGCTCAATCCCAGATGAAAAAAATTATACAAATGGATAGTTATTTTATCAGAACACATGCCGCTCCGGCAGAAAAAATAATTATATATTCCCGGAACAGCGGCACGTATTTTTCCATGATACCGAATACTGCCGCTTTTAATCCGGGCTTTGCCGATTTATTCTTAAAATCAGACTATGAAAGACTTGAAAAATTCATAGCGGATTCCGACGTAAAAATATTTATTTCGGAAAATGCTCCGGAACATTTTAAGGTTATGGTAGGGCTTTTTAAAGACCTGAAAATACTGGATACCAATGGTCATATATATTTATTAGGGAAAAAACAAAAGACAATAAAATAAGAATTGGGAATGGAGTTATTATGCCTGAAGACAAATCCATTTATGTTACACAGCCGCTGTTGCCGCCCTTTGAAGAATTTATTCCTTATCTGGAAAGGATATGGGAAAATAAATGGTTAACAAACGGGGGGCCTTTTCATCAGGAATTGGAAAAGAAGCTGGCTGATTATTTAGGCGTGGAGCATCTTGCCCTGTTCGCCAATGGCACACTGGCTCTTGTTACAGCCCTTCAGGCACTGCGTATTACAGGAGAAGTCATAACTACGCCGTTTACATTCGTTGCCACAACTCATTCTCTTTTGTGGAACGGAATTAAGCCTGTATTTGTGGATATAAACGCGGAAACATTCAATCTTGATCCGGATAAAATCGAAGCAGCCATCACCCCGCATACCACTGCTATTATGCCGGTGCATGTGTACGGGAAACCTTGTGACGTAGACAGGATACAGCAGATAGCAGAAATTTATGGACTGAAGATTATTTATGATGCCGCACACGCGTTTGGCGTAAAATACAAGGGGAAAAGCATTTTGAAGCATGGAGATTTGTCAACCATGAGTTTTCACGCAACAAAAATATTTAACACCTTCGAAGGAGGAGCCATCGTTTGTCCTGACGCAAAAACCAAGAGCCATATTGACGATCTGAAGAATTTTGGATTCCACGATGAAGTAACCGTCGTCGCACCTGGAATCAATGCTAAAATGAATGAAATTCAGGCCGCGTTTGGTCTTTTACAACTCAAGCATATTGATGAAGCCATCGACAGGCGGCGCATGATATATATGAGATATCGGGAACAGCTTTCATCCGTGAGCGGTCTTTCATGTCCGCCGCTACCTGCCGATACGAATTATAATTATGCCTATTTCCCTATACTGATTAAAATGGAATACCCCATTTCGCGCGATGAATTAAATGACGAGCTTCGCCGTCAGGGAATTTTCTCCCGGCGCTATTTTTATCCATTGATCAGTGATTTCCCGATGTACCGGGGCCTGCCGTCGGCCGAACGCTCTAACTTGCCGACAGCTCACAAAATAGCGGACCAGATATTGTGCCTGCCGATTTATCCGGCTTTGGAAGATGAATATATTACAAAAATTATATCCATCATTAAGGGCAAATAAATATCTGTAATAAATCCTTAATAGTAAAAATGATGCATTAAAATACTTAAGTAAATTTTTTTTGTAATTTTTATTTCTGAACATTGAATGACATTTGCATTTTAATTGTTATCGATTTTAGGAGAACAATTTTGAAAATATCATGGAAGCAACTGTGGCTGAAGCATCAAATAAAAATCCGTTTTTTCTTTATAGGCATATGGAATACGATTTTTGGTTATTTAACGTATGTGGGATTTGATTATCTGTTTACATTGATTTTTCAAAAACGTTATGTAGCCTATATGACAGCGGCTGTGATTTCCAATATTGTAGCCACCACCGGCGCGTTTCTTTGCCATAAGCACTTAACCTTTAAATCAACCGTCAGAGGAAAGGGTGTTATCATCGAATATCTAAAATTCTACTCGATGTATGGTGTGTCAATCATTCTTGGTCTCGGATTGCTACCATTTTTTGTCGAAGTTCTAAAGCTGGACCCCAAAATAGCCGGTGCGGCTTTAATACCCGTTATCGCAGTAATCAGTTATTTCGGACACTCAAGATTTTCGTTCATAAAAAAATAATCCGATATGTTAAATAATACAAAATAGAACATATCGGTCACGAAGGAAAGAATGTGGAAAACAGATTGTCTGATATAGGAATCAAAAGAGATTGTATTAATTTTGTTTTTTCTACAACTCTGGCAATAATTTCATATATCATTCTGGCGAAATTAATCTCCCAATTTTACAAACCGGATATATCACCCATATTACAAGAAGCCGGTAATTTTATTATTCCGGCTTTTATGAACGCCTGCAAACCGGAACCTTTAGAGAAGATTTTATTTATAGCGGGGATTATTCTGATACCGTTATTGTTATTGACTTACTACGCGATCTTCAAAAAATTGCTGCAAAACAGAGGAGAAAAGTTAATCAACGACCTATGGATATTGATATGTCTGTATACGGTCACCGCGCTGCCTTTATTCATTTATATAGTCCTGAAAACTCAAAGTGTCTATATTCCGCAGTTTTCATATCTGCAGTTATATGTCCTGAATTCCATCCTGGACAAGAATATTCCCCTGCTTGTGTTTGTTCCATTCATCGTTGTTTTATATGTCTTTTTGAAAATAAATATCTCACCGCAGAACCGATATGTCAAATATATGACGACATTCATGTACGTCTTCTGCGCATTGCTGATTATCTATATCGCCGCCATTCATGTTGTTTCCATATATACAAATGACATACATTTTGACGCTGTCTTTTATTCGATGGTTCAGGTGTTCAAGGGAGTACCCTTATCGGTGGACGGATTTACCAATACATATGGTTTATATCCTTATTTTTTGAATTTCATATTCAAGATAACCGGATTAAGCGTATTAAAATGCAGTATTGCTTTCTGCGTTCTCATCGCCCTGTCTTTCTTATTCATCCTGTTATTTCTTAAAAATACGGTTGACCATAAACTTGTTATTCTTTTGGGATTTACCAGTGTGGTTTTCCTCCCTAATTTATCCAAACAGTTGTTAGACTTAAAAATATACGGACAGACCATGCCCTATTATGCCTATTTGCCTATACGATATATATTTCCGTGCTTATTGTTTTTTTTAAGCGCCTTATACATAAAAAATAACAGCAAATATCTTTATATTCTCTCGTCGATCATATGTTCTCTTGCGCTGCTGTGGAATTTTGAGACAGGCGCAGTTACGACGCTGTCATGGATGCTGCTGAATTTTTATTCTGAACTGGAACAGAAAAAAGCAGGTGCGTTTTTAAAAAATATCCTCATGCATACCATAAAAATATTTCTTGTCATGATTGTGACGATTTTATTATTTTATTTAACCATCTTCATCTTCTATGGCAGAATATTAAATTTAGGATCATTATTATACGCCCTTAAAATATTTTCAAAATATTATTTTGGTATGCTGCCGATGCCTCTGCTTCATCCATGGAATATTGTAGTTCTGGCTTATATTGTCGGAATAGGCGTAAGCGTCAGGGCCGTGCTGGAAAAGAATATGACCCCATGGTCAAAATATGTATTTCTGGTAACCATCATGGGAACCGGAATGTTTTCATATTATCAGGGAAGAAGTCATGACTGGGGACTCTTTGGACAAAGTTTTTACTTCTTCATTCTCTTGACATTGCTTCTCGATAAAAGTCTCTCTTTTATAAAGAACAATAAAAATCTATTGATAACTTTTTCATCCATTCTTCTAGCGTCGGTTTTATCTCTATCACTCATATTGATGGCTATAAATATTAAGGATGAAGTCCTTCTCTTAAAAACCGTCATAAAAAACGTACAGGTTCAATCACAGATGAAAAAAATTATACAAATGAATTATAATTTTATCAAAAAACATACCGCGCCGGCAGAAAAAATAATTATATATTCCCGGAACAGTAGCACGTATTTTTCAAAGATACCGAACGCTTCTGCTTTTAATCCGGGTTTTGCCGATTTATATTTAAAATCAGATTATGACAGGCTTGGGAAATTTATAGCGGATTCTGATGTTAAAATATTTGTTGCGGAAAATTCTCAACAAAGCATGATGGCAATGGCAGGATTGTTTAAAGATGTACAGGCAACAGATTTCAACGGCTATATGTTATTATTAGAAAAGAAACAAAACACGAATAAAAAAGGGGTGTATTAAAATCTCCTCAAAATATTTCAGAAAAAAACTAAGCGTTCAATTTATTTGAAAGTTAAATATCAGGATTATCGGAAATAATATTGAATATTGAAGGTATATTATGCAGAAGGTACTATTAATTGACACAAATTTTTCTTCAGCTCCGATTTATAACTACCTTGTTCAGTCCGGACATGACGTATCTGTCATGGGAGGTAATCCAAACGATTTCCTGGCTAAATCCGTCAAGAATTACATCAATTTTAATTATTCCGATGTGGACGGAGTCAGGAAAATAATAAAGAAAATGAACATTGATTATCTTGTTCCCGGATGCAATGACCTTTCCTATAAAATTTGTGCCGAGCTGAATTCGGAAGGTCGATATTACGGGCTGGATACGCTGGAGACTTCAGAAATAATAAACAACAAACTGGCATTCCGTACTTTTGCAACACAAATCAGGCTACCGGTTCCACGGATAATTTCAGATGAGAGGCCGGGTAGAATATGGCCTTTAATTGTCAAACCTGTTGATGCCTATAGTGGCCGCGGAATGAAAATTATTAAAAAAACCGGCCGACATGAACTGGAAACCGCCATAAATCAAGCGAAGGAATTTTCACGCTCCCGGACAATTGTTTTAGAGGAGTACATTAACGGACAGCTATACAGTCATTCGGCATTTATTGCTGACCGTAAAATAGTTGCGGACTTTATTGTCGAAGAATACAGCACGGCAAATCCGTTTGTGGTTGATACCAGCCGCGTCATATATGACTTTCCCGGAAAGATGCTGAAAAGCATCCGTGACAGCATTACGCTGATAGCGCACAAGCTCAAACTGGTTGACGGGCTCATTCATACGCAATTTATCAAAAAAGGGGATTCCTTCTGGTTAATAGAGATAACACGCCGCTGTCCGGGAGACTTATACAGTCAGCTAATCGAGCTTTCCACCGGTTTTAAATATGCCCAAACCTATGCGCAACCATTTGTAAAACGAAAAATTTCCCCGAAAAAAAACAAAATAAAAAAATTGTGGATCATGAGACACACCATATCGCAATCGGCTGAAAGCGTTTTTGGATCAATCAAGTTCAATTTTCCGATACAATTGGAAAAAATGGTTCATCTGAGTTTGGCGGGCGACATAGTCAAAGCCAGTCCTTTCGGCCGTATCGCACTCATATTTATCAGGAGCAATTCAAAGACTGAACTCATGGACATCTATCAAAAGACACTTGATAAAAAACTGTACATGATTCAGAAAACATAATAAGTTATTACAAATATCAACAAGATGTATTTTCAGAAATCTGACAATATGAGGTGATTATGACAGGCAAGCCGGCAATTTCAAAACCAATGTCGCTTGGATTCATTGGCGGTTCACTTAACTCTGCTGTTGGATATACACACTTTGTTTCCTGTGCCATGGACAACAGGTGGATCCTGGAGGCCGGATGTTTCAGCAACGACAAAAAACGTAATCGCGAAAGCGCAAAAGTCTATGGTGTTGCCGCCAACCGTGTGTACGATTCATGGCATGACATGATTAAAAAAGAAAAGGGACGACTTGACGCAATCGTTATACTGACACCCACCCCGGCGCACTTTGAAACCGTAATGAGCTGCCTGCAACAAGGTATTCCTGTTATATGCGAGAAATCACTGGTTACCAGCAGCGCGGATGCAAAAAAGATCCTTGAACTTCGCAACCGCAGGAAAGGTTTTCTTGCCATGACCTACAATTACTCCGGCTACCCGATGGTTCGGGAGTTACGTAACATGATTCAAAAAGGAACCCTGGGCAGGATTCTGCACTTTCAGGCCGAGATGCCTCAGGAAGGATACATCAGGGTTGACGAACAGGGAAATAAACCGGTGCCCCAGTCATGGAGACTTTCCGACGGAAAAGTGCCGATCATTCATCTTGATTTGGGATCTCATCTGCACCATTTGATTCATTATCTGGTGGAACAAAAACCTGTTGATGTCGTAGCCGATCAGGATAGTTTCGGATGGTTTCCCGACGTTATTGATAACGTTACCTGTCTTTGCCGGTATGCAAAAGGCATTCAGGGGCAAATGTGGTTCAGCAAATCCGCGCTGGGATATAGGAACGGGTTACGGCTGAGAATCTATGGGTCGGATGCATCGGCAGAGTGGTACCAAATGTCACCGGAGGAGTTGGTATTATCCTTTTCAGACGGGCAAAGGCAGATCGTGGATCGCGCGGCGATAGTTGAAGTCGCCAACATGCGCCGCTATAACAGATTCAAATCCGGTCATCCCGCCGGTTTTGTAGAAGCATTTGCCAATTTATACTGCGACATTGCCGATTGCCTTGAACAATATCAAGCAACAGGCAAATGGGCTTCGGAAAATGTTTTCAGCGCCGAGTTGGCTCTGGAAGGCATCCTGATGATTGAGGCAATGATTAAATCCATACATAAAAAGTCATGGAACAAGGTATAGGTTTTTTTATTTTTCAAGTTATTGAGCAGGTTTTTTATTTGTGGTAGATTTTATAAAAATTAATGCTGATAACTTCTCAATACGGCAGAAACATAAGGAGAAGAGTGATTAATCCGTCTTCAGTACTTGAAAAACAGAATATGTTATCCCCTGAAATTAAATACCTGGTTGATGTTTTTCTATCGCCGGACGGCATTGGCCGCCGCTATCTGTTCGGACGGAATGAACATTCTGAGGCTCTGGCAAAAGTAATTGATATAGACTACTTTATTGATGATTATGCAGAGCAAGGCACGTTTTGGCATGGCAAACCGGTTGTTAACAGCAGTGAGGTTACCAGGCAGGCCATTATCGTAAATTGCGTTTATAATTCGAAACCTATAACAGCAGATAAAAAAATTAAAAATCTCAGGATTTCTGGAGCACTGGCTTATTCAGACTTGATTAATGCACGCCCTGATTTTATTCCATTGCCAAATTTTATTGAGGCAACCCGGTTTGATATTCAAGATAATTATAATAAATGGAACACTCTCAGCACATCATTTCATGACGAGGAATCAAGACAGGTATTGGATGACTTACTTAAATATAGATTGACTGGTGATTATACTTTTATGAAGTCATACGCATATCGCCCCAGGGATCAATATTTTGAAGATTTCTTGGAGTTAGGTTCTCAAGAAGTGTTTGTGGATGCCGGGGGCTTTGACGGCGATACAACAGAGGAATTCTGTAAAAGGCACCCCGAATATAAAAAGGTGTATTTTTTCGAACCGTCTTCGGACAATCTGGACAAAGCAAAAATCCGTTTGAAAGACTACAGGCGCATAGATTTTATCCAATTGGGGCTTTCCGATAAAGAAGAGAAATTATGGTTTAACACCAATGGCGGATCAGCCAGTTGCATCAGTTCGTCAGGTTCATGTCAAATCAACGTTACAACACTTGACCGATGTATTAAAAATAAAGTAACTTTCATAAAAATGGATCTGGAAGGCTGGGAATTAAAAGCCCTGCAGGGAGCAAAACAACACCTTATAGAGGACAAACCCAAACTTGCCATTGCGGTGTACCACAATGCTTCCGATTTCTGGCATATTTTCGAATATGTCAAAAGGATCCAAAAGGATTATAAGGTATATTTACGTCACTACACAGAAAGTTGGACGGAAACGATTATGTATTTGATTCCATAAATAAAACTAACAATTGATAGGTTAGCGGAATTTGACACATGAGGCTTAGCTCGAGGTTAATTAAAAATGGAAGATAATCCGGTTAATGTAAATTTGGATATAAGCATTATAATCGCTGTATATTTTAATCAGGAATCCCTCAATATATTATTCGAAAGAATTAAACATAATGTGATTGACAAAAATCCCCATAAGACATTTGAGGTCATATTCATTGATGATGGCTCCAAAGATAAATCGTTGGACGTATTGTTTCATTTAAAAAGAACTTATCCGGAATATGTAAAAATCATTAAGTTTACACGAAATTTTGGGCAGGTTTCCGCGGCTACTGCCGGCCTGAAAATGGCAAAAGGCGAATATATCATAAACATTGATGCCGACCTGCAGGACCCTCCTGAACTGATGAATGAAATGATTGAAGGACATTTTACAGAAGGGTTCGAGATTGCCGTGGGCATTCGCCAGGAAAGAAAGGAATCATTATACAGAAGGGCGGGCTCAAGCCTCTGGTATAAAATCCTGAGAAAACTGACGTTTCCCGAGTTTCCGGAAAAGGGATTTAATTATTTTGGAATCAGTAAAAAAGTCAAAGAAATGATTCTGCATGATATCAGCAACGGCACGCAATTATCCAATGTATTGATTGTGTGGACGGGTTTTCCAATAAAAAAAATCCCTTACACGCGGCAGAAGAGAGAACATGGCAAATCAAAATTCGGTTTAATAAAGAAGATTCAGGCAATGTTTGACAGCCTCGTATCCTTTTCATTCTTCCCGATCAGAGTGATGACCGTACTTGGTTTTATCATTTCTTTTCTTGGTTTCACTTATGCTGCCTTAATCTTTTTTGGCAAAATATTTGGGAATCCTCTCCCCAGCGGAGGATGGGTTCCCATGATGATTCTCATCCTTGTTTTATCAGGTTTTCAAATGCTGATGATAGGCATCATCGGCGAATACTTATGGCGAACTCTTGATGTTGCACGGAAGAGAAGCACTTATGTTATAGAAAAAATATTTGACTGATCGAGAGTTCCACAGATTTGTTTTTATGAAAAATACCGTTAAAACAAAAATAAAAAAAATGCCCTCCCGTTCAAAACAGTCAAAACCTGAATGGACAAAATCCTCTTGGCATTTCTTTCCCATCAGGCAACAGCCTGTATGGCCGGATAAAAGCATACGCGAAGAAACGCTCAAAAGACTTGCAGGATTACCGGCGCTTGTCTTTGCCGGTGAAACCAGAATGCTGAAACAGGATCTTGCAGAGGCACTGGAAGGCAGAGCCTTTGTCTTGCAGGCCGGAGACTGTGCCGAGGATTTTTCTCACTGTAACGGTCCGCGCATTCATGATCTTCTGAAAGTCATCCTGAAGATGTCAATCATCATTGCCTATGCGGGAGAGAAGAAGGTCATCAAGATCGGCAGGATTGCGGGACAATATGCCAAGCCTCGTTCTTCCGATACGGAAACGATTGGCGGCCTGACCATCCCCAGTTATCGCGGGGATATGGTCAACAGCCCTGATCCCTCCCCGGCAGCCAGGATTCCCGATCCACGCCGGATTTTGGACGGCTATTTCAGGGCGGCGGCAACATTAAATCTTGTCCGGGCTTTTACCAAAGGAGGATATGCCGCGTTGGACAAGATCCGATCATGGTCCGAGGCCAGTTTCGGTTCTTTTCCTGCCAGCCGAAAATACGACGAACTCGTTAATGATATAAAGAAAGCCGTCAATTTTACGGCCGCAATGGGAATCGACATCCAATCCCCCCAGTTCAACGAAATAACCATGTATACGTCTCACGAGGCTCTGCTGCTTGAATATGAAGAAGCATTGACGCGCATTGATACGACCACCGGTGACTGGTACGATACAAGCGCGCATATGCTCTGGATTGGCGACCGGACACGTCAGCCCAACGGGGCTCATGTAGAGTTTTTGAGGGGTGTTGGCAACGCACTGGGGGTCAAAGTCGGACCGGATTTCGACATTGACGACATTAAGCGGCTCATCCAAAAGCTTAATCCGGCCAATGAACCGGGACGTCTTGCTCTTATCACCCGATTCGGTGCACGGAGAATAAAAACTTTCCTGCCGAACCTGCTCAGAGAAATTAACAGGGAAGGTTTTAAAGTTGTCTGGTTATGTGACCCGATGCACGGCAACACCTATACAAACAAACAATCGCAGAAAACCAGAAGGTACGAAGATATTCTTATCGAGATACGGCATTTCTGGCATATCCATAAGGCAGAGGGAACCATGGCCGGGGGCGTGCATTTGGAGCTGACAGGCGATAATGTTACGGAATGCATCGGCGGCAACAGAAAACTTCTCGATAAGGATCTGAATCTGAATTATCAGACCAATTGCGATCCGCGCCTCAATGCCGAACAGTCGGTTGAACTGGCTTTCGAAATTGCCGGGATTCTACGCTCCTGAGGTGCCGCAATCCATGAGTCAAAGATTAAATCACACGATAATTGATGGCATCAAGTGTTACAGCCCGGATGTAGCCAATGCCAGTGATGACTTTCCGGAAAGTGGTTTTGACACGACAGAGAATAAAGATAAAGAAGTATGGTCGCAAAACTTTTTCTGGTCGAGCTCACGAAACAGGCTTTTTAAAAATCTTGTTTACAATCATCTGAATTCCAGAGGAAAAACAAAATATCTGGAAATCGGCTGCGCGACGGGAGAATTTATCCGGCATATCGTCGAAAACGATAAGCTCGAAATCACAGGGTCGGAAATTTATCTGAAAGCGCTTGTGCACGCTCAGAAGAATTTTCCCAATGTTACTTTCATCCAATATGATATTACAAAAGGAGTGATTGGCGAGGAGTTTGATTTAATTGCCGCATTTGATGTAATCGAGCATATCGAGAACGACACGGCTGCAATATCCAATATCAATAAAATGCTTGCCCGGAATGGTTATCTGATCATAACAGTTCCTCAACATCAGTTCATGTGGAGCAATCTGGACACAATTCTTCATCATAAACGAAGATACTCGAGACATGAATTAGTGACCAAACTTCAGAAAAACGGGTTTGATATCAGTTATGCCACCTCTTTTCTTTTTGTCCTGTTTCCCCTGATGTTAATTTCCAGATTTCTTGACAAGAATCGTTCACGGACACAACCTGACAAAAGTGACGATTCAGCTCTTAAAAAGAGAGTTCATTTCCCTGCTTTTCTTAACCGGATTTTTGATTACTTCATGCGGATTGATGAAGTTCTTATTCGATGGGGTATCTCGCTTCCTTTTGGCGGCACGCTCGTCGTGATTGCCCAAAAGCGTTAAGGAAACTGCCATCTCCCATTCCGGACGAATCGGGACAACTGTACCGGCTCACTAATCCGGTTACTTTTTAGAGCATATCAAATATTTTTTTCGTGCTTTGGAAACTGCTCAGGCTTTTATTCTTTCTGTTGCATCCATAAACAATCGATATTATTATGAATTAATTAATTTTTACTGAAAATTGAATTGTCCAGCACCCTGCAAAAATATAATAATCAATAATTACAATAAATTACGTAATATCAGCCTCCCGAAAATCCCCAAATTCGTCCTGTTTTCTTACTTTTTCTTACTTTTTTCATAAAGGTCGGAACTTCAATGATTACGCATTAACAACAATGAATCTTCACCAACGCATCCCAAACCATAGCCCACTGGTGGATATAATAAAAGAAGGGATTTTTAATTATTGATGCTGCTATTTTTTCGGAGCTTTCGGAGGGCTGACCAGTCCTTCGCCTGAAAGAACCACTACACCTTCCTGATTAGTGCAGATTGTTTTCAGACGGACGCGGTTTTTTTCGGCATTCAGTTCCAGAACTTCTACCCGACCGGTAATAGTGTCGCCGATACGCACCGGCGCAAGAAAACTCAAATCCTGCTTCAGATAAATTGTTCCGGGGCCGGGCAGTTGATTGGCGATGATGGCGGAAATAAATCCCGCGGTGAGCATGCCGTGAGCGATACGTGTTTTGAAAAAAGTGTTTTTCGCATATTCTTCATTAACATGGGCCGGATTAAAATCACCGGTAATGCCGGCGTAAAGATAAATATCTGTCTCCGTAACGGTTTTGGCGAATTCCGCCACGTCTCCTACATTCAGTTTATCGATACTCTTTCCGGTAATCATGATCAATTCCTCCTCATCGATTTAATCCGATTAGAAAATTTATCCATTTCACCAAATTAGAGATGATATCGCGGCGGCAAGGAGAAAGCTCCGGAAACGTATATCTTAATACTTTAAGGAAGCCGACGACGATGCCAACAATGATAGCGCTCTAATTTGGTGAAATGGACTCAGAACCAGCATTTATGACTCCAGATATTGTCTTTCAAATCCTTGATATCTTCCTGCAGCATCATATACATACTGGCATTGCTGATAGCCAGTCCACCCTGATAGGCCAGCGCCGTCACCAGCATAATTTCGTCTTCCGTAAATTCTCTTGACCAGCTGCTGTAAATATTAAGCACGCCGATGACTTTATCCTGCGACTTGATCGGAACATACAGCATGGAAACGATGCCTTCTTCTTCCTTTTCTTTTCTGTACTGGATTCCGGGATCAGACAAAACGTCTTTGATATAAATATTATTTCCTTTAAGCGCCAGGGCGATATTTTTGTCCGCTGCAACCGGTCCCTTGTTGAGATATTTATCGCTCAATCCGAAACTGGCAACCAATTTCACGGTAAGAGTCTCTTCGTCCAGCAGCCTGGCCGAAGCGGCTTTTATATGCAAGGCTTCAACCAGTTCCCGGGTCATCGCCTCGATAATTTTTTTCACATTAAGACTTGATGATATGCTGGCCGACAGATCAAGAAATATTCGGGACTGGCTGCGCAGCCTCTTGATTAAATTGGCATTTTCAAGAACGAATCCCCCCTGCTCGGCCAGGATGGAGAGGAAATCTATTTCATCTTTGGAAAATTCACGAATTTCCTTTGTGTAGAGACTGAGAATACCCAATAATTTCCCTTTATCGGTCATCGGCACGGAAATAATCGAACCAATACCTTCCTCCTTTTTCGCTTTATGATTCATCAGGCGCTTATCGGTTGTAGCGTCACGGAAATACATATAGCCGTTTTTCAATAACTGCGGACTGATTTTAATGGCATGAGCCGTGCCCGCGTGAATGTATTTATCGGAAAGTCCGAACTGGGCGGCAGCCTGATTGCTGATAAAACCTTCCGAATCTTCATCTCTCAGAAAAATGACGGCTGCCTTGGCCTTCAATGTTTCCACAGCCACAGATACAATTAATTTTGGAATTTTCTCCAACTCTTTTATTTGACTGACTTCTTTCGTGAGCTTACTCAAAGCATGAAAATAATTTTCTTTCTTTGACATAATTGTTCTCCCTTTTCATATATCCTTAAGAAGCGTATCGGACTAAAATTCTGCCTTTAATTTCTCAAGCCTTTTTTCTTGAATTACTGACCAGCTATTTCTTTTTTAACGCAACAGGTTTGCTTTTACCCGTTGATGCCGTTTTTATATGTTTTGAAACTTGTTGTTTTACCTGCGGTTTACCTTTCCTTGGCTTCGGATTGAGTGATTTCTCCGGCACAATATCTTCGCTGTCTCTATCTTTAAGCCACTGGACGATTTTAGGAGCGAACATTTTCTGGAATTTGGAACTGACGTAAATGCCGATATGGCCTGTCTCCAGACGGACATCCTCCACGTCTTTACTGCCCACGGCTTTTGTCAACTGATTGCAGGCTTCCGGCGGCACCAGATGGTCATACTCGCCATAAAAATTCAAAAGAGGCATGGTCAGTTTTTTCAAATCAACCCTTTTCCCACCGAGAACCATCTTGCTTTGAATCAGGAGATTTTTCTTATAGCCGTCTTCCACGAACTGACGGAACGTTTCCCCTGGAACATCGGGACTATCAAAAATCCAACGTTCCATCCGCACAAAATTTTCCACGAAATCCTTGTTGTCCATATTCTCCATGAACCCGACATATTTGTC
>CAYMWM010000089.1:0-14367 GCA_964394185.1 uncultured Smithella sp.
GTTGGTTTTTAAATCTTCATCGATGATGTCACGGATAAAATCGGATGGACTGGGGATTGTAACTTCTGTCATTTTACAAAAAACTCCTTGAACTCCATAAAAATATAGATTGAAAGCTATAATATTTGAGCAAATATATCAAGCGCGCAACTGTCTTTCCTTATTCCTCTTTCATCAACTGCCGGTGAAGTTTGGCGGCCTCTTTTCGAAGAAGGACACAATGCCTTCCTTGACATCGTTGGTGCTGACAGCGATACCCTGCATGGCTGCCTCTCTATCCAGTGCGCATGCGAGATCACTCTCAAAGGAACGGTTGAGCATATTTTTGAGCATACCGATAGCGCGGGTCGGTCCTTTTGCCAGCCGCTGTGCCAATTCCATGGCGGCAGACATCAGCTCGTCATGAGGAACAACCTTGTTTATCATGCCCATTTCCAATGCTTTTCGCGCGTTGACGTCATCGGCGGTGAACAGCAGTTCCTTGGCGCGCGCCAACCCGATAAGGCGGGGCAGGAAAAAAGTTCCTCCCATGTCGGCGATCAGTCCGCGGCGTGCGAAGATTTGGATGAAGCTTGCCGCCTCCGATGCAATGATGATGTCGCAGGCAAGCGCCAGATTGCATCCTGCACCGGCTGCCACCCCGTTGATGGCGCCAATCACCGGTTTCTCCAGATTCATAATGCTCTCGACAACCCGGCCATACCACTGGGTGGTAATGCGCATGCCGATCGGTGATGCGATATCCGGGCGGTTGTCCGGACCCGACAGGTCTGCGCCGGTACAGAAACCCTTTCCTGTTCCCGTTATAATTACCGCGCGGACTTCATCATCCAGACTCAGACGCTGGAAATGGTCCCCGAGTTCTTTAATCACCGTGAAACTGAATGAATTCTTGCTTTCGGGTCGGTTGAGAGTGACCACCTCTACCGCTCCCTCTCGCCGGTACAATACCTGATCCATATGCTATCTCCTTATTTACTTAAAATTTACTGTCGATTTCTTGATTTTAACAAAGTCTTTCTCTTTGTCCGGGCAACATTAAGAATAAAAATCCTGTCTGTCAATGGAAACATGACGAATGGTTTAAATCCTGTATCAATAAGAGACCGATTCCATTACCTTAAAATATTTTATTTAAATTTTTTATCATGACTTCCGCAATGACTTCATGCCCTTGCTCGTTGGGATAGCGGGAATCCGATTGAACCAGGTCCGTGCTGCACAAATTATGTTCTTCCAGATAACCGTCCCAGTAACTGTGTACCGGAATGAATATGCAGTCCAGATCATTGGCCATGATTCTCAAAGACCGGTAAAAAATATTCACGGCATCCGTATCATTCGGATTGTCAAACGTATGAGACGTCGCCAGGAACATGACCGGATTGAAACGAAGCCGCGCCAGCCTGATTAACTGCACAATGTTTTCCTGAAATTCAGACCGGTAAACGTATTGGAATGCATCGTCAACACCGAAATGGACGATAAGGATATCCGGCTTATATTTATCGATGTCCTCGTTGAATGTGCCGATGCCGTCAAAAGAAGTTTCCCGATATCTTGAACGGTTAATCACTTCTATCCCGTTTTTGTGAAGTGATTCAGCCAGGATATCGACATAACTTTTTTCAACGCCATGACCGGCGGCAATGCTTCCACCACGGATAAGCAGTTTCATAAACAGATCATTTCCCCAGATTCATAAAGTTAATTAATGGCCGAGAAAAGCCTTAATCTGTTTGATTTCCCCCATAAGTTTTTCAAAGCCGGGAACCGTTAAAGATTGCGGCCCGTCGGACAGCGCTTTTTCCGGCTCGGGATGAACCTCAATCATGATGCCGTGGGCTCCCGCTACCAGAGCCGCTTTCGCCATCGGCGGCACCAGGCTGCGTTTGCCGGTGGCGTGCGACGGGTCAACGATGATGGGAAGATGGGACAGTTCCTTGATGATGGGAACAATCGACAAATCGAGCGTATTGCGCGTGGCGGTTTCATAGGTCCGGATGCCGCGTTCACAAAGAATGACCTGTGAATTTCCCTCAGCGAGGATGTACTCTGCCGCCGCCAGAAATTCTTCTATGGTGGCGCTCAAACCGCGTTTGAGAAGCACCGGCTTCCGGATTCGGCCTACTTCCCGTAGAAGGTCAAAGTTCTGCATATTTCTAGCGCCGATTTGGAGGACATCCACATAGTTTGCAACGAGTTCCACGTTTTCCGAAGCCATCACTTCCGAGACAATCGGAAGTCCGGTCTGGTTTTTAGCCAGCGCCAGCAGCTTCAGACCTTCTTCCTTTAATCCTTGAAACGTATAAGGACCGGTACGGGGTTTAAAGGCGCCGCCGCGTAGCATTTCGGCACCGGCTGCTTTCACTGCCCGTGCTGTTCTGATAATCTGGCTTTCACTTTCCACGGCGCATGGTCCCGCAATAACGACAGCGCTTTTCCCTTCGCCGATTTCGACATTGCCTATTTTAATGACCGTCGGCCGGGGATGAAAATCCCTCGATACCATCTTGTAGGGCTTGGAAACATGGATCAATTCCTTCACGCCGGGAAGATCGCGGATAGTATGGTCATCCACATAACCTTTGTTGCCCAGAACACCGATGGCCGTTCTTTCACTTCCGGGGATGGACGACGCCGTCAACCCCATTTTTTCAACCGCAGCCATAACGGTGTTGATTTGTTTGGAAGTGGCGTTGCGATGCATAACGATCAACATGATGCTTTTCTCCTAGGAGATCTAATGTGTCTTGTTCTAAAAAGGTTATGCGCAATAATTTCACAAAAAATGTTGTAAATCAACATTTTTGGATAATAATAGCATTATAAGGGGTGGCAATTCCAACAATTTTGGTAATCAATAGGATTTACAAAAGTGGATGGATAAAAATTTGCCAATTTCGGGATCAATATGCCATTGACATCTATGCCAATAATTTATATATAAATACATGATAGTAATATCTTAGCAAATAAATGCAAAGGCAAAGTCAATTGCGTTGTATTGCTTCCGGATTTTTCAAATAGCACGGTAAAAGTATTCTTAAAAATTAGTCAATAACCACTGCATGGATATCTTTTTGTCAGACACCGGAAATAGTTTCATTAAGCATTTGATTGTTGGTAGTATAATCAGGACGGGAATGTAAGAAAATCAGATTCAATTCTAAAATATATAGCAAGGAAGAGTTTTTTATGGATAATGCTGAATTTAAATTATACAAAACGTTGGCGGAGGCAGGTGACGCTGCCGCCCAGAATTTGCTGGGGACGATGTACCAGAACGGCAAAGGCGTTTCGCAGAGTGACGCCGAGGCTGCCAGGTGGTATTTGATGGCTGCCCAGCAGGGTCACACTGATGCTCAAAATAACATAGGCTTCATGTATCAGAACGGCAGAGGTGTCAAGCAGGATGATGGCGAGGCTGCAAGCTGGTACGTAACAGCCGCTCTACAGGGTCATGCTGCCGCTCAGAATAATTTAGGTCAAATGTACCAACATGGTGACGGTGTCGCGCAGAATTATAGTGAAGCCGTTAAATGGTATCTCAAGGCCGCTCAGCAGGACTACGCGGCCGCTCAGAACAATCTGGGATGGATGTATCAGAATGGTGAAGGCGTTGCGCAAAACGACGCCGAAGCTCTTAAATGGTACCGCAAGGCAGCTGAACATGGCAATGCCGACGCCCATAACAATCTCGCCTGGATGTATCAGAATGGCAGAGGTGGGAAACAGGATGATGCCGAAGCCTTTAAGTGGTATCTCAAGGCCGCCGAACATGGTCATGCCGGTGCCCAGAATAATCTTGGCTGGAGATACCAGCACGGCAAAGGTGTTCCGCAGGATTATGCAAAGGCCATTAAGTGGTATCGCAAAGCTGCTGAACAGGGTCATGCCGCTGCACAGAATAATCTGGGTTTAATATACAGCAAAGGGTTGCAGGATTATATTGAATCTGCAAGGTGGTTTTTGAAAGCCGCGGAACAGGGAATTTCAATTGCCCAGTATAATATGGGGGTCATACACGAGGAAGGTAAAGGCGTCCAAAAGGATTATGCCACGGCTGAAATGTGGTATCGTGAAGCTGCTGAACAGGGACACGCTGACGCTCAATACGCTTTGGGAAGGCTGTATATGATGGGTGAAGGTGTTGAAAAAGACGATACCGAGGCTCTGAATTGGTTCAGTAAAGCTGCTGAACAGGGACACGCCGAGGCACAGGCTCAACTCGCGAAAATGAGCAACTAATTACAGACGGGAAGTCAAAAAGCGAATATAGCCTGCATCAATCCCGTTTTGCCTGTCAGCGGACAACTTCCAGAACAACTTTCATTTCTTTTGGGGAAAGAACAGCCGGGCTGTTTTTACTGTCTGCGAGGGAAATAATTTGCTCCATGCTTGAGGCTGTCATGCCGAAAGAAGAGAGTTGTGGAATCTTCAGTGTTCGTGTCCACTTATCAAGAACACCCAAAAATTGTTTGCAATAAAAAACATCATCCTGGCCGGAATTGCCGGTGAATAGTTTCCCGATATCGGCAAAACGTTTTTGGGCGGAGGGATTTTTTTCTTCAGTAATCTTTTTAATAACAAAGGTCATAACCGGAAACAGAAGCTTTCCGCAGGCAACGCCGTGCGGCACCGGAAATAGTCCGCCCATAGGCCCGGCGATGCCGTGTACGGCGCCAAGTCCTGAGTGGCTCAACGCAATCCCCGAAACCAGCGAGGCATAAGACATTTTCTCCCGCAATGCGATAGCATTGCTCTTCCCCAGAGCAAGCGGCAGCAGACTTTCCGACGCTCCGGAAATCGCCTTTAAAACTATTGAATCCAGAGAAACATCCGCCTTTGTTGAAGTATAGGATTCAATCAGTTGTGCAATAGCATCCATGCCGCAGGCAAGCGTTATGTGCGGGGGCAGCGTCAACGTCATTTCGGGATCAACGATGGCAAAGTCCGGCACATAGGCATTATGCCGGAGAGATTTTTTATAACCCTCTTTCCGGTCGCAAATTACAGAATTTTTTGTCGCTTCACTTCCCGTTCCGGCAGTCGTTGGAACAGCGATGAACGGCACTTTTGTTCCGGAGGGTTTCTTGTTACCGACATCCTCAAGATAATCTTTAACAGAACCTTTTTCGGCAAGCATAACGGAAACGGCTTTCCCGCAGTCCATCACACTGCCGCCGCCGATGGACACGACCACGTCTATAGGCACTTTGCGGTATTCAGCGGCAATGGCATCAATGGCTTGGGTTGTGGGTTCGCCTCGAACAGATAATATTTTGCTTTTGATTACTGCCTGATTAAGCTGAGCTTTAAGTTCGTTCCATCTGCCGGATTTTATCAGCGATTCACCACCAACGATAATCAGCGCGTGACTTCCGTATGACTGAATCATTTTGGGAAGTTCGGAAAATTTACCGGCGCCAAAACATATTTTGGGTAAATCGTTTATTTTCAGAGCGTTTATTAATTCCATGCTGATATTTCCACCGGTGCGACAACCTTATGGGCGATTCCCTCACGGGGTTTGGCCATCCAGGATTCAACAGTATCCCGCCACTTAAAATAATGAGCGGTTTGTTTATGCGCGGCAGCTGCTTCGTCGGAGGCATAGGCTTCGTACAGAGTGAACGCCGATGGGTCATCCCGATGCTGTAATACGTCAAACCGGAGATTCCCTTCTTCTTTAATTGAATTTCGATGATTTTCTATGGTTGTGTCAATAAACTGATTAATATTTTCAGGTTTGACCCTGATATTTACAATGGTGACAATCATTACATTCCTCCTTATTGGGCTTTCGGTGAACAATCCCGAAATATGGGGGGTTCAACAACCCCCTTGTCAGGGATTTTTATAACAGAATAATGCAGAACATCAACGTAAAAAATTATGTCTTTTGTTCCGGCAAATCAAACATCCAGCGATTTCATTTTAACCGTTGTCCTGTGATTTGTTGAATTGACAATTTCTGCTTTGTGGATTACTTTTTCATAAATATGGAGTAGCCTTTTACGTAATAAAGGGAATGTCCGGCTATCTTTTTCTGATTCATCACGGGAGTTCAGTGCAGAATGAAAGTCATCTTGTTTGGAGCAACGGGAATGGTTGGCTCAGGAGTTCTGGCTGAGTGCTTAAAGGAACCGCAGGTACAATCGGTACTTGTGATAGGACGAAATCCATGCGGTGTTGTGCATCACAAACTCCTTGAAATCATCCTTTCTGATTTTTTCGACTACAGTGATGTCAGGGCGGACCTGCATGGATACGATGCCTGCTTTTTCTGTCTGGGAGTATCCGCGGCCGGAATGACTGAGGCCGCTTATTATCGGGTAACCTATGAACTGACTCTGTCAGTTGCACGTGTCCTGGCGGAACATAATCCTAAGCTTACTTTCTGCTACGTCTCCGGCGAAGGAACTGACAGAACGGAGCGCGCTCACTTCATGTGGGCGCGGGTAAAGGGAAAGACGGAGAATCATCTCCTGCAATTGCCTTTTCATGCATATATGTTTCGGCCCGGACTGATTCAACCGATGACAGAGGTCCGCTCAAAGACGAAGTTATATCGGACGCTCTACAAAGTGCTCGACCCCATCTTCCCATTGTTGAGACGTCTGCTTCCCAGTCACGTAACAACTACGGAAAATGTAGGCCGTGCCATGATTCAGGTGGCAGCGAATGGATACGATAAACGAGTGCTCGAAAATACCGACATCAATGGACTGGGACAGACGTGATTATATGTAAAGAATAACTATTATGCCTTTTGAAGATTTTTTTAATAGAAGGAGGAATGACGGAAATGGAAGGTTGGACAGAGGAAGAAATAAGGGATAAAAACCTGATGGCGCCCTGCGGTCTTTACTGCGGCGCCTGCGGGGTTTACATTGCGACAAGGGACAAAAACAAAAAATTCATGGAAGTCATGGGCAATCTTTACGGGACGAAAGCCGAGGAGACACAATGTCACGGATGCATGCAGGCCGATCCACCTAAAAAACTTTACGGTTATTGCGCCTCTTGTACCATCAGAAATTGTGTCCGGCAAAAAGGTTATTACTCCTGTCATCAATGCGACCGGTGGCCCTGCGATATGATAGAAAAATTCGGTCTGGCTACGGGGTTACGGGTGATGAAAAGGACGATCCCCCTATGGTGCGCCAAAGTCGCCGAATTTGGCGATGAAAAGGGCAGCATAGAATGGGCTAGGGTGGAATTGGAGCGTTACCATTGTCCGGCCTGTGGAAAGCCGCTGTTCAGAGGGGCAAAAAAATGCCATGCATGCAAGGCGGAAGTAGCGTCAGTACTTGATGGAACGCTGTAAATCTGATTTTATTAAATGTTAACTTGAACTGTTTCTTCGATTGTAATGGAAAGGCTTCTTTCAACTATACAAGCAGCCGGGAGGAAATATTGATTCGCCGTCATCTTTTTTTGTTTCTGATTTTATTTCTATCGTTTATTCTGCTTGCCGCCCTGATTCTTCATATCGGCTTTCTGTATGTTGAGGTGGGCAAAATCATTGCCGAAAACGATGTCAGATCCCCTTCCGTCTTTTATGGACGTCCCCTGGAAATTCGCAAAGGCGATCACTTGGGGAACATCCGTTTTAAAGAAAGACTCAACAAATTATCCTATAAAAGAGTTACGGGAGAACCGCCCGCCGAAGGGACTTTTTCCGAAAATCATGCGCGCATCCGGATATCTCTCCGTCATAAAGGAATTGAAAAAAAATCAAATACTGATGGTTTGGTGGATATTGCGATTGACAATAACCGCGTTACAACAATTACATCATCAACAGGTAAACAATTGGATTCTATTCAATTGGAACCGGAAGAAATCTGTCGCCTGGTCAGTCCGAAGATGGAATCGCGGCAGCCGGTGACGCTCGACAAGGTTTCCCCTTATGTGCAAAATGCGGTGATCGCTTCTGAAGACGAACGTTTTTATTCCCACAAGGGAATTGACGTTCTCGCAATTGGCAAAACATTATTTACCAGCTCCAAACAAAAAAAGTCATCCGGGGAGGATTTCACGATTACTCAACAACTCGCAAAGTACATATTCCTCTCTCCGCGGACAACCTTTGCACGTAAATTTAAGGAGACAGCGCTTGCCTGGGCTATCGAGGTGCGGTGTTCGAAAAAACAGATACTGGAAATGTATCTGAATAAAATATATTTAGGACAGGCCGGCTCCCGGGGACTTTACGGCGTCGAAGAAGCGGCAAGATTTTATTTCTCAAAACATGCAAAAGACCTTTCTCTTGAAGAAGCTGCGTTGCTTGCAGGGATCATTCACTCTTCTAATAGAAAAGCACCCTTCAGGAATCTTGAAGCGGCAAAAAACCAGCGCAATATAGTGCTCTCCAAAATGCACGAACAGGCCATGATTTCGGAAAATGAATTCCGCCGGGCAACAAATGTACCCATCAGGCTCCAATCACATAGTGGTCTTGACAATCTGAGCTCGTATTTTATTGATTACATAAAGCGTATTACCGGGGAAGAATTGGGAACTGAAAAGTTTTATCATCCTGGGTATTATTACTATACCACTCTTGATCCTGTTTGGCAGGCTCTGGCGGAAGATGCGGTCACCCGGGGCATTGAAGAGATCGAACCGACCGCCCTTTCAGCCCGTGAACCCCTGCAGGCTGCGCTGATTGCCGTTGATCCTAAAACAGGGGAGATGGTTGCAATGGTAGGCGGACGGAGTTATGGGCAGACCAAATTCAACAGGGCGGTAGACGCCAAACGGCAGTCGGGTAGCGCCTTCAAACCCTTTGTTTTGCTTACGGCGCTTTCTAAGAGGAATATGACGCTTTCCTCAATGGTGTCCGGTGAATCGATATCGCTTTCTACCCCTGAAGGAATGTGGACTCCTTCAAATTTTGAAGACAAAAAATATGATAAAATCACGATCCGGAAAACGATAGAGGATTCTGTAAACACGGCTACAACAAGGTTGGCCAATGAAGTTGGTTTTGATGAAGCGCTTAAAACCGCCCGTCTGGCCGGTATCATGAGTCCTCTTTTACCTGTTCCTTCCATGGCGCTGGGAAGCTTTGAAGTCACCCCCATGGAACTTGCCTATGCCTATACAACCATAGCTTCAGGCGGTATCCGATATGAACGGTTTCCACTTTTTTCAGTTACGGCAGCGAATGGAAATCAAATCATAACCAGAGAGGTTAAACGCAAAAAGGCGCTCGATCCACGTTTGGCTTATCTTGCAGGGTATGCCATGGAAGGAGTGCTTGAGCGCGGGACGGCAAAAGAGGCAAAGTCACTCAATATTTATTTCCCGGCATCGGGAAAAACAGGCACAACGAACGGCAACAAGGACTCCTGGTTTGTCGGTTATACCCGGGACATCGTTTGTGCCGTGTGGGTTGGATATGATGGCGGAGCCGATACCGGATTGACGGGAGCCACCGGAGCCCTCCACATCTGGGCAAAATTTATGCGATCTGTATATTCTCAATCCGGACCGATGGGCATCATTCCACCCGGGGGAATCGAGACAGCCGTGATTGATCCCAGGTCGGGATATCTTGCCACAAATGCATGTCCTCAAACGTTTCGTGAAGCCTATATGAAAGGAACGGCGCCAAGAAAAACCTGCCCTGACCATCCTGCAAAACCGGCCAAGGCTAAAAGCCGCAAAAAATGAAAAGTACCGGGAATGTCTCACGTTAATTGCTTTTACAGTGTCTTACGATGAGCATGCCGGAAAATCCGGCGCAGAGCAGGCCGCTCACCGACCAGATGCCGATGCCGATGGCGGTGGGAACAAGGTAAAGCGTTAGGGCGCCCAGGCCGGGACCGACAAACTGGCCTACCCCGATCATCGCCTCATGAAAGCCGGCGTTTGAACCCTGATTTTCGGCCACGTTCATGGAATAGTAGAGGGACGAATAGTATATGAGCCCGATGGAAAGGCCGAACCCAACCTGTGCGATTAAAAGTAAGCCTACCGATTGTGCCATCAGAAATCCGAAAAAACAGGCAATCATCAGTAAAAAAGATCCTGCCAGCCACCCAAAACGATAATGCCATGCCGTCCATTGCCAGCAAGTAACAAAGGCAGCCAGTCTGGCAAACATCCAGACGGAACAGACAACACCCGCCATTGATGTTGAAAGGGAAAGCTTTTCCGCAATAGAAGGAATCAACGGTATGACGGTGTTGATGGCCACATAAGAGAAGGGATTGGCAATCCAGGCCATCCGCAAAAATTGTCTGGCATCGTTGGGACTTTTTTCCGGGGGCAGGTTCCTTTCACTAGATCCATAAACCCTTTCTTGCTTGAGCCATCTTGCGGCAAGCGGCAGCAGGGCAAGTTCGATGGCCGTAAGTCCAAGGGGTAGCCAGAAAAGACTTAACATGCCAAATTTCTCTATGAAAATACCTGCCGTGAAGTATGCTATCGCGCTGCCTGTAGCCCAGGTTACATTATAGATGCCGACCATTTTCGGCAGCGCCACGCCTGCCTGTTCGCTAATCAGCGTTTCAATGGCCGGCCACATGAAACAAATTCCCACATTCCACAAACAATACACCGTGATCTGCGCTATTGGTGTGGTGAAAACCATACCCAAAGCCATGGACACAATAACGCCGCAGGCGCCGATGTAAAGCAGCCTGATGCCTCCGTAGCGCTGGACCAGTTTTCCACCCTGCCAGGAGGCAATGATGTAGACAAATCCGCCTAGGGCTGCCGTCAGCAGATTAGCCGATTCACCGAATCCGAAGATCTTCCGCAGATAGAAAAAAAGAAAACAGCAATAGTAAATAGCAGCGTAACAATTAAACAGTTCTATGAGATAAAGTAATATTTTTGCACGACTAATCATTGTCAATCTTCCAAAACAGAAATTAAAAGTGAGCATGTATTACAGAAAAGTTTTCCTGTCGATAGGCTTTCAACTCAGCCTTGCACCATCCTTTTTCAGAGCTTCCTGAAGCTTGCCGACGGTGATTTCATCCGGCAATTGTTCTGAGGAAAGGGCAAGGGTGCAGGCTTTTCCCGCTGCCTGTCCTTCGGCAAAGCAGGGACCCATGACACGCGCGGAAGCAAGCGCTTCATGATCCATGGAGATAGCCCTGCCGGTGACGAGAAGATTATTGATTCCGAGGCTCAGAAGCGAGCGGTAAGGGATGCCGTAGTAACGCCCCTCAGGGAGAAATACCATGCGGGGCTCCGCCCCTCCTTCCCAGAGTTCCAGAGGCCAGCTGCACAGGCATATAGTATCGTCGAAAACACGGCCGGTAAGGACATCTTCCTGTGTGAGCATATAACGTCCTACAATACGTCTGGTCTCGCGAATTCCGACCTGGACGGCTGTATCGGATATGAAAGCATTAGCAAAGCCGGGAATTTCTTTATTAAGGAATTCCATGGCAATCTGGGCGTCCTTCCGTCCTTTCAGTTCAGCATAGGTTATATCGGCAATCAGGCTCCCGTCAAGCGATTGGCCGTTTCTGGCAAGAGAGGATAGTTTGACGATGGCCTCGCCGGGACGAAACGTCGGTATGACCAATCCCTGGCTGACTGTCAGCGAATATTTTTTATTGTTGATCGCCTCTTTAATCCGGTCATTGAGCACCGGCATTCCCTTTTCCTGATAAAGGGCAAAATCCATTCCCTGGGCGAAAAACATCATGGTGGGATTCATGACAGCGCCCGTATTATCCCCTTTGGTTGTCGGTACGCCCGAAGCTGCTGCCAAAATAGCATCGCCCGTCGCATCAATGAATACGCGCCCCGTGACGGCATGAAGACCTTCGGGTCCGGCAATCAACAGCGCCTTGATGGCGCCGTCGGATGCAACGGCATCGGCGACCGTGCTGTGAAGCAGCAGCTTGATATTCTTTTCCTTTTCGATCCAGTCGTCGCATAGACGTTTCAAATGCCAGGGATTGTAAAGAAGCGCTGTAAATCCTTCGCGGATAATAGGCCCGAAGGCTCCTCCGCGGGCGCTAAGCGCGCCAGTCAGCTCTGCCGCAAAGCCCCCTATAAGCTGCTCTACTCTGTCGGGATGGTGAAGATATAAACCGCAAATCGTACCCACGGCACCGGCTGTGGCGAGTCCGCCCAGAAAACCGTAACGTTCGATGAGGATCACTTGCAGCCCATCGCGTGCCGCTGTGATTGCCGCGGCAAATCCCGAAGGACCGCCGCCGGCGACGACAACGTCCGCGTCAGCCAGAACCGGTATATCCCTGCCGGGAACGGATATTGATTTAATCATAGGCAATCCTCCTTATATGCACCGCGGTTATTTAAGGTCGAAGAAAAAATATATGAAGAAAATCTTTTTGTCAAAAATATAAACAATGAATTATTCCACAATAGTTTTTCTGATGAGCGCGAAAATCAAGGCAACCTCCGCCTCGTCCAGACCTCCCGCGAATTGAATCATGGTCTTATCGCTGCGAGCGATGATGCCCTTAGATCCGGCCATTTTCATTAACGAAAGGAGAAAGCGGGGGACGGGGCGACCGTCGGGCATCCGGGGAGTGCCTGTGTCACCCAGAAGCACCTTCTTCATACCTGGCGCTTCGATAGCGTTCATGACGCCCCGTGTTGTGGGAGCCACAAGATCCTCCAGTTCGGACAAGGGAATCTCCGTAGATATTTGCTTCCCCTGTTTCAGCGTTTCTACACGCAGGAAAGCTTTTGTAACGGTAATTCGCTCGAACTCTTTTTTCAGGCGATACATTCCCTTGAGGGCCAGTATGACGAGACCCGCTATGAAGAAAAGGACGATGAGGCCGGGAGAAATAAAATCTATAAAGCTGTCCCTGAATTGCCTGAGAATAGGCGGCAGAAAAAACAAGGCGGCAATTCCCGCGAAGACAAGGGGAGCAAATACAGGAATATAATGGATTACACTTTTTGTATTTAGGGGAATGTGAATGATTAAATCGTCTCCCGTTCGTTCCACTCGCGAACGCATTGTGGAAGGTTCCGGCGGCAGGAGGCCGTTGACCTCACCTGTCCGCTTCATCCTGTCTCTGTATGATTCATCAAGATATTCATAATTGCGGGTTATTTTCTTGCCGGTGGAAGAATCCACAAGCGGTTTCCGCAGGAAACGGGCAAGCTCTTCGGCCAACTGCCTCGCTTCGGCAAAGCTCGTAGGCCGTAAAACGAAAATGGGCTTGGCGATTCCATTGCCGGAGAGGGTCACCGGCCAGGTTGGCGCAGAATCGCTGTCGCCGCTGAAGAAGCTCATTTCCACCTGACCCACCGAGTCCAGCAGATATTCCTTGCGCTTCATGGGAACGATCAAGCCGTACCATTGGATGATGCGTCCTGTGCTCCTATCAAGAATGATTCCCATGCGTCCGAAAACGAGAGCGGCGCCCACTGCGGCAAAAATGGCGCCGAACAGGACGACGAAAATGGAAGGGAGTGTCCCCGGCGATTGCTGCACGGGTGTGATTCCTAACGGAACCTGCATGACAAATAGGCCGGACAAGAGGAAGGGCAGCCCGAAGATGGAAATACAGCCGCCCCCGCTGCGAATTTCCAATGTTGCCTGATCCTTGTAAGTAAAGGGGCTTTTCTTCGAGCCGATTAGAGATGAGTTAAAAATATTCATGTCAAAAGCATGGTGTTATAATTTTTTAATATTATATCTTTGCATTACGCTCCTGAAATTTGAGACTCGTCATTCTCCAATGTCCGGGAAATCGGGCTTCTGACGTGTGAGAAAAGCGGATACGCCGTGGATGCTCTCACCGCTGGCGATGAGGGTAACCGCTTCTTCTGTCTCCAGCTCAAGGGCATCCGATGTTGTAAGGTCGCCGGTTTTTCTAATGACCGAGAGGGCGTGGCGCACCGCGCGCGGGCCGTTTTGTTCGATGGAAAGAGCAAGAGACAATGCCTCTTCGAGAGCCTTGCCCGGCTCGCTGATGCGGTTGGTAAACCCTAGTTGGAGGGCTTCTTGGGCACTGACCTTCCGGGCGGTGAGGATGAGGTCGGCAGCCCGGGACGCGCCCACAAGGTGGGTGAGCCCCACAACGCCGCCGTGGTCGGGCATAAGGCCGAGACGCACTTCGGAAAAACAAATCACGGCATTGGGGTCCATGACCCGCAGGTCACAGCGGGAGGCGATTTCCGCTCCGCCGCCGTAAGCCAGTCCATTAATGGCGGCGATGATAGGAACCGGCAGGGATACAAGACTATCGGTGCTTGTCCTTACGCGGCGGATGAGGTCATACGCCGGGCCCTTGTCGTGACTTTCCATTGAAGCTATCAAGGGTTGAAGTAAAGGATTTTCCGGATTCACATCAAATCCCGCGCAGAAAGCCTTGTCGCCGGCGCCGGTGAGGACGATAACCC
>CAYMWM010000090.1:0-6129 GCA_964394185.1 uncultured Smithella sp.
TGTGTATAATATTCCTCGCACTGCTGTTGTTTCTCCTCCGCCTATACCGTTATCTTGGTAATTTTCATGCTTGTTAAATTTTGACGATGACCGGTCTTTTTATGAAAACCCTTGCGTCGTTTCATGTGGTAAACGATAAGCTTCGGGCCTTTTTTCTGAGCGACAATTTGACCAACCACTTTGGCTCCTGCCACAAAAGGCGTACCTACTTTAACTTCTTTATCGTCGGAAACCATGAGCACTTCATTAAAAGTAATTTCATCGCCTTTGTTTCCGTCAAGTTTTTCCACGGATAAAACATCACCTTCTGTAACCTTGTGCTGTTTCGCTCCTGTTTTAATTACTGCGTACATAACTCATCCTTCTTGAAATAGAATTAAGACTGGCATTTATAGACAAAATGTTTTCGTTTGTCAATAAAATTTCAGCCTTGTAGAGAAATATTTTGTTAAAAGGATAATAAATAGATAAGTGATTGAAATAATGACACAAATATTTATTGCTCATCATGCAAAATTACGATTTTTATTTGACAAAATGAATATATATTAAAAAAAGACTATTTATTTGATATAGAGCCATTAAATATAAAGCTTGTTGATATTATGAAGAATTTAGGGTTATATATGCCCCGCTTTTATTTGTGAGCCACCGGTTGTTAAATATTCTACAAGGGGGAGGTAGGGTAATATGGCTGTAATTTCTCTGCAAAAATGTCCGGAGTACGATGGCAAAATAATTAAAGAAAAAATTTTAACGGGCTTGAAGCAAATAGGGTTTAATCCGGAAGATTTCAGAAATAAACGGGTATGCCTTAAACCGAACCTGCTCATGCCGGTGAATCCTGATAAGGCAGTGACTACCCATCCTGAAATGTTCAGGGCTGTTGCCGAGATTGTCCATGATTATACGAATAACATTGTTCTCATCGAATCGCCCAATTTTTTCCCCTTGAAATCAACCGTTAAAAAAGCAGGCCTTGCCGGAATCGTAGACGAACTTGGAATTGAAGTTGCCGACATTAATGTAACTCGCACATTGAAGTATGATTCAGCGCAACGCTATAAACAAATTGATATTTCCCAGGCGTTTTTTGATGTTGACTACATCATCAATATGCCGAAGCTCAAATCGCATGGATTTACCCATTATACCGGTGCGGTTAAAAATTTGTTTGGAGCCATGCCCGGGCTGAGTAAATCGCGGATGCACATGAGCGCGCCGTCTCAGATGGAATTCAGCGAGTTTCTGCTGGATTTATACGGCGGCCTGTTGAATGGCTTTGAAAAGCCGAAAAAATTTCTCCATATCATGGATGCCGTTGTCGGCATGGAAGGCGAAGGGCCCGGCCCTTCAGGAAAGCCGAAAAAAATCGGTGCAATCATAATAGGAGATGACGCCGTGGCATTGGATTATGTCGCTGTCAATCTGGTTGGCCTGGAGTTGAAAAAAGTTTTTACAATTTCAGAAGGATTCAAACGCGGCTACGGTGCGAAATCGTCTGATGAAATTAAGGTAGCGGGTGAATCTTTGAAAGACATGCTTATCACCGATTTTAAACCGTCACGCAGTACTGTAAGCGGCGGTGTCATATGGCCATTGACATCACCGACGATTAAAAATCTTTTTGTGGAAAAGCCGGTACCGAGGGCTGATGCCTGTACACTTTGCTACAACTGTAAAAAAGTATGTCCGGCGGGGGCTATATCAGAAGCGAATCATGCGAAGACACCGCGTTATGATTACCGCAAGTGCATAAGATGTTTCTGCTGCATGGAAACATGTCCGGAAGCCGCCATTGATTTGAAAAAGGGTATCCTGCAATGGCTGATGCCCAGTTAACCGAAAATCAGGGCAAATGAATTTTCTTGACATCAGGGGACATGATATTTATAGTTGCGCAATAAAAAATCGAGCTTCTCATCAAAATACGATGTGATAGTGAGACTAAATGAAATACGGCATTATTGCGAATCCAGTTTCCGGCAAACGCTCCAAAGATGAAAAAAACAGACTTTTAAATGAAATAGCCGGTATTTTAAAAGACGCGACGATATCCGGTCTGGATACAACATCGCCCGAAGAGTTCAGTTGTGCCGCTCATGAACTTTCGCAAAAAGTGGACACCCTGCTCGTTGCCGGCGGAGACGGAACATTTTCTCTCGTGCTCAACAGCGTGGCAAGAGAAGTTCCCCTGGGATTCCTTCCCTTTGGCTCAGGTGATGTCTTACGGCATACCTTTCACCTGCCCCACGATCCCAAAGAGGCCGCCCGTCAAATTCAAAAAGGAAAAGAACACGTAATCGATATCATCAGCTGTGACGGGAAAACAAGAGCCCTGTTCGCGAGCATCGGCATTGAAGGATGCATCCTGCTGGAACGGGACAGACATCTGGCAAACGAATTACGCGGCTTTCTGGCTTACGGTTTGGCGACAGTTCAGGTTTTATTTGACGGCTACGTTAAAGCGGATTTGCGGGTGGCCATGGAGAACGGGGAAGTAACGACCTGCAATTCCCTGACAGCCGTGATAACAAAACTTCCCTATTACGGATACGGCTTTAAGGTTGTGCCGCAGGCTAAGTTTGATGACGGCTACCTCCATATGCTTATCCTCAACGCGGGACCGATTGCCACCCTCTACGCGCTGGCCACCGCTCTGGTTGCTGGTGGAAACAGGATGGGAGAGTATTACAAAGCCAAGGAAATTAACATTACCACCTCAACGGAGCAATTACTGCAGCGAAACGGTGATCCGGAAAAGGAAAAAAGAAAGAAGTTTTCTTTTAAAGTCCTGCCAAAAGATTTGAAACTGGTATTCTAGAAATCTTACAACTTTAGCCTTGTGTTTTTAAATCCATGCCTGCAAATCGCTAAGCGCCGTTGATTCCTTCAGATAAATTACATTATGCAAAAAAACCAGCCTTTGAATTTCAGCAAGCAGGCTTTGTGTTGTCTTGCTTTCCACTGCCTTTCCCGATAGTGAGGCAAACGGGGAGACATATCCCCACATATGTTGCACCGTATTGCGCAGGTTTCCTTCACCGGGAGGACAGCGCAGCAATGAAACCAGTTCAGGATAAAGGTCGCTGATTAAGCCGTTTGTTTTTGCGGAAGCCAGCCTGCGGCCGATGCTTTTATATTCGGTGAGGTCCCGCGCCATTACCGAATATTTATGCTGAGCCCATAACTGCTGAACATTCTTGGGCAACGGTATCCGGCCCTGCTCCGCATTTTTATATTTGTTTCCCAGGATGGAAAATTGAACAGCCGGAGGATCAACAAACACATCCGGCCATTTCAGGTGTTGGCTTTTCATCAGCACAGGCGTTCTGTCCGTATAGCCTCTCAGGCGCATTTCCGCCGCCAGTAATCTGTGCCGTTGAGAAAGCGCCCAGCCGAAACCCTGCCAGCGGAGTGTTTCGGGATGACGGGAATATCCTTTTTTGTTGTATTTGATAATGGAAACAATCGCGTGAAGTTCGCGGTGCTCCCCCAGAAGGCTTTGCCGGTTAAGGTAACCCGGATTTACGTCCCATATTCTCACAAAAGCTCCTAATACCAAGTCGCATTCTTCGGCTAACTTTGTTGGCTGCGTCGTCGGCTTCCTCAACGTATTACCATATACGTCTGCGGAGCCTCCTCCTCGCCGCCGCGTTATCCTTTGAATGCAACTTGGTATTACACTAATTCTTAATCAAAGGAAACTCCGGCGAATGCAGGATGCTATCTTTGTCGGCACAGCCTGCCGATGCTTTGGCCGGGGTCGTCGGCTTCCTCGACGTATTACCATATACGCCTGCGGAGCCTTCTCCTCACCGCCTCGATATCATCTTTGATTTAGAAATGGTATTAAATATGAAATTCTTCATAGCATAACGCAAAAATAGGCAACGTCGTGTCATGGCACTGGCTTGATGAGTTTGTTATATCTTTTTGAATATCAATGAATTCAGAATAACAAGAATGCCCAAAATAAAATAGCACAGATAAAATATGTTAAATATTCTAAGTGAATCACAAAAGGAAATAAAAGCTTTATCATCTAGTGTTTTATATTCTTTTTTAAATATATATTTTTGTACATCAAAATTGTTTTTAGGTGAGTTATTTTTTAATAATGTAGGGTTACCTAATGATTCCCAAACAGTTGGATATTTTTCTTTTAGTTTATTCAAAAATTTATTGTGCATTACAAAACCAATAATAACCATAACAACTAATGAGTAGAAGAAAATGGATTCCATTTATTATTCCCTTTTTGTTATATAAATAAATATATATATGTTGTCATATATTGTAAAAAAACTATTTGTTAGATTTTGCGTTTTGTACGATAATATTTGTTGAAAATCAAATATTTATTGTTGGTGTTATCCCAAAATAGTCATTATCTTAACGACTTTAATTTGACGGGCTTCGTCGGCACTCGATTTCAGGATATGCGCGATGATATCGATAGGCCGGGCAGAACCTTCCTGAATATGCAACACGGTGTATTTAACTTTTTTACCGGTATCATCAAGCATCATACTTTGCACAAAAGGGCGGATGTCTTTTGTGACGGTTTTTCCCTTGGATACTTTTTGAATGGTGAAGTCTGACGCCGTCAGAAAATTATCAATGTTTTCTTTTATGGCATTGAGCCGGGAAGAATCAAGTGCGGCAGGCAATTGGAGTTCGTATTCAAATCCCTGTGTCGCCTGGGCAATGGCTTTTTCTTTCGCGGATAATTTTCTGATTTCCAGAATCTCGACTCCCGCGGGCAGATTAAGATTGATTTCCTTTATTAATGAATCAAAATCCGCTGTGTATTCCTGAGCGCAAATGTCAGCGTATTCCTGTCTGCTTTCCATGCCCACAGCGGTTGCGGTGGCAAATGATACCTTGGGATGCGGATGAAAACCGATTGTATATGCAATCCTGATGCTGCTACGGCGCAAAGCCCGGACCAGCGCCGCCGATAATTCCAGATGGGATAAAAATCCTGCCCGTCCGGTCTTGCCGAAGGTCAAACGGTATTTCGCTTCCCTGACGGGCATAGCATCGGGAACCGGCGACGTCGGCAAAACAGTGTCTGTTTCCTCTTTTGCGGCAAAGATATTTTTTGTTTCCAGAAAGTCGCATGTGCCGCAATACACACATCCCGAAAACCGGCAATCTTCCGTTGCCAGTTGGTCTTCCGATTTTTGCTTTTCTTTCAGCAGAAATTCACGGCTCACGCCGCAGTCGATATTGTCCCACGGTAATTTTTCGTTGATTTCGCGTTCACGGGAGAAATCATCCGGATTGATTCCCGACTCCGCGATGGCTTCCTGCCAGAGGTCAAAGCGCAGAATTTCAGACCAGCCATCGAAGCGGCAGCCTTTACGGAAAGCCTTCTCCAGAATATTTCCGGCTCTTTTATCTCCCCGCGAAAAAATTCCTTCCAGATAACTCATTCGCGCGTCGTGCCATTTGACGCTCATATTGCGGCTTTTGATTCTTTGACGGATAAATTCCTGATTAGTGTAAGTTTCTTCCAGGGAAATCTGCCTGTGCCATTGAAACGGCGTGTGCGGTTTGGGAACGAAGGTAGAAAGGCTGACGGTGAGCTGTCCGCGATTTTTTGCCGCCCGCAGAGCCTGATAACTCAGATTGACAATGCCTTCCAGATCCTCCTGCGTTTCATAGGGAAGACCGATCATGAAATACAGCTTGATGGATTTCCAGCCGGCGGCAAAGATTTTATCAACGGTGGAGAGCAAATCTTCAGACGTATTGCCCTTGTTGATAATCAGTCGCATCTTGTCCGTTCCCGCTTCCGGCGCCAGCGTAAAACTTGTTTTGCGTGTCCGTTTGATTTCTTCCATTAATTTTGTATTGAGGGATTCCACGCGCAGCGAAGGAAGAGCCAGCGCTACCCTTTGGGAGTGATACCGATTCATCAGATTGATGACCAGAGGTTCAAGACAACTATAATCGCCGGAGCTGAGTGATAAAAGTGAAATCTCTTCATGGCCGGTTGCTTTAAGCATCGTGTCAACCATTTGCATAAGCAGGGAGGTGTTTCTTTCGCGGTAGGGACGCCAGAGCATTCCCGCCTGGCAGAATCGGCAGCCGCGGGTGCAGCCGCGCGCGATCTCCAGC
>CAYMWM010000090.1:6139-14292 GCA_964394185.1 uncultured Smithella sp.
TCGTGAATGGTTTGCATCAGCGGGACGACAGGCGCTTTCGGATGCGTCCACGCATTCAAGTCAATAACAGTTCTTTTTTTAATCACCTGATTTTTTCCATGAACGGCGGGGACGTAAATGCCGGGAATTTTCGCCAACTCATTTATCATGTTGTTTCGGCTCAGAGTGTTCTTTTTGCCTGCGCGAACTATCGCGGCGATTTCTCCCACAACTTCTTCTCCCTCGCCGATGACAAAAGCATCAATAAAATCGGCAAGCGGCGCCGGATTAAAACAGCAGGGGCCGCCCGCTATTATCAGAGGATGTCCATCTGTCCGCTCTTTGCGGGCAAGCGGTATCCCTCCTAAATCCAGCATGTTGAGCATGTTGGTGTAGGAGAGTTCATACTGCAGGGAGAAACCGACAATGTCAAAATCAACCAGCGGTTTTTGACTCTCCAGGGAGGTTAAGGGTATTTTGCCTTCGCGCAATTGTTTTTCCCTGTCCGGCCAGACAGAGAAACATCTTTCGGCTGCCACATAGGGAATTTCGTTGAGAATGGAATACAAAATCTGCAATCCGAGATGGGACATGCCGACTTCATAGGTGTCGGGAAAAGCCAGCGCAAAGCTGACCTCCGTTATATCTTTATGGACGGCGTTGACCTCCGCGCCAATGTAGCGGCTGGGTTTTTCCGCGCCGGATAAAAGTTCATCAAAGTTGCCATTTTTCATGATTCGTATTCCTTTTTGTAATGAGAACTCTGATTTTATTCTTCCGGATCGGAGTTGGTACGGACTTGATATTTATAAGGATTCTTTTTGATGTCTCTGAGCTTGGACAGAGCCATCTTTTGCGGAAAATTGCCGGCGGCAAGATAATCCAGCGAATTGGCTTTGAATGTGTTAATCAAATCATCACGGACGGAATCTTCATTTTCACCGGGCACGAAAGACCGCTCCAATGTATGCTCATAGGCCAGTTCCAAACCCAGGGTATTTTTGACCAGAGTATAATCTTCGGTGTTCGTGAAATATGATTCCTCTAAAGAAATAATGGTTTGAAAGAAAACCTCCACCTTGACCGTATCGGCGGCTATGGCGCGGGATAAATCAAATATCTTTAAATTCAAGCCATTGTCTAATTTTATTTCTTCTATTAATTTCATTTGAATCCAAATATAAATTTTTTTTTACACAGCGGGTTCTTTATTAACATTTTTACGCTTGACCTGCAACGCTAATCCTTTTATAAAAGGCTCCGAAATTTAATATTTCCAGAAAGTTGCTTTTTATGAGTGATGTCAATGCCATTTTGCTTTTGTCCTGCGCCGACAGCAAGAGAAACCATTGTGTTTGAGTGATTCCGGTTTATCTTCGTTAAAAATAACAGGGTAATTATTCAATGACCGATTCAACGATATTTGTCCTTTGTCAGCCCGATGAAGGAAAATCCTGCGGCGCCTGCTGCGGCCTGTATAATTATGTGGACAGCTCTCGTTCATCCCTGGTGCAGCGTTTGCGTTCACGCACGAAACGCTTTCACGAACTTGTGAAAAAGCCGGGCGATGTTGAGCTCTACGCGAAGGAAACGCTGGCTGCTGAAGATATTAAAAAGAGATATGAAGTGATTCACTGCTGCGAGTATCTGGGCTTTCTCGATAAAGATGAAAAAAAGGTGGGTTGTATGCTTCACCCGATGCAGAATCTGGGCATTGATTTGCGCGGTTGCTCGTTTTACGGGCAGGAACTCTGCGCCGGACATCTCTGCCCCAGCCATTATTTTATTCCACACTCCCAGAATCAAATTCTGATAAAGATCATTGATGACTGGTATCTTTACGGTCTGGTCCTTACAGACATTGATCTGGTCACGCAGTATTTCCGTCTGATTGCTGACAGAGTCGGTGAAGAACTAAAACCGGAAAGATTCGACAATGACCATTTGAAAAATATCGCGCTGGAATATTTCGGCTGGAAAATCACCTGGCCTTTTCGTTCGCAGGAGACGAACCGTCTGGGGAAATATTATTTCGACGGTTCCCAGTACATGATCAGCCATATCGATTATGAGAAGTTCGGCAGGGAAATATCGTCGCTGAACTCCATTTTGTTGAGCCTTTGTTCTTCTTTTACAAGTAAGGAAGAACTTGCGGAGGCAGAGAAAATGATTTGGTCAAATATAGAGAGTTTTGTTGTCTTGTACAGGAAAACACTTTAATTTTTTATTGACATAATACCGCGACTTTAGATAGTGTATAATATGTTGCATTTAGTGTGTTCGTGAGGTGATGTGACAACCGAAGCAATTTGAATTGTTTTGTGTCCTCAAGTAACGAAAGGGTTTTTATAATGAATGATGTGTCCAAGGAAATCCTTTTTTCCCGTGATGAAATTCAAAAGCGGGTGAAGGAAATAGCCTCTCAAATATCCAAAGATTATGCCGGACGTGAATTGATTATGATCGGTGTTCTCAGAGGCGCGTTTATCTTTATGGCTGATTTGATACGAGAGATCAGTATTCCCTGCAGGGTGGATTTTGCACGGCTGGCAAGTTACGGCGCGGGTTCCGAAAGTTCGGGCAAGGTGGTTATGACCAAGGATATTGAGACGTCAATAAAAGATAAAGATATTTTAATCGTGGAAGATATCGTGGACACGGGATTGACTCTGCAATATCTTGTGGGTTGGCTTAAGGAAAGAAATCCCCGCTCGCTCAAGACTTGTGTTTTCCTGGATAAGCGCAAAAGAAGAAAAATATCTTTTGAAGCGGAATATGTGGGCTTCACCATTGATGACGGCTTTGTGGTGGGTTACGGGCTGGATTTCAATGAAAAGTACCGCTTTTCCCCTGATATTTATATAATTAAGCAGTAAGAATAGAGGTTAGGAAATGATTATTCAATGCAAGCAATGCCGGACAAAATTCCGTTTTGATGATTCCAACATGCAGGGCAGCGGAATTTGGCTTCGTTGCAGCCGTTGCGGGCATGTATATTTTCAGGAAAATCCAATGGCGAACAAGCCGGCGCCTGCTGCTTCAGAACTTGATTCTTCGACAGAATCCAAACCTGAGCTTAAACCTGAACCTAAACCCGAGTCAAAACAAGAGCCGAAACCAGAAATGAAACCTGAATCAAAACCTGAACCCAAACCTGAGACAAAATCTGTCGCACAGGAAAATGATGTTGTATCTAAGGAAGAAGTGTCGAAGTTTCCGAGGGAATTGCCTTCCGTAATTCACAGGGATGAACATGGACTAAAACATCTGGATAAAATAAAGGCGGCAAGAAGACGCATCAGTGATGATATTGATTTGAGCGTGGAAAAAACGCAAGAGGAAATTACCGGCGAAGAAGCCTTACAAAGCGGACAAGTTAGAGAAGCTGAAGAAATTGAAATGGCTGCAGAACCTGAAAAAAATAAAGATAAAAAAATGTCCTCCAAGAAGGATGCAGGCAGAGTTTTTAAAATTGCAGTCTGGTCAGTTTTTGTCATAGTGATTATTCCTTTGTTGATTTATTTCTATGTCCTGCCGCAATATGGTGAACAGCTTGTCAACAACGGCCAGTTGATTGTCAAAAAAATTAATGAATATAGAGGCGTTACCGAACTTCCGACGTCGGGGGCTGTAATTAATCAGATGGTGAAGCTTCAGGATGTGCGTTATCGCAGAGTAAACAATTACATCCTCGGACAAATCGGTGTTCTGGAAGGTACGGCTCTCAATCGCGCTGAGTTTCCTCTTTCCCGTATACAGATAAAAGGTGAAATTGTGGATTCCTATTCGGTTATTTTAGGCGAACGTGTCAGTTACGCAGGGAACCTTCTTACCGATGACGAATTGACGAATTTATCGGATGAAGAAATTCTAGCGAAACTCCATCGCCCCGAGGGTAGTAATAATTCAAACGATAGAATTATGCCAGGCGGACAAATACCTTTCATGATCGTTTTCCCCAGTGAGCCTGCGGGGGTTATTAAAACGACGGCCGTGACAATAGGTGCGGAACGTCTGCTTTAAGTCAAAGGTTTATATTGTTCATGACATCGCAATCCTGATATGTTCTGGCGGGCATATCCTTAGCCGGTGCTGCAGTTTTGATATATTCAAAGAAGTTGGGAATTCTGTTTTAAACCCCGGTTAGACTCACGTGAAATTAAATACTATACGTCTGTGAAAGCTAAAAAAATTGAGATACGAAGGCAATATATTCAGGCCGTTTAGCGAAGCCAACAGCTACCTGCTGCAATGCACCATAGGTTGCTCACATAATCAATGCACTTTCTGCGGCATGTATAAGGACAAAAAATACCGGGTGAGGACGCTTGCCGAGATTATGGAAGATATAGCTATGGCGAAGAATCACTACGGCGATCTGGAAAAAGTATTTCTGTGTGACGGTGACGCCATTGCACTTGAAACGGATATGCTTCTGGCCATTATCAAAAAACTTTATCAGACCTTTCCGTCTCTACGCCATGTAGGAAGCTACGTCGGGCCGCAGAGCACCCTGTCCAAATCCATGGAAGAACTTAAATCACTCAGAGAGGCTGGTTTGACAAAGGCGTACATCGGTGTCGAAACAGGGGATGATGGGCTTTTAAAAAAAGTGAAAAAAGGCGTCGGCTACGACCAGATGCTGAAAGCCGGTCGAAATCTGATCGAGGCGGGAATCAATCTCTCCGCCATGGTGCTGCTGGGTTTGGCCGGGAAGGGCGAAGCCTCAAAACGGCATGCTCTGGCTACAGCTAAAATCTGTAATGAAATGAAACCGCAGTATCTGGCGGCGCTGACCGTTACGCCTGTACCCGGAACGGTTTTATATCCTCAGGTACAGCAGGGTGATTTCGAATTACTGGATCCTTTTGAAACCCTCGAAGAAATGAAGCAGATTTTTGAAAACATTACTGCCGACAAAATAAAATTTGTCGGTACTCACGCTTCCAATTACATGTCCATTACCGGCACTCTCCAGCGGGATAAAGAGCAAATGATTAAAGTTGTCGACGATGTTTTGAGAAGCAGGGATGATCGTTTGCTCCGACCGGATTACATGCGCGGATTGTAACGAAGCCGGAGCCGTGAAGCTCTATGCTCTGTCAAGAGAATATCGGCTGATTCGATGTCAATTATCTTTAATGATTGAGCTCTTTAAAGGTGTCTTTGTTGTTTTTATATAAAGACTGATAGTACTTATAAAGTTTGTCATAAACAGTCTTATTATCCGGATTTGGCCTGTAGAGTTTTCCTTTTTTCAGCATTCTGTCAATCTCGTTAAAATTTTTGTAAATGCCGAATGATACCATCGCGATAGTCGCGACACCCTGAGCGGATGCCATTTGAGAATTCATCATCTGCACGATGGGTTTCTTCAAGACGTCGGCAAAAATCTGACACCATACGTCGCTTTTCGAAGCGCCACCAATTAAGCGGACTTCATTTGTGCTTGGCCGGGTTTTTTTCAGTGATATTTTTTCCACGAATTCCATTCCCCATCGGATGTTCAGGGCAACTCCCTCCATTGCCGCCCGGCAGAGGTCGGCTCTGGTTGTATTGATACTGATGTTGAATATCTGGCCGCGCAGGTGCGGATTATTGATGGGCGAGCGTTCGCCGAAAAGCCATGGCGTCAGTATGACATTATTCGCTCCCGGAGGTGTTTTCAGCGCGTCATCATTCATCATCTTGTAAATTTCGGCGGTTGATAAACCCTGTGTCAATCCGGCGGGATGCAGCACGCCTCTGAGCCAATCCAAAGCGGCGCCGAGGGTTTCCTGCTTGCTGATTAAAAGAAACTCGTTGGGGATTCCTGAAACGATTCCTCCTATATAATGCTTTGTATCAACAGCAGATGACGGGTGATGGGTGGCCACCCAGCCGGCAGTACCGATATTGACATGCATCTGTCCTATCTCGATGGCTCCGGAACCTATCGCCGACGTGAGAAGGTCGCCGGAACCATTTACTACGGGCAGACCCGCGGGGACTCCAGTTCTTAAGGAAAATTCCGCTGTGACATTGCCTGCGATTGCCGTCGAATGTCTGAGCTCCGGCATTTTATTCTTATCAAGGCCGAACATATTGTGGATATCATCCGACCACTTCCACTTTCCCATGTCTTTATCCCGTGTATCCATGAGCCAAGTGATATAGGCCATATCGTATGAACTCACATAGTTGCCGGTGGAAAGGAAAACGGCATAATCTTTGACGTCAAGAAATTTGTGAACTGCATTATAGAGGTCGGGTTTGTATTTTCTCATCCAGGCAAGTTTGGAGACGGTATCCTTGCCGTTTTTCCCGGGCATGCCACCGGTTATTCTCAGGAACTTTATAAGTTTCGACAGGGGATAGCCTTCAATTTTAATCAGTCCCCTGAACATTTCTTCCTGTGTAAACTCGGCAGCGCGTTCATCCATCCAGGACAACATGTTCATGAGCGGTTTCCCGTCCCTGCCCATCGGAATCGTATTTTGCATCTGGCTTGTGAACACAAGACCGGCAAGCCTGCCGGTAAGATCGGGATGCGCGGATAGAACATTTTTGACGGAATGATATATGGCATCGGAAATTTCCTGCGGAGACTGCTCGACACACGACTTTTCCGGATAGCAGAGGCTGCATGTTGATTGGCTGGAATCAATGTACCCGTCAGGGCTGACCAGCACCGCTTTGGTTTCGGTTGTCCCAATATCAACAGCCAGTATGAGATTTTTTTCTTCCATCAACCCCTCTTCTTATATCCGCTGAAAAGATATCCTGATGCATCAATATATTATAGTTTAATATATCTTTCGATAGTTTCTCTTTCTATTGCTCCCTGGCGCAGGATAACCGGAGGATTGCAGGTGACATCAATAAGGGTGGAAGCCTTCTCACCTTTTGTATGCCCCCCATCCACAATAGCATCAATTTTGTCGCCGATCTGCCGGGCGACTTCGGAAGCCCCGGTGCATTCCGGCATGCCCGATTGATTGGCGCTTGTGGCCGTAAGCGGTTTTTTCAGTTTTTGGACGATTCCCAGTGCAACAGGGTGGCTGGAGATACGCAGGCCGATCTTTCCGCTTCCTGCGGTAAGCAGGGAGAATACGCTGTTCGAAGCCGAAAAAACAATCGTCAGAGCTCCCGGCCAGAATTTGTCCATCAGCTTCTTTGCCGTGTCCGGTACGTCCTGTACCAGCGGTTTTATATCATCTTTATTTGCGATAATCAGGGAAACGGGATTTTTGAAATCTCTTCCCTTGACGGTGAAAATCTTTTGAATCGCTTCATGATTGGTGGCGTCAGCGCCCAGTCCATAAAAGGTTTCCGTCGGATAGGCTATAATTCCGCCGCCGGCAAGAATTTCCGCCGCCTGGGTGAGAATTTTCTCTTCGGAATGATCAGCGCCTATTTTCAGGATTTCCAGTATCAGGTTTTACCCAGATTCTTGTGCTTACGCTCCACATCTTCAGCCATCTTCTTTACATAAGAGGCAAGTTTGACGCCAATCCCTTTGTCTTCAAGAGCAAGAATGCGCACGGCGAATAAGGCAGCGTTTTTCGCGCCCGCTTTGCCGATAGCCATCGATGCCACCGGTATGCCGCCCGGCATCTGCACGGTGGAAAGCAGAGCATCAAGGCCATTCAGTGACGTTGCGTTAATCGGGATTCCGATGACCGGCAGGGGGGTCTGCGAGGCGATGACACCCGCCAGATGAGCGGCGGCCCCGGCTCCGACAATAATAATCTTAACGCCGCGTTGAACCGCGGAAACGGCAAATTTAGTCGTTCGCAGCGGTGTGCGGTGCGCCGAAGTCAAAATCAGCTCATAGCCAATGCCGAACTCCTCCAGTATTTTTGTCGCTTCGATCATAATGGGCAAATCGGAATCACTGCCCATCACCACGCTGACGATTACTTTTTTGGGGGCGCTTTTAGCTTTCATTCAGGCTCCTTTGTATGTAGGTAGTATTGTTGCCTTATTTGTCATTATCTAGCTTATCGGGTCTGTATTTGCAATATTTATTATAAATTTAATGTTTGAGCCCAAATCCAGTTGACAGACGGATTTTCTCTACATATACTCCCGCAGCCTGAGATAACAAGTCGCATTCTTCGGCTAACTTTATTGGCAGCGTCGTCGGCTTCCTCAACGTATCAATAATACGCCTGCGGAGCCTCCTCCTTGCC
>CAYMWM010000091.1:0-14060 GCA_964394185.1 uncultured Smithella sp.
TGGAGAGAGTGCCTGCGGATATCCGCAAGGATGGAGGGGTCGCTAGGATGTCCGATCCTTCAATGATTGCCGCAATTAAAAAAGCCGTGTCCATTCCGGTAATGGCAAAAGCGCGTATCGGCCATTTTGTAGAAGCGCAAATTCTCGAAGCCCTGCGCATCGATTATATAGATGAAAGCGAAGTTTTGACGCCTGCGGATGAAGAGTGCCATATCGACAAGACAAAATTTTCGATTCCTTTTGTTTGCGGCGCACGGAATCTCGGTGAAGCCCTGCGGAGGATTGCCGAAGGAGCTGCGATGATTCGTACGAAAGGGGAAGCAGGAACGGGAAATGTTGTTGAAGCCGTCCGCCACATGAGAACCATGAACCGCGAAATTAGACAACTTGCGCAAATGCCGGTGGAAGAGGTTACCGGGTTTGCCAAGACCAACGGCCTCCCTTACGAGCTGGCTCTAAAGGTGAGAGATTTAGGCAGACTGCCCGTAGTTAATTTCGCGGCGGGTGGCATTGCGACTCCAGCGGACGCGGCATTGATGATGCAGTTGGGATGCGATGGTGTTTTTGTTGGCTCCGGTATTTTCAAATCAGCCGATCCGGCTAAACGCGCCCGGGCGATAGTCAAAGCGACTGCCTATTTTAATGATCCGCAAAAAGTTCTGGAAGCTTCGATGGATCTGGGTGAGGCTATGCCGGGTCTGGAAATTTCCCAGATTCCGCCCGAACAGATTCTGGCGGGACGCGGCTGGTAATTTAGTATGTCTCTCAGGTTAGTCGGTAAAAAGCCTTCCGTTATCGGTGTTCTGGATTTGCAGGGTGGAGTGTACGAGCATCTGGAGCATCTGGAGATGCTGGACATCGCCTATAGAAAAGTCAAGCAGCCTTCCGATTTTGACGGTCTGGCCGGTCTAATCATACCCGGCGGTGAAAGTACCTGTATTGCCCGATTGCTGAACATTTTTGAGATCAAGGATGTTCTGATTAAAGCCCATAACAACGGCATGAAAATCTGGGGCACCTGCGCGGGAGCAATATTACTCGCTAGGGCTATTACCGACGAAAACCCCTGTCTGGATTTAATAGATATTGTCGTTGAGCGTAACGGTTTCGGCAGTCAACTGGACAGTTTTGTGAGTGATGCGCTGATTCCCGCTATCTCATCCAAACCAATACCCCTGACTTTTATCCGCGCGCCTAAAATTGTCAGCGCCGGGAAAGAAGTTCATGTCCTTTTAAAAATTGACGACTACATTGCGGCGGCGGAAAGCGGAAATGTTCTGGTGACGGTTTTTCATCCTGAATTAACCGGAAGCCTTGCTTTTCATCGCTATTTCGCTCTCAAGTGCGGCCTGAACCCCGCTATGGAAAGCGATGATGATATTGATCCTGAATGGAATATCGTCAGTTGGACAAAACAGACAGCGCTTGTTGAAAAGTAATCATCTTCCATTCAAAGATAAGCTTATACCGCTAAGTCAACAGCTTGAGTAAAATTGTCGCCAGAGTAAAATAGGAAAAAAAACCGAAGGCATCGGTAAAAGCGGTCAATAGAATATTTGAACCAAGTGCGGGATCCAGATTAATTCTTTTCAATGCCAGGGGAATGAGAACACCAGCCATGGTACCGGCAAAAACACTGAAGATCATTGCTACGCCCAGAATCAGTCCCAGGATGGGAATACCTTTCCAGAAATAGGCAATAACGGCAATAACGACACCCACGGCAATTCCATTTGCAATGCCGACGGAAACCTGTCTCAACAAAGCGCGTTTAGCATTTTCAAAGGTTATTTCGCCCAGAGCCATCCCGCGAATTATGAGCGCCAGGGTCTGCCCCCCGGAATTACCGCCAAGTCCGGCAACAACAGGCATAAAAAAAACCAGTGCCACCATCATTTTTATAGTGTCTTCAAAAAAGCCTATAACTAGAACAGAGGTAAGGGCTGTCAGCAAATTAAGGAACAGCCAAGGCAGTCTCTTTTTTACCGATTCAGTGGTTTTATGGAAAATCGTATCATCCTGGCCCAAACCGGCAATACGATAAATATCTTCGGATGATTCTTCCTGAATCGCGTCGACAACGTCATCTATGGTAATCCGGCCTAGCAGGTGCTGCAGTTTGTCCACAACGCCTATGGAAACCAAATCGTATTTTTTAAAAAGACGGGCGACTTCTTCCTGGTCCATGTCATAGGGAACGCTGGGAATATCTTCATCAATAACATCGACAATAGGCGCAAACCGCTTCGTAGTAATAATGCTTTGCAGAGGAACAGTCCCTACAAGCTTATCATCTTCATCAACCACAAAAATATTATGGATGTTTTCAATAACATCCTTCGCTCCCGCAACGGCCTGAAAGGCGTCATTAATGGTTGCATCCTTTTTGACGGAAACCAGCTCGGACTGCATGATACCACCGGCAGTATCTTCCCCGTACTTGAGCAGTTCCTGTACCTCCTGGGATTCTTCCGGTTCAATGGCTTCGAGGACAGCCTTGGCCTGGTCATCAGAGAGTTCGGCAATAATATCCGCCTTGTCGTCCGATTCCATTTCTTCGATAATGTCAGTAAGTTTTTCGTTGGAAAGGTCTTCAATCAGCTGTTCACGGGATGTATCAGACAATTCTAGAATAACGTCGGAAGCCTTGTCGACATCCAATAGTGAAAAAAGATGCAACCGGTCCTCTTCTTCCAGTTCATCGATCAAATCGGCAATATCAGCCGGATGCATAGCAGAAAAAAGCTCTATAATATCAAACTCGCGGTTGCGGTTGATTAAGTCTTTGAGCGTTTCCAGCGCTGTCAGTTCTTTTTTCTTGACCTTTGTCATATAATTGCCTGATTCAAAGGTTTGTTAAAAAATTTTTGAATGATTTACAATTAATTAAGGTTTTCGCCAGTGCGTTTTAACTGGAAAGAAGATTCTTTTCTGAAATATGCGCACTTGAAGACATACTTTCCGGCAACGGAACTATAAGGAACTTAAATATGTATGTCAATGTTTTTCTAACAAAAATCCGCAAAAATGACAAATATTTTAGGCTGGAAATTATTTATTATAGAAATCTCGCAATCCATGAAAATTTTTTTGCGGGCGGGGCTTATGCATCTATTTTAGCGTTGACATAGATGATATCTTATTTATATTTTACTCTCTATGAAAGTATTTCAAAGAGGAGTTAGTCATGTTCTTATCAAAAATTAATATTATTGAAGATAATTTCTTTGCCGTCAGTAGCTACTGGGGAAGTTTGAATTCTTCTCTTAAATCAGTCGCATCAATCCGGGCAATGAGTACAGGCATAGCTCTTTCCGACATAAATTGGGTTTGGAATGAAAACCATTTAACAGAAGACAATATCAAAGCAATTGACGAAATAAAGGAATATTACATAAACTTGAATTTACGTTTCTGGTGGTGGGTGTATCCGAGGGGACAGTCTCCCGAAACTTCCAGACTATTAAGGGATGCCGGGTTTCGTCTATTCGCAAAAGTACCTTGTATGGCGGCTGATTTGCTTGACTCATTATATGATTGTAATCAAAGAAAGATTATTAAAGTTTCACTGGTGAGGAATAAAGACGATTTGCTAATTTGGAAAGACGTTTCTTTTGATGGTTTTGAAATGCCGTCTCGTGCGCGCGACCAATACGGGAAATTTATTTCTTCATTTAGGATTGGTCACGAATCTCCACAAAAGCTTTTTCTCGCCTATTTTGACGGAAAACCAGTGGCAACGTCACTTCTTTTCACAAATACGAATACAGCGGGAATATACTACGTCTCGACTCTTCCAGCTTACAGAAACAAAGGATGCGGCCTGAGAATTACGCAGGCGGCAATGCAGGCGGCAAGGACATCAGGTTTTAATGAAGTCGTTCTGCAGGCGACGCCCCTTGGAGCCAGAGTGTATAACCGCGCCGGCTTTAAAGAGTATTGTGAAGCAGAAATATATAAACTTTAATCTTTAAAAACTTTTATTTTATTCATATTGACTTATAATTATGTCATGATGATAAAATTCTTAAGTTACGGAAATTAAATAATATATCATTGACAAACATTATTTGATTATTATAGTAAATTTGACTTTCAGTAAAGTAGCGTGTAGCTTAATGGTTAATTTTAACATTATTAATAATAACGGAGGTTTACATTATAAAATGGACAATAAAAACAGAAAAACATTTTTCATGTTCTTAATGGCGTTTTTGATCGCCTTTTTTATTGTATCGTTCGTGGAAGTTTTAAGATCATCACTTCTTCCTTCGGGAGCACCGGAAATTCCCAGTGCGTCAGCAATCGAAGGAACCATTCCCGGTTCTTTTTCAGATCTGTCCGAACGGGTAAAACCTGCAGTTGTAAATATCAGCACAACAAGAACTTATAAAGGAAAAGGTTTCGGAGGTCAGTTTGGACGCTCGCCTTTTAATGATTACTTTGGAGATGAATTCTTTAATCGCTTTTTCGGAGATATTCCGGACCGTAATTTTAAGCAAAGAAGTTTAGGTTCTGGTTTTATTATCAGTGACGACGGATATATTTTTACGAATAACCACGTCGTAGAAAACACAGATAAAATCCTTGTAAAAATTTCCGATGGGAAGGAATACGAGGCAAAAATAATAGGTACCGATTCCAAAACAGATATTGCCTTGATAAAAATCAAACCCGATCACAACTTAGCAATAGCTGAAATCGGAGACTCTGATACATTGAGAGTAGGAGAATGGGTCATTGCAATCGGCAATCCGTTTGGCCTGGAACAAACGGTTACCGCCGGTATTGTCAGCGCAAAAGGACGTGTTATTGGAGCAGGGACTTACGACAATTTTATTCAAACGGACGCATCCATCAACCCGGGGAACAGCGGAGGTCCTTTATTTAACATGCAGGGAAAAGTTATCGGCATCAATACGGCCATTGTCGCCCAGGGACAGGGAATCGGTTTCGCCATACCCATCAACATGGCAAAAAGCATTCTGGCTGATTTGAAAACAAAAGGGAAAGTCACCCGTGGGTGGCTGGGTATTTCAATACAGGATATTTCCGAAGATATCGCAAAGAGCATAAACTATAAAAATAGTAACGGTGTACTGGTAACCGATGTTTTTAAAGATGATCCGGCAGATAAAGCAGGAGTTAGAGTTGGTGACATTATTACTGAAATCAACGGAAAAGCCATAAAAGATACCCACGAGTTGCTGTTGACAACAGCGACCCTTCATGTCGGCGATAAAGCGACAGTTAAAATTATTCGTGACGGTAAAGAATTATTTTTACAAATAATAGTCGCGGAACGAAAAGACAAACCAGAGACAGCTTTAGCTAAAACTTCGGGAGGATATTTCGGAATTAGTGTTCAGGAATTGACCAAAGATTTGGCTAAACAGCTGGGAATTTCTCAAAATACCGGTTTACTAGTCACAGATGTTGAAGAAGGCAGTGCAGCGGATAATGTTGGCATCCAGCAACATGATGTTATTATTCAAGTGAATAAAATCAAGGTAACTTCATTAAAAAACTATACAGCAGAGATGGCAAAAGCCATTCAAAAGAAGAGTGTCGTTTTGTTGATCAAACGCGGTAATTCCAATTTCTTTGTCGGATTGCATTTGGAATAACAACAATCAACATCATTAAATAAAAAGGCAGGCTCATCAAGGCCTGCCTTTTTTCTTATATTGGCCATCGTTTATTTTTTGAAACAATGTTTCAATTTTCCCTTGACATTTGAAACATTGTTTCATATCTTAATAACAAGCACTATACAAATCTGCACAGAAATTATATAGTAATTTATATCCAAGTATTCTTGCCGAAACGATAAAACAGTTTTTTGATTTTTTCTAACAAAGTAGTTGCGCCGAAAGGCATATACGAATGTACTTTAATAAAGGAGAAACAGGAAATGGAAATTATCAACTATTCGGAAGAGCATAAGATATTTCGAGATTCCTTAAAGAAGTTTCTTGATAAGGAAGTCGTTCCGCACATTGAGGATTGGGAAGAGGCAGGCATTGTTCCCCGCAGCATCTGGAAGAAGATGGGCGAGCAGGGTTTACTCTGCACAAGCGTACCTGAAGAATATGGCGGACTGGGAGCGGACTTTCTTTATTCCGTTATTGTCACTGAAGAAACGACAAAAAGTGGTTTCTCAGGACTGACAGCCGCGCTGCACAGTGACATCATTGTTCCTTATATTACCGCCTTCGCTTCCGAGGAACAGAAACATAAATATCTTCCCGGTTGCATTTCGGGGGACATCATCACAGCCGTGGCCATGACGGAACCTAACGCGGGAAGCGACCTTGCCGCGATGAAAACCACCGCCGTTGAAGATGGAGATCATATCGTTTTAAACGGACAGAAAACTTTCATCAGCAACGGTATCAACTGCGACCTCATCGTTGTGGCAGCCAGAAACCCCGCCGTTACAAATCCTCATGCCGCCGTTGATCTTTTTCTTGTTGATGCGGCCACGCCCGGATTTGAAAGAGGCAAACAAATAAAAAAAATCGGCTGGCATAGTCAGGACACGGCGGAAATGTACTTTACCGATTGCCGTATTCCCAAAGAAAACAGAATGGGACAAGAAGGATCCGGTTTCCTGAAACTCATGGAGAAACTTCAGCAGGAAAGACTCGTCTGCGCCATCGGCGCCGTCGCGGCGGCTGAGCTGGTTTTGGCACAGACAATTCAGTATTGCAAAGAGAGAAACGCTTTCGGAAAGCCGATTTCCAAGTTTCAGCATATCCAGTTTGAGATTGTCGAAATGTCAACCGAAGTTAAATTGGGACGGACCTTTCTGGATAAACTCATCATGGACCATATAGAGGGAAGAAACGTTGTCGTAGAAGTCTCCATGGCCAAGTACTGGACAACCGATATGGCCTTCAAGGTCGCCGATCGCTGCCTCCAGCTCTTTGGCGGCTATGGATACTGTGATGAATATCCGATATCGCGCGCCTGGCGTGATCTGCGGGTAACCAGAATATTTGCCGGAACCAATGAAATCATGAAGATGATTGCCGCCCGATTTATGGGTTTATAATGGAGAACTTCCATGCCCGGCCCTCTCGACGGTTTAAAGGTACTCGATTTTACAACACTGCTGCCCGGTCCGTACGCGACAATGATACTGGCGGACATGGGCGCTCAAGTGTTGCGGGTCCTATCGGAGACTTACCCTGATATGGCTGCTTTCCTGCCGCCATTTCTTCCGGGCTGTAATTTATCCTGCAACATTGCCTATCTGGGGAGAGGGAAACGCTGCCTGAACCTCAATCTTAAAATGAAAAGCGCCGTTGAAATAGTTCATAAACTTATCGGGAAATATGACGTCGTTATCGAGCAGTTCCGTCCCGGTGTTATGACAAAACTTGGATTAGATTATGAAGCTCTGAAAACTGTCAATCCTTCCCTGATATATTGTTCTCTGACCGGTTACGGACAGACAGGACCTCTTGCCGGCAGAGCAGGTCATGACATTAATTATCTGGCACGTTCCGGGTTGATGGATTACTCGGGCACAAAAGATAAAGGACCATCCCTGACCGGCATGCAGATTGCCGATGTGGCCTCCGGTTCCAACAACGCCGTCATAGGCATTCTGGCAGCAGTCATTCACCGAAAGGATACAGGTGAAGGACAGCATATTGATATCTCCATGACAGACGGCGTTATGGCTTTCAATTCCATGATGGCCACAACCTATCTTGCCGGAGCAGCCGAACCAAAAAGGGAACAGGAACTTTTAAACGGCGGCTCTCTCTATGATTTCTATGAAACAAAAGACGGAGGCTACATAAGTTTCGGTGGCTTGGAAGCACAATTCTTTGCCGCCTTTTGCAGAATAATCGGCCGGGAAGATCTGAGCCCGCATGGTATTATTCCATTTTATTATAATCTGGAAAAAGTTAAAGCAGAAGTCCGGGAAATTATTTTACAAAAGTCGCGGGATCAATGGACGGAAATTTTTTCCAAGGTGGACGCTTGTGTAGAACCTGTCCTGTCTCTTTCGGAAGCTATCGCTGATGAAAACACAAGTGCACGTGAAATGATTGTGGAGTTCGATTTGCCGACGGGAGATAAAGTAAAACAGATTGCCAATCCAATCAAGTTCTCTGCCACAAAACAGGAATATCGCTCACTCGGCTGCCCGGCCGGCACGCATACCAGGGAAGTCTTGCTCGAAATCGGGTTCACGGAAGAACAGATTAAAAAATACGACAAAGAGGGTGTGTTGAATTAAATTAATAAATTTGTCATCAGAAGTTTCTCATCATTAACAAAGGAGGGTCAAATGGCAGACAAGTCAAAATTAGGGATGGAGTTTCCAACCTACACCTTCGAAGTGGAAAAAGGAAAAATAGCGGAATTTGCTATGGCCATCTCTCAGAAAGAGGACAGTAATCAGGTAAATCCCCTTTATGTAAATCGGGAAGTAGCGAAGCAATCCGGATATCAGGACATTATTGTGCCGCCGACTTTCCAGACATGCTTTCCTCTCTGGGCGGGCGGAGGACTTCTGCCGCTGATTCAGGCTCTGGGCATCGACCTTATCCGACTCCTGCACGGCGAAGAGGAATACGAATATTTTAGCGCGATTCATCCCGGCGACGTCATGACCGGAAAATCCAAGGTTGTCGAAATGTACGAAAAGGAAAAAAAGGATAAACCGGGTAAATTCATGGACTTTACAGTGATTGAAACAGAAATCAGAAATCAGAAGGGAGAACTCGTTATTAAAACCCGTTCCACCCTGGTGGAAAGATAAAGGAGGAAATCATGGCTAAAAATATCTATTTCGAAGATGTCAATATTGATGATGCTATGCCCGCTTTCACGTCCGCTCCCATTACCAGAACGCATCTGGTTCGTTACGCGGGCGCATCTGGAGATTTCAATCCCCTGCACCATGACGAAACCTTTGTGGCCATGTTCGGTATGAAGCGGGTTATTGCCCACGGAATGTTCATCATGGGAATCACCAGCAATGCCATTACGCAATGGATTGATAATAAGTATTTAAAAAATTTCAAGGTTCGTTTCTCGGGAATGACGGAACCCGCCGATCTGATAGACTTTGAAAATACAAAGGCCCGTGCTACAATTACCATCACCGGTAAAGTAGTGAAAAAATATGTGGAAAATGGAGAAAACCGCATTCAGTGCGAAATTTTGGCTGCCGATGCCCTGGGAGGTGTAAAATTGACCGGCAGCTTTATTGCTGCTCTTCCTTCTAAATAAATTATTCCGATTGTTTGAATTACATTCTGGCCCGACCGCTGCAGAGAACAGGAAGTATCTAACAAAGCGTTTCATCGAAAATCTTAAAATATAAAGGAGGTTTTCATTATGATGGATTTTCCTTTGTTGCTGAGAACGTTTCTGTTGAGATCCGCGAAATACTATCCCAAAAAAGAAATCGTTTCCGTGTTTCCTGAATTTGTTCACCGATATACGTATGCCGACTACTATAAGCGTGTCTGCCAGTTGGCGCATGCGCTGAAATCTTTAGGTATCGGGCGTGGCGATAAGGTGGCAAGTCTCGCGCTCAACGACCATCGCCACCTTGAACTCTACTTTGGAGTTCCTTGTTCCGGCGCCGTGCTTCATACCGTTAACTTCAGACTGCCTATCAATCATCTCATCCATGTCCTCAACCATGCCGAAGATCAGATTATCTTTGTGGATGAAGATCTGCTTATGTTTGTCGAAATGATCAAAGACCAACTGAAAACCGTCAAGCATATTGTGGTTCTCTCCCACACCGGAAAAAAGCCTGTGTCGGGTATTCAGAACCTCATTATGTATGATGACCTTATCGCGCCGTTCCCCGAGGAATATGATTTCCCGGGAGACCTATCTGAAAATGAACCCGCGATGATCTGCTATACCTCGGCCACCACCGGCGATCCTAAAGGCGTCGTCTATTCTCACAGGGCCCTCGTCCTGCATACCTATGCTGTGGCTGTGACGTTTGGAGCCAGCGAGTCGGACTGTATCCTTCATATCGTGCCCATGTTTCATGCCAATGCCTGGTGCGGACCCTTTGCCGCGGCAGGAGCCGGTTGTAAACAGGTACTTCCCGGCCGCGAAGTCATCAACATGGGAAAACTCTGCCAGACAATCGCTCAGGAAAAAGTTACCTTTACCGCGGGAGTGCCAACCATTTGGATGATGCTTTATAACTATCTGGAAAATGGCGGATCGCATGATTTCTCTTCATTGAAGACCATCGTCAGCGGCGGATCCGCAATACCCCTGCAACTTCTCATCGATCTCAAGGAAAAATATAATTTCCCCATCAGGCAGGCTTATGGTTCCACCGAAACTTCTCCATTGGCAACAGCGGCAATTCCCAAAAGCTATATGGCTGATTGGCCGGATGATAAACTTTATGAAATCGCTACGACTGCCGGTATCGTGGCAATGGGTTTGGAGGTAAAGGTTGTAGACAGTTCCGGAGCCGAGGTAAAAATGGACGGCAAGGATTGGGGTGAAATATGTCTTCGGGGACCCTGGGTCGCCAATGAATACTACAAGGACCCGGATCGTTCCAAAGAAACTTTTATTGACGGATGGTACCATACCGGAGACATTGGCACGATCGACGAAGAGGGTTACTTAAGGATAGTGGACCGCAAAAAAGATCTGGTAAAAAGCGCCGGTGAATGGATATCGTCAGTCGATCTGGAAAATTTGATTATGTCAAATCCCAAAGTCATGGAAGCCGCTATTATAGGCGTACCGCATCCCAAATGGCAGGAAAGGCCGCTGGCTTGCGTTGTTGTTGCCGAGGAGCAGAGCTTATCCGTGGATGAGCTCAAAGAATTTCTCAAAAACAGGGTCAAGGCATCCTTTTGGATACCCGATGAAATTATCTTCCTGAAAGAGATTCCCAAGACCTCCGTAGGGAAATTCAACAAACGTGAACTGCGCAAACTTTACGCGGATAACAAACTGATATCGCTTTAGACAAACTTATGAGGCAGTTGCTGTTTCAATTATTTATAAAGTTAACAAAAGAAATTAATTCTTTCATAAGTCGATGCTTCCGCATCGAAAACGGCGCATTCGCCGTCATCGGCGGAACCGACGATGAATATATAGCGGTCTTGGGGATCAAGGAATAACTTTTTTCCTAAAGGCACCTCGTTGCGATCAATCCTGTTGGAGGCACTTAATTGAAAAAATGCCGGCGTATGGGAGTGGCCGCAGAATAGTATCCTATGGGACATCTGCCCGAAGAGCATTGAGGCGCGTTCAGTGGAGCCTACATCTATCGGCTCGTAAAACGCCCGCAGATAATTGAAGGGAAAAGAATGAGCAAAACAAATATCACTTACCGCTCTGGTTAAGGGAACTTCTTTCAGAAATTCATAAAGCCATTTTGTATCATTGTATTCCTTGCCTGTAAGATAGGACAGAGACAGCTCTATCAAGTAATCATTGTTCCCCTTGACGGTAGCAACCTCCCTTTGCATTAAAAGACGGCAGATGTCTTGAATGTGTTCACGGCGATTGGTATCGCAGAAATCACCCAGATGAACCAATTGATCACAACCCTGATTTGTGAGGACATCTATTGCTTTTTCTGTTGCTTCCAAATTCCCGTGACTATCAGAAAGCAAACCTACCCTTCCCATTTTATTCATCGAAGCACATCAAAAATATTCTCTTCAATCTCATTTAATAAAATCCGGTTGGAAATTAAATTGCGCGGCGATGAGCGACGGCGGCAAGGTGCAGCGCCTTGTTTTGCGCACCCGCAAACAATCATCATCCGGCAGTTGGACAAATATCGATGTTCCTCTGCCGCGCATTCTGTTTATGGCTAATCTGTCTTGCTTCATTTCCATTCTATCGCTTAAATTGGTTTAAACTCTTAACTTTTTTCAATTAAATAGAACCGTCCCCATTATTTTCTGCGTGCGGTGCCTCCTCATTGCCGTCGCGTTATCCTTTCAAATGTCATTGTCGGGCTTGACCCGACAATCCATGTCTTTTTCCTGGATCACCCAATCAAGTCGGTTGATGACAGTGGAGCTAAAGTCTATAATTTTATATAAGGGTCGGCTTTGAGGCTGCAACCATCAGCCGGAAAACCAAAGCCGACCCTTAATATCAGCCGTTTGTGAAACTCCAATTCCAAAAGCATAGCGCATTGGAATTGGTAAGTTGAACAATCCCGCACAGCGGAGGGAAAGAACCCCGACGCTCTTTTCGGGGTTCTTTCCCGTGGTTCTATATTCAGTTGTCAAAGATCTTACATTTAAAAGACTTCGCGTGGATAGTCTTTCAGGACAGCTTAAATAAGCCGTCCGGCAATTAAATACTTCCTTTATTATTTTATGAAATTGTCATTTTTGTTAAATTTATTCATAGTTTACGATTAAATAGAACCGTCCCCTTTATTTATAAAACGGTTCCTTTTATTTTCCTTAGTCTTCAAAATAAAATAATACGTCAAAGATTTTTTCTGGATTAATGTTCCGAGAATGATCTTCCCATTCCAATTCTATTTTTCTATCAGTATCTTCTTTGTGCAGTCTAATAAAATTATTCTTTGTAAGAATCTTATTGACATCAACAAGTAAAGCTTTTACTTCTTTACGATTAATTTTATCAACAAATTCAGATGATATCCCTGTGCCACCGGCATGAGCACGATCGGCGTCCCAGCTTTTTGTTCCCTCCCCAAGAACGTAATATTTTGAAAACCTGCTGAATAAAATTTTAAGACCATAAAAATAATTTCTACTTGTAGCAAATCTGAAAGTGTCATCATCTCTAAACAACCATGCGTCAACATAAAATTCTTCATATTCTATTGTTGACTCTAAGGACAAAGCTATTTCAATTTCCTTAATAATATTTTTGTAATAATCATTGATTTCACCTTCATTTTTTGTATTCCACGGCCATTCATCAATGATAGGTTCAGCATTCAGAATTTTTATTACTTCATATCTATTTAACATATTCACTCCAAAATATTGGACATAACATAAGCAATATCTTTGATAATAATATTACCCTATTAAATATCAGGATACGCCGTGTAAACAACATATCCTCTATCTCTTTTTCTTAAAACAACTTTTGCTTTATTAGTATGTACAACATTACCGTTACTTCTATAGATTCCAAATCCAATATTTTTACTTCCTTCATATACTCCTTCAAAAGGGGTCGTTGATTTACTTTTTATCCAACCACGAATGCCTGTTCTATTTTCCTTTACAAAAGTTGATATAGCTAATTCGGCTTCTTTTGTGTCATAAAAAGTAGAAGCTTTAGATATATCTCGGCTCCTCAAATAGAGTTCCGTTTGTCCTACATGTTTAGAAATAGTATGTGATACTTCACCTGCACCGGGAACACCAATGCCTTCATGATGCCTTAGCCATCCCCCACTTTGAATTGTCTGTTTTGCAGATTTAGTCAAGAATTTTACAGTAATTCCAACAAGGGGAATTGCGAGTCCGATAGCCAGACCGACCATTACTTCATCATATGACTCTTCCGCAGCAGACATCAAAGAAAATCCAAATGAAGCTTGCATGTCTACAAGAACAGAACGAATTGATTCAGCCGCAGACATCTCAACCAATGAGAATGCTCCGCTCGGATCAATCTTATTCACCGGGTCGTTGGCGGTGTAGAGATATTTGTGCAAACTGCTCGGGGTGTAGATATCGCCTTCGATGGGGTCGTATGACATGAATCTGCCTGTTGCCGGCTGATAGAGCCTTGCCCGCAGGTAGTAGAAGCCGATGTTGGCGTCGTACTGCTGGCCGGTGAAGAGGAAAGCGTTTTCCGTCGTGCCGGTTCTGTTGATTAAGTTGCCGAAAGCATCGTAATCGTATGTGTCGGTAACCGTGCCTGTGCTGTCGGTTAAGAGCCTTGTCGAACCCAGACCGTCGAAGTGGTAATAATAGGTCTGGCTGTTTTTTGTCATGCTGATGATGTCATCGGCGTAAACGTATGATGCGGTGATGGTTCCCGCCGTGTTGTATTCCGCTACTACCAGGGCTAATGCTCTGTTG
>CAYMWM010000092.1:0-10834 GCA_964394185.1 uncultured Smithella sp.
CGCGCCTTGTCGGCTTTGTCCTTCTGGTCGGGCCTGATGCGGCAGTCGTAAACGGCGAATTCTTCAAAGTCGGTGACGATGGATAGCGGCAGCTTGGCCGACCATGCATAACGCCTTACCTGAAAAGCGGCGGCAGGTTCGTTTTTGATATTGACGGAAGGTTTCTTGGCTTCGACAAAGTATTTGCGCTGTCCGCCGATGCGGAAGGAGTAATCCGGCGCTTTGGTGACGCCGCTGACTTTGACGGCGTCTTCGTGAATGACGTCCTTGTAGGCTTCGGCGTTGCCCTCTTTGTTGTTGACATCCCAGCCCAGCGCTTCAAAAAAGGGGTCAATGAATTCGCGCCTGACCTGTGTTTCGTTGTATCCGTTGGCTTTGTAGGATTCCAGGTTGCGGTCGAATCGTTCAATCAGCTCAAGTATGATTTGAGGTGCGGCCATTCGCTATTCCCGTTTACAGACAGATTTTTTTGTGATTCGCGCTGAATAATACAACTTCCTGAAGACATTGCAAGCTTTTTTGGAACGGTTTGTGACTGTTCGCTACATTTTATACGGTGTTTTTCGGAACGGTTGCAAACCGTTCCCTACATTCTATATGGCTTTTTCGGAACGGTTTGTAACCGTTCCCTACATTTTATACGGTGTTTTTCGGAACGGTTGCAAACCGTTCCCTACATTCTATATGGTTTTTTCGGAACGGTTTGTAACCGTCACTACGTACTATAGGTAGCAAAAAAGTTCGAAATATGGCATAAAATGACTGTAAAACTTCGCGGGTAAGGAGACGATTAAAACTGATATCCGTCACAATTGCATTAACACGCTACAATGAACCCGACGCGCTGCTGACAGAGTGCCTCGAATCCATCGCCGCGCAAAAAGGCGTCAGCGCGCATGTCTTGATGCTTGACCAGATAGATTGCCAGGACATCCGCAATCTGTGCGCCTCCTTATCATCCGCCGCCATTACTTTTGAATACAAAATCATTCCCGCACAGGGCTGCGCACATGCCCGCAATACCGCTTTGCGCCTTTGCCGGACGGATGTTCTGCTCTGGACCGACCCTGATATATTAATGGAGCCGGACTGGGCTCAAAAGCTGGGAGGCGCGCTTATGGAGAAAAACATGGCCGTTGCCGGCGGGAAAATCCTGCCGCGCTGGCATGGGAAACCCCGCTGGTATATGAAAACGAATGTTATGGCAGACCATTATTCGTTAATCGATCTGGGCGAAAAAGACAGGCAGACCGACCGCATCATCGGCGGGAGCATGGGTATCCATGCCGGGCTTTTGCGTGACAGGGCTTTTTTTAATGAGAACCTCGGCAGGAAGGATGGAACTCTGCTGGGCGGTGTGGACACGGAATTCTGCCAGCGCGTCATTCAGCACGGATTTAACGTTTTTTACATCGGCAAGGCAAAGGCGCTGCATCAGATACCCGAAGAAAGAATGAAACTGAAATGGATTATCAGGAAATTCTACTACGGCGGCATCTCCAGAGCGCTGAGGGGCGGATGGCCGGAGGCCATGAACAAGACCAGAACGATGGGCGACTATTTTGTTTTAGGCGCGTTTGCCCCGTTTTATCTGCTGGGGCTTTTAAGTGGCAGAAGGAAAAAGACCGGTTAGACGTCTATTTTCCCCTTTTCTCAAAAATTAAAGACAGCATGCCTTTGAGCTGATTGAGTTTAATCAGATAGGAAACGCCCCAGACAGCCAAACCCTTTTTCAATAATACTTTCGGGTTGGCAATCAAAAACCGGGAGACGCGTCTTGAAGGAACGGGAACAAGTTTATTTGCGATGTCGAACAGATTTCTGAAATAAGATTGATTTTGCAGCGCTTTACTGAAGCTTCCCATCGCCGTCCGGCGGCTTTTTTCCATAAGCTCCCGCATTTTTCTGGCCGGATGATGAATGACGGCATCCGGGGCATAAACCAGCGCAAAGCCCTGCTGCACCGCTTTGCTCGTCCAGTTGAAATCCTCGCCTGATTCCGCTTCGGCAAACAGGCCGACCTCATCAAACAACGTTTTCCGCACGAACAGATTTGCCGTCACAGCCCTGCGCCGGTTCCTGATATTATCTTCGTTCTGCATGTGGGTCAGGGAATCGATAATCTCGGCGGCGGAGGGAGGCTCCGGCAGAACGAAAGACACTTTTCCTCCGGCCATACCGGCGTTGTTTTCCAGTAAGGCTCTGACGCCCGTCCGTACCCAATCTTTTTCAGGCACACAGTCGGAATCTGTAAACGCAATCATTTCGCCGTCCGCCACGGACAGGCCTTTGTTTCTGGCCGCATAGGAACCGGCTATTTTATTTTCATGTTCAAGGGCAAAAGGGTATTTTCTGATGATGTCCGGCGTGCCGTCCGTGGAACCGTTGTCCACGATGATAATCTGCAATAGACCGGCAGGATAATCCTGGCCGGAAAGCGCCGCCAGCAGTTTTTCAATGGTCTTTTCCGCGTTTTTCACAGGCACAATCACGCTAACCCGCGGATAACGGTTATTATCGTTATTTTCCATGCTCATCGGACAAACTCAAACGGTAATTTTTCAGCCTTGCAGCCTCGTAAATCCTCGAAGACAGGATCACCGGATCATCTGTGTTCGCGGACATTAAATTTTCTGCGGCATCATAATACAAATCGAATTGTGCGGCCAGCCATATGGATATATTTTCCCCGGTATTTTCCAGATTCAAATATTTTTCAAAAACCTGCAATACATAAGCCATCTCGATTCCCGTCGGGTTATAGCACCACCGGTAGCCTGTTTTTTCGCCGCAGCCGAACGGGAATCTGCCGTTCATATAGGCAACCGCGTCTGAAATGATTTCCCGTAATCTCCCATTACCCCAGAAAGCCTCTTCGGCGCTGTGCTCATAGGCCATCGCCAGCCCGTATAAAATGAAACTCAAATAACCCTCGGACAGTGTTTTCAGGGTATCGTCATCCCCGCCGTTCACATTTTTTTTACCCGTTATTTTTTCTGCAATACGGTTTGAAATACCCCTGCGGATTTCAAACCTGTGCCTGATCAGGCCTTTCTCCCCCAAATAACCGGCAAGCGGCGGCAAATGCGCAAGAAAATCGACAGCCGTCCCATACAAATTATTATCACGGAGAATTTTTCCCGTTATCAAACAGATGGCCGCAAACCACACCTGCTGATTGACTGTTCGGCTGATTCCAGGGATTTTCCCGTCGATTTCGACATTGTTCCAGACATGATGTTTCCTGTCATAGGGATGCAGGAGAGCCGTTTTTCGAGCCGCCTCCAGATATTCCTCTCTGTGCAGGCTTTCACCGATTAAAACAAGCGGCTCCATAGCCCATACCTGGCCGATCAGGCCGTTGCACATATTTTTATTTTTCTGATTGGTTCTGCAATGAAAAGTGAATCCACCGGGACGCTGCTCTTTTCTGATGAGATAGCCGCAGGCTTTGACGGCCGCGTCCAGAAACATTGTTTCACCGGTAATCCGGTAAGCTTTGAACATCGCCAGAGCCCAGTGCGCAGTCGTTCTGACGGGGGTATCATCATCGCGCCACGGTCCGTTATGTCCCGCCGGAAAAAACCCTTCCCTGTCCTGGAAATCCAGAGCCCTGCCGGCGGTTTGGCCTAAAATGTCATACAGATAAAACGGCTTCATATCACGTCCCTGATTAACTCATAGTAGGCATCTGTCATTTTCCGGTGAGAATACTTGTCCTGGACCGTTTTGAGGCCGTTTGCGGCAAGTTCGCTCCTCAGTCCGGCATCCTTTTCCACCCGGGCAATCGCTTCGGCCATCGCCCTGCTGTCCTCCCCGGAAACCAATATTCCGTTTTTGCCGTTTTCGATAATTTCCTTCGGTCCTGTGCGGCAGTCCGCCGCTATGCAGCAGATTCCCTCACTCATCGCCTCCAGCAGCGCATTGGGAAATCCTTCAAAACGCGAGGAAAGGACAAAGACGTCGCACTGTTTTATAATGGATGATGGATTGAATTGCTCCCCCGCAAATATCACATAATCCGTCAGGCCGCTGATTTGCGCCATGTCCCTTATTTTCGGCTGATCCTTGCCCGCTCCGATTAATATCAGCCGCGCCCGGTTTATGCCCATGTCATAGACCAGATATTTTAAAGCAGCCAGAAGCACATCCAGCCCTTTTCTTTTTATCTCTAAACTTCCGGAAAAACACAGGTTGAAATGACGCCTGTCCGGTTCCAGAGGACTGATGCCCTTATTTTTACCATCGGCGATAGCGACACCGTTGGGAATGACCTTCACCCGTTCTTTCATGAAGGGGTAAGTTTCCACAAAATTTTCCAGAATCTCAACGGAAACGGAAACAACGAAACGCGGCAGGCCGAAATTCCTTAAAAGATGAAGCCGCGGCACCCATCTCTTTAATATACTGTGCTCTGACCGTTCCGGCTTTATCATATGTGCGGGCGCGGTTACCAGAACCAGTATTGCGGGAATAAAAGTCACCAGGCCGGCAAGACCGCATACACGGTTGGTTCGGCCAGCCCTGCTCAAAAGCACATTGCAGCGGTATTTCCTGGCCAGCATCGCCAGAGGGATAAAACTGGAAAAATGAACCGGCTTCACGCCTTTTTTGTCCGCTTTGCCGATATTGACCACAGTGGCACCCGCCTCCCTGAAGGCCTGATACATTGCTTCCATTCCCCAGCCCTGCACGACAAAAACCACCACCTCGGCCCCTTTTTCCATAAAAGCTTTGGCCAGGCCAAGCGCCTGCCTGTCCGGCCCTCTGGAGTTGAGATACGGAAGCACGAGGCCGATGGTAATCTTTTTCTGTTCCCCGGATTTGCTCATGTCATCTCAGTCTTCTATCATGTTTTTACAAATCATTAACCGGCCTGTTTTTCAAATACCGACACATAAAGTTCAAAGTCAAAACAGAAGGAATTCCCGCATGAATGAACCGGCTGGAAACTTTCTCCCGTGAAAGCAGATCATCGAGATAGTCTCTATCATAAAAGGATTCATCCGTCTGTGATTCCCTGACCAGACGGCATATTTTTTCCTTAAATCCCGGCGTATGATGCCACCAGTATTCAAGCGGTATGGGACCGATATTACTATATGCATAACGTTGACGGTGCTCCCTGATTTTTCTTTTGATACGGAAGCCCCTCCCGTAAACACCGGACAAAAACGTTCCGGGTTTGCGGCAAAGATATTCTTCGGCAAACGATTCTCTGCCTGTTTTTTTTAAAATTCCCCTTTTATAAACGGGCAGGGCATATGCCTCTTCTAATCTTTTATCCTGAAGCAGCGCATTGACATACAATTTCTGCTTATACTTGAACGGATAGGGAACCGCGGCAAAAAAATCTATTAACCGGTGGTCATAATAGGGAAGCATCCAGCGCGCGGCGGTCGCGCACGTTTTCAATTCCCTTAAAATCAGTTTGCGCTGGCGGTTTTCATAATTCCACCTTTCCAATGATCCGATAAGATCGTTGGAATCTATCTTAAATTCCTCCCTGATTTTCGCCATCTGCTTTTCTATGGCGTCTTTGCCGAACAATCCCGGAATATTCTTTTCTTCCACCAGAGAATAATGGATATCGAAAATGAGGCCGTAAACGTCATCCGATTGCGACATCCCGAAAACTTCCGGTATCATATTGTGGCCGGAGGTCATGCTGATACTGTGGCCTGAAATCAGACAGTCCGTTTTCAGACAATGATTTAAGAGGGTATGCTGCAATCCGATTCCGCTGGTAAAACGGGTGGTTTCACCGGTAATCTTTATTCTTTCTTCAATAAATTCCCGGGTCAGAAAATCAGGATTGGCAACAACATCCACCGTTTGCGGTACATGAAAATGCCCGGCCACGATTTTGGCGACCGCAACTTCAGGATCGTCCATCGCACCGTAGGACACGCTTGAAATATTATGATAATCATTATTAAGGAATGACGCCAGCAGAAGCCGGCTGTCTATTCCCCCCGAGAGCATAATCATGGAATGCCAGTTTTTCGCATTCAGGGCTTTGGCATACCTTTTAAAAACGTCATCGATTATTTCTTTAAAATGGCTGACCTGCCTGCTCTCCGGCAGGAATGAACGGGAATCATGGGATAATTTCCAATACCTTTGTTCCTCTTTGGCCACAAAGCCGTTTTTCAAACGGATATCGAACGTGATGACCGAGGCCGCCCCAACCTCGCAGACGGCGCTGACCAGTGTCCTGTTTCCCGTTACGTAACCGGCAAGAATAAGCTCTCTGGCTGAATCCCGGTCGATGGTAACAGGGCCGAGCTGGTGCACAATGGCAATGAATTCATCCGAAACGAGCAACGCCGCATCTTTTAAATAATAATAAACCGGCACCGTGCCGTAACGGTCGGTCGCGCAGATTATTTTCTGATTCCGGCTGTCATGGATGATGATAGAAAACGCCCCGTTCATGCCGCTCAATATCCCGGACAAATCATCTGCCGGCATCCGGCGCAGAAGCCATGCTGAAATCTCCCTGTCAAAATATGCTTTTCCCGAACCGTCGAAAAAATAGCCTTTTGACCAGACAGCCAGGCCTGATTCACCGGAAACAAACGGATTCCCTGCATCCGGCGAATCGATCACAACTTCCGATTTTATACTCTTTATCAGCATTCGGTATCCGTCTTTTCAGGAGAAGAAAAGGAAATACGCCCTTCATTTTTTTCAAAGGAGTTTTTTCCGCATGATTTTTTTATAATATTTCATTCCAGCAGATTCATTTTCCTGAATTCGCTGCTCGTTTTCATAAGATCGTCATAGCTTCCTTTTTCCAGTATGCGTCCTTCATTCACCAGATAAATCACATCGCAATTCCTGACGGTTGTCAGCCGGTGGGCAATCATGATAATCGTCCGGTCGCCCCGCAGCAGTTCTATCGACTCGATAACCGATTTTTCGGTGATATTATCCAGGGCGGATGTGGCTTCATCCATAATCAGCACCTGGGGATTGTTGTAAAGGGCGCGGGCAATGCCGATGCGCTGCCGTTGGCCTCCGGAAAATCTTATCCCCCTCTCGCCGACGATCGTATCCAGCCCCTTGGGAATTTCCCGGATGAGCGATTCCAGGTGTGCGGCGCTCAGCGCCTGATTGATTTTCATATCGTCGATATCCTCATCCTGCAGGCCGAATGCGATATTTCTGCGGATAGTGTCGTCGTTCAGATGAATAAACTGGGGAATGTAGCCGACATTCATCTGCCAGCGCCTGACATGCTCAAAGATATCCTGATGGTCCGCCATCACCCTGCCCGTATGGGGTTTGAGCAAACCCAGAATGATGTCCGCAATCGTTGTCTTGCCGGCTCCGGAAGGCCCCACCAGTCCGATGACTGCGCCTTTCGGTATTTCCAGATTAATCTCCTGTATAGCTTCGGCGCTGCCCTGCGGATACCGGTAACTGACGTTTTCAAAAACAATCTTTGAAGAGAACGGATAAGGCTCATGCACAGCCTTTTGTTCCTTCAGCCAGTCCGGGTCCTTTTCGAGCAGGGTCAGATCCTGATAAACGGGATCGATGGCGTAAACATTATATCTGATTTCGGTATAGGCAGATACGACTGTCTTGAAAATCGGCAGCAGTTTCACGGTTGCCGCCCCGAAAAGCGTTAAAACGGGAATCAGCATGTTCACTTTTTCGCCCATCAAGATAAACATCAACGCAATCAGAAGCATGCCCGCCACGGCAATTGTTTCCATGAACGGTTTGGGCATCTGATTGATAAGGTGCTTGTATCGGAAGGCCACAGCAGAGCGTACGGCGCTGAAATTGTATTGTTTCAGAAAGCTGTTTTCCCGCCCCAGAACTTTCACTTCTTTAATGCCGGAAATACCTTCGATGACGATTTTGTTCATTCTGTGCCGGTGCTGCTGCACTTCCCTGCCGTAGGCCTTGTTTTTCTTGTTCGTAATCCGGATGAACAGGAAACTGACCGTTCCCAGAACAGTAAAGGACAGCAGAGAAATGACCGGCTGCACCTTCAGCAGCAAAAGGACAATCATCAGGAGGACGAGGCTGTCCATCATGATTTGCATCAACGGGACAATCACGCCGGACACAATCACGCCTGTTTCGCTGTTGATATTGCGAAGCAGTTCAGACGAATTGCGGTTTAGAAAAAATGTATAGCCCGCTTTCATATAGGCTTTGAACAGGCGGTTGCCCAGACGGATCTGTTCGCTGTAGGTCACCCGGTTCTTGAAATAGACCAGCACCGCGAAAAAAATGTTTTTCACCACAAACAGGGCAATCAGGAATACGGAGCCCCATATCATCAGACTTCTGGCGTCGGAAATATTGAGCCAGGCGAGAACAGGACGCGCCCAGACATTGTTCAGAATCATATCGGGGCTGGACAGCAGGATGATGAAAACCGTTATGGATCCGACGCCGGCCGTTTCCAGCAGCGAGTGAATCAGCATAAAAAACAGCAGCACAAGGAATTTTGCGCGCTCCGCTCTTCCTATCAGATAAAATAATTTTTTAAGTCTGGACAACATGTTTCCATATTTAACAGATTAATAATATATTGTCTTTATCTTTCTTTGAAGTCTGTTGCCACCGCAAGGCCGCCGTGCGGCCAAGACAGTGGACAGGATTGTCTTGACATATCCGGCTGAAATTTCTATAGTTCACACACGCTGAGTCAATTGATCATGAATTCAAGACAATCCATCTATGTTCATTATTGGGTCAGCACACGGATTTGTTCCTGAATGGATATGCCTGTTATTTTACCGGTCTCAACGCGGGAACGGATGCCGTTCAAAACGGAAGAGATGTGCCAGTGAAAGAAAATCCTTTGTATTTTTCATTTTTCCCGGCCGGAGGCACCGATACGGCCAGTTCCCGAATCAGGGTGTATACTTTTCAGAAAATGCTCGCCCGACGCGGCATGCCCTCCACGCTCGGCTATTCTCTGAAAGCCAACGTATTCTTTTTCCAGAAAAAACTTTCCGAAAGCAGCATCTGGTTTGCCCGTGTGGCAAAGGCAATGGGCCATGTCATCATTTATGATGTTGACGATTCCGGCGAAGATTTATGGGCCTGGGTTCCCAAAAGCCGTTTTCAAAAAATGGTGAACATCGCCCATGCGGTAACCGTATGCAGCGCCAATCAGCTGGAAATAATGATGGCTGAAGCCCGCATCGGAGAAAAGGGTGTTGTCATACCGAATGCCGTGGATTATTTCCCGGAAAGCCCGGTGAAGATCAAACACATCCGGCGCGATAAACTCCGGATTGTGTGGTTCGGCAACCGGCGCAATTTCGGTTTGTTTGAAAAATATATTCATGCCCTGCTTAAAATACCCGATGCCGAAATTTACGCTGTCATGTCAAACAAGCATATACAGGATGTCTCCGTCCCGCACCCCAAGGTGAAGTTTCTGCCCTGGAACCTGGATAATTTTACATCCCTGCTGCAACAATTCGATATCGCCTGCCTCATGCATGACGGAGATATTTACGACAGGTCCAAAGGAAACAACAAAATGATTTCCGCCGTTACCTGGGGCGTTCCGGCTGTGGTTTCACGGACGCCGGAATACGAACGCACCGCTAAGGAAGCGGGCATTGAAGACGCGTTGTTTTCTGGTGAAAAGGAACTTGCCGAAGCCATTGAACGCCTGCGGGAACCCGCCGCACGCGAAAAATATCTTGAACGGGCCCAGGATCCCATCTGGAGACTGTACTCCCCGGAGGTGATTGCCGGGGCGTTTATCGGCCTCATTAACAAAATCCGGCACGAAAAAAAATGCTGAGCGGGACATCTGATGCATCCCGCCCGCATTATCGGTTAAACTTTTAAAAACTCGTGTTCCTGCAACGCGCCGGTTTCAGCGGGGTGATACACCCCCTGCTGAAACCGGCTTGTCAGACAATTGTTGTTCGCCGCCTGTCCGGCAGTTCTCAAAGACATTCAAGCAGCCATCAGGCGAGGTCGAAACGGTCAAGATTCATCACCTTGGCCCAGGCTGCCACAAAATCTTTGACAAATTTCTTCTGTGCGTCCACGCTCCCGTAGACCTCTGCCAGAGCCCTGAGCTGCGAGTTCGAGCCGAAAACGAGATCGACACGCGTGGCGGTCCATTTGAGTTCACCGGTTCTGCGGTCACGCCCCTCAAACAAATCCTGATCTTCCGATACCGCCTTCCATGTCGTGTTCATGTCGAGCAGATTGATGAAGAAGTCATTGGTGAGCGCCTCCGGCCTTCTGGTAAAGACGCCGTGTTGAGACTGTCCGACGTTGGTATTCAGGACGCGCATGCCTCCCAAAAGCACCGTCATTTCAGGCGCGGTCAGCGTCAGCAGTTGCGCCTTGTCAATCAGCATATCCCCGGCGTACACGGCGTAACGGGCCTTCTGATAATTGCGGAAGCCGTCCGCTTTCGGCTCGAGCAGGGCGAAGGAAACCGTATCCGTCTGCTTCTGCGAGGCGTCCATGCGTCCCGGCGTAAAGGGAACCGTGACTTTGTAACCGGCATTTTTCGCTGCCTGTTCGATGCCGGCGCAGCCGGCCAAAACAATCAGGTCGGCCAGCGAAACCTTCCTGCCTCCTTTTGCCGTCTTGTTGAAGGCTCTCTGGATTTTTTGGAGCTCCTTGAGCACCTTCGCCAGCCGGGCGGGTTGGTTGACTTCCCAATCCTTCTGCGGGGCCAGGCAAATACGGGCGCCGTTGGCGCCGCCGCGCTTGTCGGAACCGCGGAAGGTTGACGCCGACGCCCAGGCCGTTGAAACGAGTTCCGAAACCGTCAAACCCGAATCCAGGATTTTGCCTTTCAGAGAGGCGATGTCTTTTGCACCAA
>CAYMWM010000092.1:10844-14034 GCA_964394185.1 uncultured Smithella sp.
TGACGGCCGGAATGGGATCCTGCCAGATAAGGTCTTCCCTGGGAACTTCCGGGCCGAGATAGCGGGTCTTGGGCCCCATATCACGGTGTGTCAGCTTGAACCAGGCACGGGCAAAGGCATCGGCAAACGCCTTCGGATTTTGATGAAAGCGGCGTGCGATAGGTTCGTATATCGGGTCAAAACGCAGTGACAGGTCTGCTGTGGTCATCATCGGCGGATACTTCTTCGATGGGTCGTGCGCATCGGGAATCATGTCCTCCGGTTTGACATTCCTGGGCTGCCATTGCTGCGCGCCCGCCGGGCTCTTGACCAGTTCCCACTCATAGGCAAACAGTATGTCAAGGTAGCCGTTATCCCATTTGGTGGGATTGGGTTTCCAGGCGCCTTCTATGCCGCTAGAGGTGGTATGCACGCCCTTGCCGGTGCCGAAGCGGTTCTTCCAGCCCAGACCCTGCTCCTCTATGGGGGCGGCTTCCGGCTCCGGGCCGACCAGCTTAGGGTCTCCCGCGCCGTGCGCCTTGCCGAAGGTATGTCCGCCGGCAACCAGGGCCACGGTTTCTTCATCATTCATGCCCATGCGAGCGAAAGTCTCGCGTACATCACGGCCTGATGCCACAGGATCAGGATTGCCGTTGGGACCTTCGGGATTGACATAAATCAGACCCATCTGTACGGCTGCCAGCGGGTTTTCCAGATCCCGTTCGCCTGAATAACGCTTGTCGCCCAGCCATTCGGTTTCAGAACCCCAGTAAATATCTTCTTCCGGTTCCCAGATGTCTTCACGGCCACCGCCGAAACCGAAGGTCTTGAAGCCCATCGACTCCAGAGCGACATTGCCTGCAAGAATCATAAGGTCGGCCCAGGATATTTTCCGTCCGTATTTCTGCTTGACCGGCCAGAGCAGACGGCGCGCCTTATCAAGGTTGACATTGTCCGGCCAGCTGTTGAGGGGCGCAAAACGCTGGTTGCCGGTCCCGCCGCCGCCGCGACCGTCGCCGCTGCGGTATGTGCCGGCGCTGTGCCAGGCCATGCGGATCATCAGGCCGCCGTAGTGGCCCCAGTCGGCAGGCCACCATTCCTGGGAATGGGTCATCAGGTGCTGAAGGTCTTTCTTCACGGCCGCCAAATCGAGGCTCTTGAATTCTTTGGCGTAGTTGAACCCCTTGCCCATCGGATTGGACTTTGCGGAATGCTGGTGCAGAATATTGAGCTTTAATTGGTTCGGCCACCATTCCCGGTTTGATGTGCCTTTGCGGATGGATTGATTGTTAACATCTCCCGTTGTCTGACTGCTGCTGTCTTCTTTCATTTCCCTTCCTCCTTTCCTCGTGATTTAGTTAATTATCGCTGTTTTGAATTTATTTAAGCTTGGATCCCCCCTTTATCAGGAATCATTCCATATTTATAAACAAAAAAATTTTTAAACGCGGAAGCCCTTTTTCAAAAGCCAGTTGCGTGTTGTTGACGGGCGATTGATTATCCTTTGCCTTTCGTGCATTCTTCACAATATCCGTAATATTCCAGCCTGTTTCTGGTAATCATAAAGCCCGTTTGTCTGGCAACCTCTTTCTGGTTCAGAGCCGCAGGCAGATCAAAATCGGAAATCTTCCCGCAATGCTCGCATATCAGATTGACATGTTCTTCAAGATTTCCCTCACACCGGTTTTCCTTCCCGTCAAACTCAAGCGATTTGATAATGCCATAGCGGGAAAGTTCGCTGATGTTTGCGTAAACGGATGAAAGGCTGAGGCCGGGACATTTCTTCTTCGCTTCTTTGTGGATGAAGCGCACCCCCGGATGAAGATGGCCTTTCCTGACCAGGACATCGATGACAGCAAGCCTTTGACTCGTCAGTCTCATGCCCTTCTCTTGAAGTCTCTGAATGATGGATTCTTTCGTCAGCATATTTTATCCGGAATAATTCCTGATAAAGAACTATCCATTTTTCCTGATTTTGTCAAGCAAATCTTTCGACGGCAGGCTGGACGGTGCTTACGATTCCACGTTTTTTGGGTGTCATCTGAATTGAGGATAACCATTGAATTGAATATTTTGTGTTTAAATAAATATTTTTTACTTTCATAGAGAAGGCCGGTTGATACCCGGCCTTCTCTATGAAAAATGATTTTTATAATGTTTAAAGACCTTTTTTCTCAAACAAGCTGAAAAGGGCGATAAAAGCCGCTCCGATGATGACAATCACTATCCAGTGATTGATGCCCAAAACAACCGGCAGAGTTATTTTCCCGAAGTTACCCCAGGTCAGCACCGTTTCTTTCAGCACCGGATACAATTCGGCATAGATGGCGGCTCCCAGAATCATACCCAGAAGACCGAAGGCAGCATCATAACGCCCCTCGCCCAGAGCGCCCATCGCTGTTGCGGGACAGTATCCGACTATGCCCCAGCCAATACCAAAGATCAGTCCGCCCAGCACGTTTCCGCCAAGAATCAAGGGTTTAATGGAAAGCTTGATGAAGCCCAGATCCAGAAGAAGGTAAATTCCCACCATGGCAACCAGTATGGTCGTCAACATAAATTTAACAATGGTCATGTCCTTGAAACGCAGCGCACCTAATTGCCGGTCGTATCGGATGACCTGGGCTTTCTGCATACAAAAACCAAACAGTATTCCCGTGATGGCACCCATTAACAGTTCATTCATGGCCATTACCTCCATACAAAATTCTGGCGATAATCATGCCTCCCAGAAAGAAACATATCACAGAGACGTAACCGCTGACTGCTACCTGAGCAAGACCGCTCAGCCCGTGTCCGCTCGGTCACCCATCCGCAAGGCGGGCTCCGAACATGACGACAGTGCCTCCCAGGAAGGCAGCAATCCAGCGCCTGGCCCGGGCGGCACCAAAACGGTCTTCCCACATTTTGGGAACGGCCACGGCTTTATTTTCTTTCGAGAGCCAGGCTGAAGCCAGTGAGCCAAAGAGCACTCCGATCACAAACAAAAATTGCCAATCGACTTTTACTTTCTCCTTGATAAAATACTCCATTCCGGCAACCTTATCCGGCGCGACGCTTTGCTCAATCAATCCAGCGGCGCGGACAAAGGTCGTCGAAGCGCCGAAATACTTTCCTGAAATCAACACTGAAAGGATAAGCAAAAGACCCGCCAATGCGCCGGCGGCATAAGGAGACCACGTTTTTTCACGCAAGACATTCATAAATCTTC
>CAYMWM010000093.1:0-8342 GCA_964394185.1 uncultured Smithella sp.
AACAGAAATACGCCTATATTCCCGGACAATTCGGCGAACTTTCCATCTTCGGCAAGGGCGAGTCGCCCATCGGCATTGCCTCGTCTCCTACGCAGAAAGGTTATGTTGAATTCACCGTACAGAAAGCCGGTGTGGTTACTTCAGCGCTTCATGAAATGGAAGAGGGAACTGTCATGGGAATTCGCGGGCCATTGGGAAATTCCTGGCCGCTGGGATTTCTGGAGGGCAAAAATATTGTTATTGTCGGCGGCGGATTCGCTTTCACAACCCTGCGGTCTCTGATTAACTACATGATTTACGGGGACAATCGCAAACGCTTTGGCAATATCACGGTCATTTACGGGGCAAGAAATCCCGGCCTGCTTCTTTATAAAGATGAACTGGTCGAGTGGGGAAAAAGAACGGATTTAAATCTGAACGTTACCGTTGATAAGGGCGATGCCAACTGGAAAGGCAAAGAAGGTTTTGTCCCTGCCGTATGCAAGGAAGTAGCTCCCAGCAAAGAAAACGCCGTGGCGGTTATTTGCGGACCTCCGGTAATGATCCGTTTCACGCTGCCGGTATTTTTTGATCTGGGTTTCTCCAAGGAAAATATTCTCACTTCCCTGGAAATGAGAATGAAGTGTGGAATCGGTAAATGCGGACGCTGCAATGTGGGTAGCAAGTATGTCTGCAAAGACGGTCCGGTATTTTCTCTGGCGGAATTGGATAAGTTGACACCGGAATATTAGAAAGAATACCCGATTCTTTAAAAAATTGTTTTTTAGGGAACCCTAGGGTTCCCTTTTTTTAAAAATTCAGAGTATCAACTGTATAATGTTTTTGTCAAATTGGATTTTGCGATTTCTTTTTTCTGTTAAAAAAATTCGTATTTTTTTCTGATCAATGACTCGTAAATGATGGGAGATTAATAATGTCACAAGCAGTTACCCCTTACCTGGAAATGTCCCAGGCGATAATGGATGCCGGTGGCGAAGCGCTGAAAAAATGTTATCAGTGCGGAACCTGCAGCGGAACCTGTCCATGGACGCCGATCACCCACTTCAATATTCGCAAACTAGTCCGCTACGGCCAGCTTGGTTTGGACGGCATTGAGGATTTTATGTGGGGTTGCTCTACATGCAAATTCTGTGTGGACAGATGTCCCCGCGGTGTCGAACTTATTGATGTGGTTACGGCCATCCGCAACGTTTACAGCAGCGGCGGCATGCTTCCGCAGTCCCTGCGCGCTTTTGTCGGTTCGATGTCGGCCAGAGGAAATCCCTGGTCGGGCGATCAGGCCAAACGGAACGACTGGACGAAGGGAAAATATCCTCTTTACACCAAAGACACCCAATATTTGTTTTTCAGCTGCTGCACCGTCTGTTTCGATCCCCGCAATGTCAAACTGGCCAGGGCGGCGTCTGAGGTCTTGAATCTGTCTGGTTTGAGCTGGGGGTTGCCGTCGGTGGATGTCAACTGTTGCGGCGAAAGCTTGAAAAAGGTCGGTGATCTGGGGCTGTTCGAAAGGCTGAAGGGCAATAACTTGAATTTCTTTATGTCTAACGGCGTAAGCAAAATAATCACCGTATCACCCCATTGCCTGGCGTCATTTAAAAAAGATTACGGGCAGGATTATGAAGTCCTCCATCTCAGTCAAATAATTGACAAGAAGATTAAAGATGGCAAACTGGTCCCCAAGAAGGATTTTGGCGGCATCAATGTCACTTATCATGATCCCTGCTATCTGGGACGGCACAGCGGCGTTTATGACGCACCGCGCGATATTCTTAAAGCCTTACCGGGCGTGGAGTTTGTCGAACTGAAGCGCAACCGCGAACAAAGCATGTGCTGCGGCGGCGGCGGCGGCGGATTGTGGATGGAAAAACTCAAGGGAGAGCGTTTAAGTGATTTGCGCATAGAAGAGGCGTTATCAACGGGAGCATCTATTCTGGCTACATCGTGTCCTTATTGCATTACGATGTTTGAAGACAGTGTCCGGACACTCAACGCTGATGATAAAATTAAAGTGAAGGATGTCACGGAACTTGTTCTGGAAAGCCTGGATATCAATATCGACGAGCCGGTTGTGGATGCCTGCAGCGTATAATGCGGTTGAAAATATAAAAGACAGAATGATGATTCTGAAGGAAAAAAGTAGGGAGAAATTATGAGCAGAATTGGTGTTTTTGTTTGCCACTGCGGTTTGAATATAGCCAAGACGGTTCGGGTAAGCGAGCTTGCGGAATTCGCGGCGACACTTCCGGATGTTGTTATTGCCAGGGACTACAAGTTCATGTGTTCAACACCGGGGCAGGAGATGATTGCCAACGATATCAAACAATACAGGCTGGATCGCGTGATTGTAACGGCCTGTTCTCCTCTGATGCATGAAAAAACCTTCCGCAAGGTCATTGAAAATGCCGGTTTGAATCAATACCTGCTGACCATTGTCAATATCCGTGAACAGCTTTCCTGGGTAACTCATGATATCGAAGAAGGCACATCGAAAGCCAAAGCGCTGTTGAACGGCGCCGTTTACCGCGCGCGCAACCTGGCACCGCTGAGCTCGCGTGTCATTAACGTCAATCCTGATGTGATGATTGTCGGCGGCGGTATTGCCGGGATACAGGCATCTCTGGAACTGGCCAATACCGGCAGAAAAGTATATCTCGTGGAAAAAAATTCCACTATAGGCGGTCATATGGCCCAGTTTGATAAAACGTTTCCCACGCTTGATTGTTCAGCCTGTATTTTGACACCCAAGATGGATGCGGTCCTGCAGAACAAGAACATCAAGATGATGACCTATTGTGAAGTAACCGAGGTCAAGGGCTATGTGGGTAATTTTGACATTACGATTAAACAGAATGCCCGCTATGTCGATCATGACAAGTGTAACGCCTGTCTGGCCTGTACCGAAAAATGTCCCGGCAAAGGCGTTTCCGAATGGGATGAGGGGCTGGTGAAAAGAAAAGCGATTTACATTCCTTTCCCGCAGGCCGTGCCGCAAAAACCGGTTATCGATAAAAATGCTTGTACGTATTTTCTCAAAGGTAAATGCAAACTTTGTCAAAAAGTCTGCGAACAGAATGCCATTGATTTCGAACAGCAGGATACCTTCAGTACGGTCAAAGTCGGAGCCGTCATCGTGGCGACCGGTTACAATCTGATGGATACCAAACCGCTGGTTCAATATGGCTATGGCAAATATCCGGGCGTATACAGCGCACTGGAAGTGGAAAGACTTTTCAATTCCGCCGGTCCCACCGGAGGCAAGGTTACGCTCAGAGACGGATCGGAGCCGAAATCCATCGCCATCCTGCACTGCATCGGCAGCCGCGATAAAAATTATCAGGAACATTGCAGCCGTGTATGCTGCATGTATTCGCTTAAATTTGCCCATCTCTTCAAGGAAAAAACGTCTGCCGATGTTTACCAGTTTTATATCGATATGAGAGCGGCAGGCAAGGGTTACGAAGAATTTTACAACCGATTGATAGAAGAAAATGTCAAGTTTATCCGAGGCAAAGGGGCACGCGTTACCGAGAATGAAGACGAACCCGGACGCCTGATCATGGAAGCGGAAGATACGATTACCAGCAAATTTATGAAGATTCCTGTGGATATGGTTGTTCTTTCACCGGCCATTGTGCCCCGGGAAGATTCCAAGGAAGTCGCAAGGCTCTTCAATCTGAGCACCGACAAACAGGGATTTTTCATGGAGCGGCATCCCAAACTGGCGCCCCTGGCGACCATGACCGAAGGTGTTTTTATCGCGGGTGTTTGCCAGAGCCCGAAGGATATTCCCGATACCGTGGCTCAGGCCAACGGCGCGGCGGCGGAAGCTTTGACAATCGTTGTCAAGGATAAAATGGAGCTTGACGCGACAACGGCGATGGTCAATCCGGCGGCATGCTGCGGTTGTCAGAACTGCGTGCGCGTATGTCCTTACGGCGCTCCTTCATACAATCCCGACAAGAAGGTTTCTGAAATTAACGAGGCGTTGTGTAAAGGATGCGGCAGTTGCGCGGCGGGCTGTCCGACATCGGCGATTATCGCCCGTCATTTTACCAACGAACAGGTCCTGGCGGAAATGGAAGGCTTAATGGAGTTTTGATTATGTCGTTGAAAAACGCCCATCTGCTTTTTTGCGCTTCGGACTTTCGTCTTTGCGGCGTGTTAGAATATGCACCTAACTCCGAAGTTTTTGCGCGCCGCGCATATGGACATTTTTGCGCGGCGTGTAATAAAGGCAGATGTTTTTTCTTAGCGAAAGGAAATAATTTATGGATTTTGAACCGAGAATATTGGGTATAGCCTGTAACTGGTGTACATATACAGGAGCGGATCTTGCCGGCACAACCAGATTGCAGTATCCGCCGAATGTCCGGGTTGTCCGGGTGATGTGCTCAAGCCGTATCAACCCCTCCTTTATATTCAGAGCACTTCAACTGGGCGCGGACGGAGTCCTGGTCGGCGGATGCCATCCCGGTGATTGCCATTATAATACCGGTAATCTCTACGCGCGCAGAAGGCTTGCCACGACTAAAAAGATTCTAGAATTCGCAGGAATAGATCCGGGGAGATTCCGGGTGGAATGGATTTCTGCTTCCGAAGGCAACCGGTTTGCCGAGGTGATTGAGGAGTTTACAAATCAAATTAAGAATCTTGGCCCCCAGACGAAGATGAAGATCAAAGAGTAGGGTTGGGAGAAAATATGACTGATTTTAAAAAAATCGAAGAAAATTTGAAGAAGGAAGCAAAAAGGCTGTTGGAGTCCTGCGAAGTAACGGTTGTGCTGGCCTACGGCAGGGGATTCGATGAGAAACATCCGATGCCCTACGCGGCAAAAAGCATTGCCGATACGGATAATATCGTATTCAACGAATACTGCACTTACAACATGGCCCGCTATCTTGGCCGTTATCCGCAGGGAACAAAAATCGCCATTGCCGTGAAGGCAGCCGACAGCCGCGCCGTTGTTCAGCTGATTCAGGAAGAAAAAGTCAGAAGAGAAAATCTCGTGTTGCTGGGAATTCCCGTTTTTGGCATGAAAAATTCCAAGACCGGCGAAGTCATTGACAGCAAGACCACCTGCGGCATTTATAATCCTGTTTTATACGATATTTTGCTGGGCGAAGAAATTCACGGACAGAAAATCGTTTCTCCCTATGATGTTCTGGCGGAGTATGAGACGATGGACAAAGATGCCCGCTGGACATTCTGGAAGAGTCAGCTTGATAAATGCATTCGTTGTTACGCCTGCCGTAAAGCCTGTCCGATGTGTTATTGCGATCCCTGCTTTATTGACCAGTTCAAACCCAAATGGGCGGATAAGGCTCCGGAATCACCCGGTAACATCATGTATCATCTGACACGTTTTCAGCATCTGGCCGGGCGTTGTGTCGACTGCGGCGAGTGTTCGCGTGCCTGTCCGGTGGATATTCCTCTATATCTTTTCCATAAAAAAGTGGCCAAGGAATGCGAGGAGATGTTTAAACAAGCGTCCGGCATGAGTATCGAAGACAAGCCTGCGCTGGTCAATTTCCGGGTCGAAGATTCAGATAAAATTCTGGAGTAAGGAGCAGTTTGTGTTGAAAAAAACAGCAATAAAAAAAATTTCCGAACTGGCAGCGGCGTTGATGGAAAAGGGGGCGCTTATTGCTCCCGTCAAGGAAGCCTCCGGCCATAACTTCGCTGAGATTAAAAATCCGCAAAAAGTCGATCTGAATTTTTATAACACCATTATAAGTCCCAAGGGAGCTTTTTTCCCCCAAAAGGAGGACTTTCTAAAATATCAGGTGGGCAAGCCTGTATCCGAGGCCGAAGCGGTGAAAATGGATTCTAAACCCGTGTTTCTTTTTGGCGTGCGTCCCTGCGATGTCAGAAGTTTCTCCATTATGGACATTCATTTCAATGCTGCGGGAATCGTTGATCCCTATTGGGACCAGAGAAGAAAAGCAACAACCATTTTCGGTTACGCATACGATTTGAACCAGCCGGTTGACGCGGCCGATTTCTACAATTCGCTGGGCATTTATGCCGCCGATCCCGAAGGCAGTGATATATTTATGGTTAAGAAAGATGAGGAATTGTTGCTCAAGGACATTACGCCAAAGGGAGAGGAACTTATCGCAGGGCTCAAAACTCTTGTTGACGCGGGGAAGGATGACGAGGCCTATTATGAGGAAACCCTGCGTAAGGGTAAAGAATATAAAACGCGTTTCCTGTGCATCGATCAGAATGTCATTGCCAAGAAACTGGAAGATATATTCGGCAACACCGATTTTTGGACGAAAGCATCATCGGCCTGCCTGAGCTGTGGCGTCTGTACCTTCGTCTGTCCGAACTGCTATTGTTTTGACATTTGCGACGATACGGTTTTCGGCAAGGGAACAAGACGCAGGGTATGGGATGCCTGCATGTTTACTGATTTCACTTTGGAAGCGAGCGGTCACAATCCCAGAACGCAGGTCTATCAGAGATTAAGACAGAAGGTGAATCACAAATATTCTTATCATGTGAAAAAGTACGGCGTGATTTCTTGTGTCGGCTGCGGACGCTGCACGCGTTCCTGCCCGGTCAACATCGATATCTATTCGATTGTTGAAGAAGCGCTGAATACATAAGTTGCGTGTATTGAAAAAACATTTTTGAGGAAAAGAGATGTCAAATAACAATCCATACTTACCGATGCCGGTTCAGATTGCTAAGATCACCACGGAAGTCGATACCAATGATATCAAAACATTTCGGCTGACATTTCTGAACAAGGAAGATGAAGAAAAATTTAAATACACGCCCGGACAATTCGGCGAACTGTCCATTTTCGGCAGGGGTGAATCGCCCATAGGCATTGCCTCTTCCCCGACGGATCCGGGTTACGTCGAATTTACCGTGCAGAGAGCCGGGGCGGTTGTTCCGGGCCTGGTGACAGCCGCCTTGCATGACCTGGATGAAGGCGCGCAAATAGGATTACGCGGTCCTCTGGGCAATTCATGGCCGATTGAATTTCTGGAGAACAAGAATATCGTGGTGGTCGGCGGCGGTTTCGCCTTTACAACTCTGCGGTCGCTGATCAATTACATGCTTTACAAAGATAACCGTAAACGGTTCGGAGAAATTACCGTTGTATACGGCGCGAGGACTCCCGGCCTGCTCCTTTACAAGGACGAACTGTCCGAATGGGAGAAGAGGGATGACATAAAAACGATCATTACAGTGGATAAAGGCAATGAAACATGGAAAGGCAGGGAAGGTTTTGTTCCCGCCGTTTGTAAGGACACCGCACCGTCACCCAAGAATGCGGTGGCTGTTATCTGCGGACCGCCCGTCATGATCAAGTTTACATTACCGGTCTTTTTCGACTTGGGATTTTCCAAGGAGAATATTCTAACTTCGCTGGAAATGCGCATGAAATGCGGAATAGGCAAATGCGGCCGCTGCAATGTGGGCAGCCAGTATGTCTGTAAAGACGGACCGGTATTTTCTTTGGCCCAACTCGATCAGTTGCCCCGCGATTTTTAATCATGGTTTATGATTTGCCGCTGTTTCGGCAAATCATAAAAGAAGTATCTTTTTCTCAAAGAGGAGAAATGAAAGATGGCCGCGGGACGCAAAGCGGCCAACGCGATTCACGAGTATCTTTCAAAAAAATAAGCAAAGATTCCCGTTATCGTTGAGAAATGTTCTAATTTGTAAAGTGCTGAATTGATTCTGTTATTTCTGATCTCTCGTTTGAAATAAGATTGCTCTATACGTCTATCTTATCATTAGACCTTTTTTCAAAAATAGCGTAGATTATCAACGATTATAAAAATTATTGAAGACAGCGTGAAGTTAAAAGTTTAACAGCAAGTAAAAGGAGGGTCACATGAATTATTTATTACAGCCGAAAAAGTACAAGAGTCTCATGGCCGACGCGGGATCAAAGGCCATTATGGACAAAACCATAGCCTTCTTCGAGAAGTTTGGCAAAACCAGGCTGACGGAAGATTTCAATAAGAAAGTATGGTATCGTGAATTTGTTGATTTTATCGGCAAGGAACAAATCTTCGCCAAACTGCTGACACCCAGCCGCTACGGCGGCGGTGACCCTGATTGCCGCTGGGATACCGCGCGCAACAGCGAATATAGTTCTCTTCTGGCTTTTTACGGATTGGGTTACTGGTATTGTTTTCAGGTTACTATTCTGGGGCTTGGTCCCATCTGGATGAGCCCTAATGAAAAGGCCAAAAAGAAGGCCGCGGAGTTGCTGAAAAAAGGCGCGATATTCGCCTTTGGTCTTTCCGAACGGACGCACGGCGCGGATATTTATTCCACCGAAACGGCGCTGACACCGGCAAAAGACGGCACTTGGG
>CAYMWM010000093.1:8405-13780 GCA_964394185.1 uncultured Smithella sp.
TCAAGGACGGCAGCGACGATTATGTTTTCTTTGTCACCAATTATCTGAATAAAGCTTATGAGTTAAAGAAGAACGTTATTTCCCATCAGGAATACGTCTCCAACTTTGCGCTCCATGATTATCCCATCACCGAGGACGACATTCTTTCACGCGGACCCCATGCGTGGGATTCGTCGCTCAATACCGTGAACATCGGCAAATTCAATATCGGTCCCGCGTCCATCGGCGTGACGGAACACTGTTTTTATGAAGCCATTACTCACGCGGCAAACCGTGTACTTTACGGTATGCCCGTAACCAATATGCCGCATGTCATAAAGAATTTTATGGATGCCTGGCTGCGCATTGTCGGCATGAAACTTTATCAGCGCCGTGCAACAGACTATTTCCGCAATGCCAATGAAAAAGACAGACGCTACCTGCTTTTCAATCCCACCAGCAAGATGAAAGTCACGCTGCAGGCCGAGGAAGTCATCAACCTGCTTTGGGAAGTCATTGCCGCTAAAGGTTTTGAAAAGGATACTTTCTTCTCACTGGGCGCCTGCGATATCCGCGGACCATCCAAACTGGAAGGCACCGTTCATGTCAATGTTCAGCTCATTCGCAAGTTCATGAAGAACTACTTCTTCAACCCGGTTGCCTATGCTCCGGTCGCGCCTGATTTTTCCACAAAAGACGATATGTTCCTGTTCAATCAGGGACCGACCAAAGGCCTTGGTTCGGTTCAGTTCCATGATTACAAACCGGTTTTTGAAGCCAACAAGCAGCTTCCGAATGTGTCCCGCTTTATTGAGCAGATTAATCTGTTCAAGGAAATGCTGGAAAAAGCCGGGCCGGACAAGGCTCAGGACATGGATCCGTCGTGGTCGCTGCCGCTGGGCGAGATGTTCTCAATCGTTGTTTACGGCCAGCTTATTCTGGAACAGGCCGCGTTTGATAAAGTAGATACGGATATCATCAATCAGATTTTTGATTTCATGGTGCGCGATTTCTCCCGCTTCGCCCTGCAAATCTACGGAATGCCCAACACCAAAGATGAACAGCGCGCTTACTGCAAGGAAATCATGCTCATCAGGGTGCAGGGTGATGATGCCCAGTACAGCAAAATCTGGAAAGAGTATGTATTTGCATTAAACGGCGAATACGCGATGAACGAGTAAACTGAAAATAATGCGCGTCCGTAACAACGGACGCGCACTATAATAATTAAAATGTCCTTTTCTTTTCTCCCGATATTCACGAATCCGGCCAATAGAGATTATTCTGATTAATACTCACAGAAATCAATGAAGAGCGGGACTTTCTTAATGTCTTTTTATCACTGATTTTTTTTTAATATTACTCTAGTTTTCGATAATTATTTTTTAAGGAACAGATTATGAAATATATAAAAACACCGCTGAATCATGGTTATGCCAACCAGATTCTGAGCATTGATTTGGGAACCGGCAAAATTGACCCGCAGCCGCTGGATGCACAGGTTCGCGATTTCTTCATTGGCGGGCGCGGCCTGGGGCTGTATCTGCTGCACAAAAAAATCAACGCCAGAACAACAGCCGATGCTCCCGAAAATCCGCTTATCTTTTCTCCGGGACCGCTGGGCGGCATTCCGCAGTTTCCGGGCACCAGTAAGTGCATGGCGATATCACTGTCTCCTCTGACGCATATTCCTGGTGTTTCGAATTTCGGCGGGCATTTCGGCGCTTATTTAAAATACGCGGGTTTCGATGCCCTCGAAATTACCGGTATCGGCGAAGAAAATACCATGATTGTTATCGATGATTTTAATCATGAAATATTCATAACCAAAGCCCCTGATATGGATCAAGTCTTTGATCTGGAAAGAGCCATTGTCGAACAATTTGTTCAGGCCGGTCATGAAAAGAAAAACATCGTTTTTCTGACGACCGGCATCGGCGCGGCTAATACGACATACGGCTGCATTAACAGCCATTACTATGATGCCGCGAAACCTGTGGATGGAACAAAGGGCCTGTTCAGGACAAAGCAGGCCGGCCGCACGGGCCTGGGCACGGTCATGATGCAAAAAAATATCAGGGCCGTCGTTATTCTTTCAACTTACCCGCACGGCGAAAATCCTTACGGCGCGGCTGACTGGGAGAAGGTAAAGCAATCCGGCACAAAACTGCACAAGATTGTCAAGGAAGTCGATCCTCAATCGCTCAAGATGTATCGCAAGGGGTCGGCAGGCTTGATAACTTTCATGAACAAAGACGACTACCAATCCCTGCCTGTGCATAATTATCAGTATGGCACTCATCCGCAGGCGGAAAAAATCTGCGGCAAAACCTATGCCGAACATCTTTTCGATCACCGGGGCATGGACGGCTGTTTTCCGGGATGCAATCTCAGATGCACCAAGGGCGGCTGGGTGACGCTCGTCTCCGGCGAACACAAGGGTCAAAAGGTATGGGTTGACGGGCCGGAGTATGAAACAGCCGCCGGTTTTGGTTCCAATCTCGGCATGTGGAATCCCGAATTTATCATGGAAGCCAACTGGCACTGCGATAATTATGGTATCGACACCATCACAACCGCCGTCATCATGGCCTTTGTCATGGAGTGCTACCAGCGCAATTATCTGACAAAAGACGACACCGACGGCTTTGAACTTAAATGGGGCGATGAACAGGCCGCCCTGCAGTTTATTCATGATTTAGCGTTGAGAAAGACGGCGCTGAGCAGCATTGCCGCCCTAGGCATGCTGGAACTCATCAAGTGGATCGGGGAGAGATACGAGGAGCGAACGGGCAAACAAAATTCCCGCAAAGAGCTGGAGCAGTTTGCCATGCACACCAAGGGTCTGCCTTTTTCGCTTTACCGGACGCACCGGTCCTTATCCATGCAGGCCTCCTATGCTGCCGCCAGCGATATCGGCGCGCATCATGCCGCAGCCTGGCTCGTCAAGGTGGATTTGCTGGGCGCGTTCCCGACCTTCGAGGCCAAGGCTAAAGCGCTTATCACGTATCCGCGCGTTCGCCTGGGCAATGATAATCTCGGCTTGTGCAAACTGCCGTGGGTGGATGTTTTCAATCCCGATTCCGGCACGCGCAAGGATACGGATATCTACATTAACCCCGCATCCCAGGAAATCTACGCAGATTTTTATAACGGCATGCTGGGCACCAACATGACCTGGGAGAAAATCTTCGAGCAGACCGACCGCGATATTAACCTCCAGCGCGTCATGAATGTGATGGCCTATGAAAAACATACGGGCGAGCACGACTGGATTCCGGACAGGGCGATTGGTCCTACGGAGGACGCCCTTTATGAAAAAGAAAAGGTATACAACGATCAGCAGTTAAGCAACTTTCTGGCAAAACCGCTTGCCGACATCCAAAAAATGCAGACCGCAGAAAAACGGGAAATTTTGATGCGGCATAAAAAAGAGGAATTGAAAAAACTTATCGGTGTGTATTACGCCCAGCGCGGCTGGAACACATCGGGCATTCCCAGAGTGGAGACACTCAAACAAATAGGCCTGTGGGATTTTATGAGCGACGAAGCGAGGACGAAAATTATAACGATGAACGGATAGAAGGGGAACAGCCCTTAAACATTGTATTTTTCGCAAAGGTTCAATGGTCCAAATTCAATAAAAATTAGCCAAAGGGTTAAAATTGCCTGGTTGCTTTTGTTATCGTTCATCAATTTTTTTAGCTAATGTATCAAAATCACCAGTGTAAAATAAATGGAATAATTCTGGTAATTTACTAATGGGTACTGCATCTGCCTGCGCAACTTGTACATCTTGTTCTTGCAACTCAGCTGATTTCTTTTTTCCTTCAATTATTTTTTTATGCTGAAGACAAACTATAAATTCAAAGTCGTCGCCCACCTTATGAATAACAGATGCCCACAAATTATATTTCTTTTCCGAATATGTAAGCGAAACGGTTGGTGATACTCGTTTTAAAGACTCTGCTTCTGTTAATTCAGAATCCCACGGCCAAGATAAAACTTTTTTTACAGCTATCGGTTCAGTAACACTGAATTTCTCAATGCTATTGTCAGCATGAAGAAATTCCATTTCAAGTTTTATCCCCTTGTCTGTTTGTTTATACAATTTTAAATTGGCGGATTGCGATTCGTCATTTTTTTCTTTATTTGTGTACAATGCTTCTTTGATAAGTCTTATCTCCGACTTGCCTGTAGGTATGATGTCAACGGCACGTTCTTGTCTGTGTTCGGTCCACATGCAAGCATAGAGCATTTCCTCATCTTCTATAATAACGCATTTCGTAGATAGATACCTAATAAGAAAATCTTTTAAACCATTTGCGCTTTTAATAAATGATAAACTATGCGAGTTGGAATCAGTTAATTCATAACCAATTTTTCTGAGAAAATGCGTTATAGTGGTTTGCCATCTTGGTGCAACTAAGCCTATTAGATAGATTTTGGGTGTGTTACGCCAAATATAGAAGATAAAAAAAGATAATATGATAGAACCCAAAACAACTGCGCTAAAGAATTTATTTCGCAATATAGAATAATCATTGTTTGATACACAATAATAAACGATACTTATCGTAATGATATTGATGAAAATGAGAAGAATGATAATTTTAACCAGGTCAAAAATACTTTTCTGAAGGTGCATTTTGGCTAAAATTCGCTTTCTATTTATAATATTCATTACACCAAAATTATCTGTACAGTCTGTATAAATTTTTCAGGTTTTTTATCTGTTTACAAAACAGATTATTTAACGATTGCGGGTTGTACCCTAGCATAAAATTACACAGTTGTGAATTGACAATGACAGAAAATTATTGCTCGTCCTGACATTCATTGTCAGGGCAAAAGCTCAACTTCGATCGAGTCTTTTGGACTCGATCGTTCATCAATTGATTATAGTTTTATTATGTTCATCCAAGTCAAAAAGACTTGGATGAACAGGGGAAGATTTGTTGCGTTTATGATATTTCTTCAATGCCGAAGGGATATTTCGACATCAGTTCGCAGCCGTCTTTGGTGATGAGAAGATCGTTTTCATAGCGGAAACCGATACCATCTTCCGGCGCGGCGTACTGCATCGCCAGGACGACCATTTCATTTTCCTGATAAACATGATTCGGATCGGTCCAGTAGGGCATATCGGGATTAATGGTTGCGCCGACGCGCCACTCATCGCCGAACATCCCTATGCCGTGTTCGCAGCCGGGCAGAATCTGAAATTCACAGTCGCGGGACCGTGCCAGATCGAGCAGGATTTCCACGAGTTTGCCGGGAGTGATTCCCGCGCGGTAATTATCCATCATTTTTTGAACAAGGGCGATGAAATTATCCGCGTGCCAGCGTTGACGTTTCGTCGCCGGTGCGATCAGGTAATTGTGCGAATGATCGCC